>WQYW01000080.1 GCA_009781045.1 Alphaproteobacteria bacterium
AGAGGTCCAGTCAGCCACCGACTTCAATGGATGCTCGCGACTCGATGGGGGAACGGATCCGAATCGCACCATGAACAAAACGGAATCGCGGCGAATTTACCCACAGAAATAATCGCACCCGGCAAGTCCTCTTCTGTGGTGGGAGCCTTCGAGAATCGAGCTGCTGTGGTGTTCGAGGGCCAACTGAGCCGACCAGAGCCAGGCATGGAGAAAATCAAACAGGCCCTGCAAAGAGGATTCGATGTCGTCATCCTGGCTGTCCACGTCGCGCCCGAACTCGCCCTGCAGCGCACCAATTCCCGCTATCTGAACCCGAACAGTGGACGTGGCGCATCCATTGCCGGCATGGCGGACATCCAGGGGAACCTGCCAGCGGCATTGCGTCAGATACAGGAGAGGTTCGGCCAGTCGGTCAGGCTGACGGTGATCGACAACACGCGGCCCGAGCAACGGCAACTTTATAAAGGCTGGGGAGCCATCCCCGTACTCGGAAAGGAAGGCAACCGTGAATACATTCGACAAAGACTTGCAGCAGCACTTGAAGCAGGATTCCATGAAGGACGCTACTCCGACGGCTTCTACGCCCAAGCCGCTGGCCGAGAGGCACCGCGAACGCGACGAATGGGCGCTGCAGCTGGCCATGAGGATGATTGAGAGCAACAATCGCATGGAGACCGACCCGGAGTACCGTAAATACATTCAGAGCATGACGCACTGACGCCTTCCAGGCAAACGGACGCCCCGGGCATCTGTGATTGCGACCGGGAATCGGCAGCTGCTCTCGCCGGCGGCCTTGTCGCCGACTGAGCCACCCATAATGGCCAGTCGCCGCGTTCCGTTTTGCCATCCATGCGGCGATTGCGGTCGTGATCGCCCTTGTGCCGCTGTAGGCTCCGCTCCGGATCCCTCTGCTGGCGCTCGCGGGTTCCCAAACAGCGTCATGGCGCCGGCTTCAATTCCGGCGCCACCACCGGGCCACCCTTGTTCGCCTGGATCATGAACCACAATGCACCGCACTGGCTGTCGGCGCCTCGGCCATCTTCATGCTGGCAACCGTGGCCCTGTCTTTCTTCAGCGAACCGCCCCCGTGGTAGAGCGATCCTGAAGTCGCGTGCGGTTTCCGCCATCCCGACCGCTGAACATCTTTGCTTCGCAAGCCGTCGCAGGTCTGGCGTCGTCCTTCGTCCGCGGACGGCGGACAGGGGACGGCTGCGACACGCGACGCTTTGGTGCGCCTTACTTCCGGGCGTAATTTCAAAGACATACGAGGCTAACGGGGCCTGAAGCGGCGCCCAGGTATTGACAGGAGTCGGCGATCACCCCATTGCACTCTGTCCCCGGACCAAGGACACTGCGATGGACAGTATGAGAAGCCAGGATGTCGTGATCCTGCTCAAACTCATCAGCCTCCAGACGCAGGAGGCGATGTGCCCGAACGACCCCCGGTGGAACTTCGAGAGCGACGGGGCAAACTCCATGCGTGGCCTTCAGGCGCAGCTTGGGATCAGCAAGACAGAGATCAGCGCCTCGATCCACCGCAGCCTTGCCGCAGGGCTGGCAATCAAGGACCGCCGTTCCGGACGTCCAAAGCCCAATCGCCGCTATCTCCATGGCTTCATCGTTCATGGCCTCAGGTTCGTCTTCCCAGCCCGACCCGGCGCAATCACGCGGGGCATTCCCACTGCCTTCGCCGCTCCCATGCTCAAAGGCCGATTGCTCCTCGGCTCAGACGACTCTTGCGTCTGGCCAGCCTCTGACGGGCAAATCAATGGCCAGTGCGTTCATCCGCTCTTCAGGAGTGTACCAGATGCCGCTCGTAAAGATGAGCTTCTCTACGAATACCTCGCTTTGATCGATGCGATCCGGCTCGGAGGCCCGCGCGAATTCCGAGTTGCCGCCGAAACACTCTCTGAGAGGTTGCTCAAGAGATGATCGTGAAAGATCTCTTGCTCGGGATGCTGGAAACAGTCGCGGAGGCTCTTGGGGCCGATCTTCGCGAGCGCCTGGTATTCGTGGGCGGTTGCACGACCGTCCTTTTCATCACCGATGAACTCAGGCTGCGGACGCTCCGGGCCACAGACGACGTGGATCTTATTGTCGCCCTTGCCGGTTACTCCGATTGAACAGAGCTGAAGGCCACGCTTCGCGACAGGGGATTTTCCGAAGCCACGACGATACGGTCATTTGCCGAATGCGCCTCGGCGAACTCAAGGTCGACTTCATGCCGGACGACGCAAAAATTCTCGGCTTCAGCAACCGTTGGTATGCCAAAGGGATCGCAACCGCCGTACCCTGCGCGCTCACCGAGGCACTTAACATCCGGATCCTGACACCCGAATTGTTCATTGCAACAAAGCTTGAAGCATATATCGGCCGCGGAGAGACAGACCTCTTTGCGAACCGGGATCTTGAGGACATCCTCCAGGTCGTCGATGGCAGACCCGAAATCGTTGACGAAGTCCTTCGGGCGGAGACCAAGGTGCGGCAGTTCATTGCAGAACAATTCCGCCTCCTGCTCGGCATGGACGATTTCGATTACTTCATCGAGGGCAATGTGCGGGGGTCAATCGGTCGTGTGGACATGGTCCGGAACCGTTTCATCGACTTGAGCCTGTCCACCGGGTGAATGTGGAGTCTGCGCCATCGCACTTCCCTGCGCGATCGCCGTAATGAAATTCCATACCTTGCAAGACCAGATCCGGAGGCTGGTAGTGAAGTCGGATGCCGCGAAAAATGGAAGGTGCTCTTAATGAAGAAGTCCGGCCGAAGAGATGACGGTGACGCCGGACGCGACTCTGGTCTACCCCTTCTCTGGCTGCACACGGACAGCCTGACAGCCCGCATTCTGTCGCCTGTCGCCTGCGGCACCCCCAACCCCCCCCCTCACCGCTCGAATAGAGTGATTCATCCGGGCGAATTGCACACCAGCGGCAGGGAAAGCTCACTTGCGCCGTCAGCGAAGACCGGCACCACACGGCAGCCGCCTTCCCCGGAATACCGCAGAGCCCGCTCCAGGACAATCTCAGCTGTTCCTTCCCCTGGCTCCGCTTCCTGATCCCATCGCCACCCGAAACGATGTAAGCTTCGCGGGCTGGGCAAACGCCTTGTCACTGTGTGCGCCTGCGTCTTGCTGTAAGGTGATAGAGGCCGGATGGCAGCCACGGCGGTTGGGAGCCGGTCGAAGGCAAAGTCGCTGGCCGAATTGGCGTCGGGCAGGCGCGCACGAGAGGGCTTGAGATCTGCCGCACCGGCAATCGGCGCTTTCCTGAGCCTCTGGCGGCAGATTTGAGGTGGCGCGCCATGGACGTGCCGCCTGCGGACTCAACGCTGTAGCCATGGCGACATGCCGATCGGGTCACAGCGCGAATGCCGAGATCTCGTGATCTGTGATCTTGCCGACGCGATTTCGGACATTTTTCGCGATTTCAGTGGAAATCTGCTGCGCTGGCGCAGGGGCTGGATGGCAGGTCTGTCTGGCCGTATTGACGGCGTGCCGATCTTTGCGGGTTTCGTGGACCGTAGACAGCTGGCATCGCACTCATGAGGAAGTCCGACGCGTCAACTGCCGGGGTCGCCGCGCTCTTCGGCGAACTCCTGTCGTGTCAACGACGTCGACGATGCCGGCAGATTGCCGGAGTCCGGGAGGCCGGTATGGATCGCGGCCCGGTTCGGGAAGGCAGTGTCGGAAAAATTCGCCTGCAAGGCTCCGAACGGCAGGCCCCATCTACCGCCAACGGCGCTTTCTTCGGGGAACACTCACGACTTCTGTCGCATGTCGATGCTACGGTGAGGAGTGAGGGGAGGTGGCGGCCCGGAAGTGTTTTGGGCTCCCGGTCCCGCCCGGCTTAAAGGAAAGCCGGGCGCGACCCGAAGCGAGCCCCTATTCGACGAAGCCGACGCCGCGGAACACGGTTCCGTAGACCGGTCCGAGCACCGTCGTGAACGACTGGTATCCGGCCTGGGTCGCGGCGATCTGGTCGGTGATTTCCACCACCTTGTTGGGATCGGCTCCGTTATCGCCCGAGGCGCTCTTTGTCGAGGTTGTCGCCCACAGCGTCACTGTGCCGTCCTTGTTGATCCGGCCGGTCAGATTGCGCAGTCCGACTGTGGTGATGGTCGGCCACGGGCCGTCGTAACCGGAGAGGCTGCTGTCGACCGCCCCGATCAGGCCCCGCGTCAGGATATATTGCAGGTGCCACTGGCTGTCCGCGCCGAGAACCCATTTCTGCAGTCCGGCGTGTCCGGGTTGGGTGGGATCGCCCGCCACGCCGGTGTCGGCGGGTCCGCCGGTGCCCTCGTCGGTGACATACATGGTTTTCGCATCGGCGAAGAATACGGCAAAGGGCGTGTAGTCGCCACCATTTGTCCGCGCCGCATCGGTCGGGAAGCCCGGCACCACAGCGATCTTCGAGGCCGTGGCGTTGTCGATCGTCGGCAGTGCATTCGGCGCCTGGACGGTATAAACCGTATTCATGCCGTTGCTGCCGCTGCCCTTGGTGAAGTAGAGCGCTCCGCCGAATTCGGTGACGCCGCGGTAGTTGTTGTCCTTGCCGGCTTTGTCGAGCCCACCGTTCTTGTTGAGAGCGAATTGGAGTTGTGGATCAACCGAGGCCGATGGAGCCGACGGGGTTGTGGTACCAGGTACCGAGGCGTTGATCGGTTTGACGACGGCAAGCCCGGTAGTCTGGGTAACATCCGGGTTGGTGCCGTTTGGTGCGAAGGTCGACGCATCACCGTTGTTGGCGTTGCCGACCATGTAATAGAGGCCATTCGAACCGAGCAGGGAGGCGCGACCATTATTGCCACCGTAATAGTCGGTGGGCGTGTAGGTGATGGCACCTTTCTCGTTGACGGAGACAATCGTGCGACGGAAGGCAAAGTCCGATCCGAAAGCGAATGTCACCGGGTTGGTCGTATCCTGGCCCTGAACCGCATCGGAATTCGAGACATCGATATTGCCAACGCCGACCGTGGGCGGCACCGCGTGCCCGGAGGCCTGTGCGGCCCGCCCATAGGCGACGAAGGTGACGGTCACATTCGGCCAGTTGTTGAGGACGTGGAGGCCGAGTTCGGACTTCGACGGGAAGCTGGTAACGACCTGATCGGCCGGCACCTGCATGGAGCGGAAGACCTTGTAATTGCTGAGGTTGATGTCGGTCAATTCGATCGCCGAAGTGACGCCGAAAGCGGCATCGACCGATTCGTTGCTCCAGACGTCGAGGTAGCTGTTACCTGCGACTGCAGTCGTTGTCGCCGTCGCCGAGTTGGGCAGTTTCGTCACACCCGCCTTGAGGGTCGCAACGGTGCCTTTGGTCTTGTCGTAGGTTGTGCTGCTGACGAGGAGCGAACCACGGGTCAGAAATTGCGGATCGGCGCTGGCGGGAGTCGGATGAACGAGGGTCGACAGGGCAATGCCCAGGAGCGCAGTCCCGGACAAAAGTCTGCTGCGCTGCGCAGCGTCATACGCAGCGCCGCCAGGAATATTCTGCATGGTGGGTCCTCTGAAGAAATGTGGAAGATCATGGAAAGTGCGCGGACGGTAATCATGGTCTGCGACAGTGCGATTACAAAAAGATGACAGAGGCTGGCCGGCGGTCAGCCGGGCGGTGCCTGCCCGGGTGCGGGAGGCCAGGGCAGAGAGGATGCAGGGATCTTGAATTTCAGCATATGGTGCTGAGATTGCCACGCCCGCCACGTGGAGGTCGGTGGCGGGATGGCGTGGCGGAGCGCGCGACCGGGCGAACGTGGCTCGCTGGTCCCGCGAATGCGGTTTTGAAACGGCGTCGCTGGAGAACGCATACTCGCAGGCACCGGGCAATTGGTCTGGAGAAAAGGGTGCTTCGTCTTCTCCGAGGCATGGTTTTGGGGGCTTCCGCCACGTGCAACGATTTCGCATGGCGCCTGCCTTTGCGATGCACACAATAAAGGCCGAATCCGCAGTTGACATCGGGCGACCATGTGAAAATAGTCTGGAGGCTCGCAGACCGCGCCACGCAGCCGCGGTTTGGAGCGTTAAATCCAATGGCCAGGGGTGAGGCGGGATCCCGGGGACCGGGTCTCATCCAGGGAGATCGGCAAACACGCGGCCCGGGAAATTCGTTTGCGGTGGTGATCCTTGCAGTGGCACGGTCCGCATCCGAGCCGCGAAGCCCAGGCCTCAATTAGAGAAAGAAAGCGAAGGAAGTGGGAGCAGACAGAATGCGACACCCTGGCCAGCTCGTTGCACTTGCCGCCGTGATCTGCGGCCTGGTCTTCGGCTTAACCCAGGCCCCGGCACAGAACCAGGGCTGGGTGCCCAGACCGGAGCGCAATCTGATCGATGATGATCCGGGCTACATGCCGTCGAAGGACGAGGACCGCCTGCCCCCGCAACTGCAGCGGCAAATGGTGTATTTTCGCACCACCGAGCCGGAAGGGACCATCGTCGTCAACACCGCCGAGCGCTTTCTCTATCTGGTCCAGCCCAAGGGCCATGCGCTGCGCTATGCCATCGGCGTCGGCCGCGCCGGCTTCCAGTGGGCCGGATTAAAGCGCATCGATCGCAAGGTCGAGTGGCCGGACTGGACACCGCCGCCCGAGATGATCGCACGCCAGCCCTATCTGCCGCGCTTCATGGCCGGTGGTCCGACCAATCCGATGGGGGCACGTGCGCTCTATATTTCGGACACCCTCTACCGCATTCACGGCACCAACCAGCCCAGAACCATCGGCTCCGAGGTTTCATCCGGCTGTTTCCGCCTGACCAATTCCGACGTCAGCGATCTCTACCCCCGTGTTCCGCTCGGCACCCGGGTCGTCGTCCTGCAGCCGCCAAAACCTTGAGCACTGGGCGCGATCCGCCCGACCCCAGGCGGCGCTTTCGTCAAAGCCCAGAGATTCGCTGGGCCCGCACAACCACATCCGCAGAAATACGGAGAACAGCATGCGTTTCGGCAAATTCGCGCATTTCGCCCTGGGCCTTTCCCTGGTGCTCGGCATTTCCCTGACCGCGACCCGGCCGGCGCAGTCCGAAACCCTCGACAGCGTGAAACAGCGCGGTTTTCTCCTCTGTGGGGTCAGTGCCGGCGTGAGCGGCTTTTCGACACCCTCCGCGGACGGCGGATGGAGCGGTTTCGACGTTGATTTCTGCCGCGCGCTTGCCGCCGCGATCTTTGATGACGTGAGCAAGGTCAGGTTCGTCCCGCTAAACGCCACGGAGCGCTATCCGGCGCTGCAGGCCGGCACCATTGATGTGCTGTCGCGCAATTCCTCCTGGACCATCTCAACCGAAGCCGGCCTCAACCTGATCTTCGCCGCCACCACTTTCTACGACGGCCAGGGCTTCATGGTCCGCCGCTCCCGCAATGCGGCGACCGCCGAGGACCTCGCCAATACAAAAGTCTGCGTCCAGGCGGCAACCACCAGCGAACAGAACGCGGTTGATTACTTCAAGACCAACGGTATGGCGATGGAGCTGGTGGCCAGACCCACGGCAGCCGAGGTGCTCGCAGCTTACGAAAAGGGTGCCTGTGATGTCATGACCAGCGATGTCTCCGCGCTCTATGGCGAACGCCTCAAACTGGAAAAGCCGGACGAGCATGTCATTCTGCCCGACGTGATTTCCAAGGAGGCGCTTGGACCGGTGGTACGGGGAGACGATCTGCGCTGGTTCGAGATCGTCAAATGGACCCATTTTGCCATGGTCGACGCCGAGGAACTCGGCGTCGCCACGAACACGCTGGATGCCGCGCTGGGCTCAGCGAAGCCTGACGTCAGGCGTCTGATCGGTCGTGACGCCGTTTCCGCCGAAAAGCTGGGCCTGAACAATGACTTTGCGGCCCGGATCATCCGCCATGTCGGCAACTATGCAGAAGTCTATGACCGCAATCTCGGCTCCAAAACCCAGCTCGGAATCCCGCGCGGGATCAACGAGTTATGGAGCCGGGGCGGCATCCTCTATGCACCGCCGATGCGCTGAAAGCCACAGGAGATCAATCCCGCAGGCCGCGTCAGCTCGGATACGGATTCTTGCTGATTCGTATCTGCCACACTCCCCTGGCGCGCCCAAGAGCCATGCCGTTGAAGGCAACATTTTGTGGCCGTCGCAACCTGCTGTGCAGACGACAACAGCTCAGGACCTTGCCGGACCTGTTTCTATAGGCATTCTTTCCGATCGATTGCTTCTCTTGTCGATCTTACAGGTTCCAAAACGTCGTCGACGGATAGATCAAAGCACTCTCAATCTCTGTTTCCAATACAGTCCTGCCACGCGTCAACTCTGAAAGACTCCCTGATGTCCCGTCCGACGAACCGCGAGCAATAGCTTCTCGCCTGCTCAGCACCTCCTGCGCCCGAGCGAACCCCTGTTTGGCAGCTCTACCGAGCCAATCGATTGCCTCGGCATCGTCTTGTCGGACACCCTCCGCGTTCGCGTACATCAAACCGAGATTATACTGCGCAAGAACGTTTCCCTGCTCGGCAGCCTTGCGGATCCACAAAACAGCCTGCGGTAATCGCGCGCGACGCCCCGACCACGGCTCATACATCCAGCCGAGATTGTATTGCGCTCGTGCGTACCCCTGGCTGCCAGCCTTCCGAAACCAGTTCACCGCCTGTTCGTCGTCCTGCTTCACAGCCTGACCGTGCGCCTACATTTCACCAAGACCATTCTGAGCGGCGGGATCTCCCCGCTCGGCGGCGGCTTCAAGGTCTTGAAGGGTCGTCGTTAACTCGCTGTCATTCGTCTGCGCTGATGTGGCGCCACCCTGGGCGGGAGCCAACCCGGTTGAGTCCAGGCAAAGAACGAGCATCCGTGCTCAAGCACCATTTTTCATGGATGCACCATTCCGTACAATAGAAGGTGGTCTCGGGTGCCTCAAATCCACCTGGACTCGCAAATATTCAGGCCGCGCGCTCAGGACATGAACGCTTTCCCTGCCAGACGGTCGTGGTTTCGAGTTCAGGCCGCCTCATCGGCGACCGAGCCATCGCCGTCACCGCCGTCGTCGCCGCCATCCTCATCCCCGGAGCCCTCACCCGCTTCGGCGACCGGGCTGTCGACATCGACGGTCTCCGCGCTGCTTTCGGCCTCGCCATCTGTGGCATCGCTCTCAGCGTCGGCCTCGCTCTCGACATCCGCCTTGGAGCTGGAGCGGCGCGGGCTCTTGGACAGCTGGCCCTCGATTTCCTTGACCGCTTCGGTCTCGGTCGAACGCTGTACCGCCGCGATCTCACGCGACAGGCGGTCGAGGGCCGCCTCATAGAGCTGGCGTTCCGAATAGGACTGTTCCGGCTGCGATTCAGAGCGGTAAAGATCGCGCACCACTTCGGCGATGGCAACGATGTCGCCGGAGTTGATCTTGGCTTCATATTCCTGGGCGCGACGCGACCACATCGTGCGCTTGATGCGGGCCCGCCCTTTCAGGGTATCGAGTGCCTTCTTGACCAGGACGGTATCCGACAGCTTGCGCATGCCACCGACTTTCGAGGTCGGAACCCGCACCTTCATCTTGTCTTTGACGAAGTCGATGACGAAGAGTTCGAGCCGCTGGCCGACATATTCCTGCTCTTCAATGGCCAGGATCTGTCCGACTCCATGGGAGGGGTAGACCACATATTCGCCGGCCTTGAAGCCCTGACGCTGGGTGACAGCCTTCTTTTCCTCGACCCTGGCGGTCGCGGCGGGCGCCTTGGGCGCGGTCTTCGGCGCAGCCTTCGGTGCGGCAGGTTTTGCGGCCGGCGGCGCTGCCGGCTTGGGCGCCGCAGCGGGTTTGGGTGCTGCGGATTTCGCCGCCGCCTTGGGCGTGGATTTGGCGGCCGGTGTCGGTGCCTGTGTTGGGCTCGCGGTCTTTGGCGGCACCTTCGCAGCCACTGGCTTGGCCGCCGCCGGCTTGGGCGCCGCAGCCTTTGCCGGCTTTGTCGCCGCCGGCTTCACCGCAGACGCTTTCGGGGCTGCCTTCACAGTCTTTTCAGGCATTGCGCTTCTATGAGTCTTGGAGGACTTTGCGGCCGGTGCCTTGGTTGCGGCACGACCCCTGGATGCGCCGCCACTGGCTCCGGCAGCACTTTTGACGTCCTTGGCTGAACTATTCTTCTTGCGCGAATTCTGTGACACAGCGTTTGCGCGGCGCTGGCCGCGCCCCTGTTCATTAAGATTTACGGGAACCCGATACGCACGGGCCTGGGTTGCATGTGTCGATTTAACACATTTCCCGCAAAAATCAATAATTTAGGGACGCCGACGTCAGATTTCGACTTCAGCCAGATCAATCAGGGTTAAAGCCTGGAGAGTGTGATTAATCTCCGGCACCGGGGCTTGGGGAGAAAAATTTCTCCAATTTGCCCTCCTGGCCATCAAATTCTTTCGCCTCCGGCATCGCATCCTTCTTCTGGGTGATGTTCGGCCAGGCTTTGGCGTATTCGGCGTTCAGTTCCGCCCACTTTTCGATATTCGGCTCGGTATCCGGCTTGATCGCGTCGGCGGGGCATTCCGGTTCACAGACACCGCAATCAATGCATTCATCCGGGTGGATGACCAACATGTTTTCGCCCTCGTAGAAGCAGTCTACCGGGCAGACCTCGACACAGTCGGTATACTTGCACTTGATGCAGTTATCAGTGACAATATAGGTCATCCAACACTCCAGAAGTCCTTTGAATTCTTGACGACCTGCCTAGCGCGTAAATTCCGTCACCGTCAAGCCCGCATGGTCGCGATCCGGTCTTGTTTTCCGGTCACAGTGGCAAAGAAATTCATCCCCCGCCAGACCCGGGGAATTCCAGCTCCTGATAGATCTCCCGCGCTGCAACCGCGTTGCCGCGCTGCGTGGCAAAACCGACCACGCGCAATACCCGCAGCCATTGCCCGCTCACCACCGTGACCACGTCGCCCACCCGGACGACATGGCCCGGGCTGGTAACGCGGGTGCCATTGAGACGGACATGACCTTGCCGGATCAGATGGGCCATAGAGCTGCGCGCCTTGACCACGCGCGCATGCCACAGCCATTTATCAAGACGTTCGCTGCCGATCTCTGCCATCGCGGCTTTCGCACTCTTGCCTCGCCCCCACTATTCCTTGTCTCCGCCCGTGAGCTGGGCCTTGAGTGCCGCCAGTTTGGCAAAGGGCGAATTGGGATCGACAGCGGATGCGCGATCGCGCGGGCCTGCGCTGGTGGCGTAGGGACGCAGCGATGGACCGTCCCGATCACGGGATTTGTCACGGCCACGAAACTCCCTTCCGCCCTCCCGATCCGACGATTTGCGATCCGGACGATCCCCCTGCTTTCGATCGCCGGATTTGCGCTCGCCCGGACGCTGCCGGTCACGATTGCCGTCCTGACCCCGGCCCTCGTTCTGCCTGCCCCGGTCGTCGCGCCGCGCCTCTGCTGAGGCGCCTTCCTCACGGGGTTTGCGAAAATCCCTGCGGCCATCCCGGTGCCCCTGACGCGGGCGCTCTGTCGGCTGCCCGGTGGCCCCGCCCTCCGCGCTCCGGCCTGCCGGCTCCGCTGTCGCCTGCGCCTCCTCGCGCGGTGCGCCATGGTGGCGGCGGCGGGGACGGGGGCGCTCATGACGCCCCCGGTGATCCTCGTGGCGACCGCCCGGACGCCAGACCTCAACCAGTTGCGGCTCGATCTGCGATCCAGGCTGGGACCCGGCACTCACCGCCTCGCTGCCCCCGGCAATCACTGCCGGAGCGGGTTCCGCCGCCGCAGCATCGACAGCATCGGCATTTCCCGCCGGATCGGACGTTGCCGGATCCTGCTGCACCACCTCTGCCTGCGCCACCTCTGCCGCTGTCGGCTCTTCCCCCTCCAGGCCCTCCGGCACCACGTCGTGGTCCTGCGCCGGTTCGACCGCAGCAGCAACCTCCCCGGCATCCTCAACGGCGCCCGTAGTCCACAGCGTGTTCGGCGGCAGCGCCGTCTGCTGCTCAACGGCCCCCTGCGGCGGGCGCGTTTCTTCGACCGCAGCCCCGCCCATATCCCACAGCGTGTTCGGCGGCAGGGATGTCTGCCCGTCCTCCGCCGCGTCAGACTGCGCTGGCTCTGTCACGACTGCTGGCGTCTCGCCCGGCGCGACATCCCCCTCCCTGAGAGTGGCGCTCCCGGTCTCTCCGGCTTCGCCCGGCTCGACATCGGCCGCGGCGGCGGTATTCGGGTCCGCATCTCCGGAGTCGTTGTCCGGCGGGTCGCCAGCAGCCACATCGGGTTCGGAAATCACGGATCCGGCAGCCTCCGACGCCGCCATCGCGGACGCCGCCACCGGCTCCGGCAACGCCGGTCGCTTCTCCATACGATAGCCCAGCGCGCGCAGAATCGAGGCAAAGTCCTCCCCGGCCGAACCGGCAAGCGAGGTCATCGCCGCCGTCACCACAAAACCGCGTCCGTCAAAGGCACCCGCCGGCTTTTCGCCGGGCGAGGCCGGACGCCAGCCCAGTGCCGGCCGGATCAGATCGGCAAGCCGCTCCAGGATATCGACACGCACGGCGCGTTCGCCGCATTGCCTGTAACCGAGGACGCGATAGGCCTCCCGCGGCAGGCTCTTGTCGGTCGGAAACGAGGTGCGGCCGGTGGATGCCAGATGTTGGGCGCCCGACAGCGCGGCGAGATCGACATTGTCGTGCCGCAGCGCCCACAGCAGCGCCGCCAGCGAGCGCGCCACCGGTTTGAGCAACCCGGCGACGTAGATGTGATAGGCCCCGAAGCGCGCACCGTATTTGCGCAACAGCGCCCGTGACGGCTGATCGAGGGTCTTGAGTTCGGCGGCAATGCGCTGGCGCTCCAGCACACCGAGCGCCTCCACCAGCTGATAGGCGATGCCGCGCGCAATGCCGGTGATGTCCTCGGCCCTGGACAGTTCAAACAGCGGCCCCAGGACTTTTTCGATATATGTCCTGAGCCACAGATCGAGCCGCTCCTGCACTTTCTCCCGTGCCGTGCCGGTCAGCCGTTCATCGGAGATGATGCGCAGGCGAGGCCGCAGCGTCTCCTCAGCCGGCACCAGTCGCGCCACCGCGTCGCCGGTCCAGCGGATGGTGCCGTCCGCCGTGAGCACGAACTGCTCATCAGCCGCTCCGCTCAGTTTTTCCGCGCGTGCGCTGATCTCCGCCGCCACCACCTGCTGGGCAGCCGCCTGCAGCGTCTTCGCTTCCGATCCGGCGGCTGCCGCATCGGGCGCAAAGGTGAAGCCGTCGAGCCGGCCGATCATGTGGCCCTCAACGATGACGTCACCCGTCTTGCCGATTTCCGTATTCAAGCTCATCTTCTCCCGCAGCCGACGCATCAATACACTGGTCCGGCGATCAACGAAACGCTCTGTCAGTCGTTCATGGAGGGCATCGGACAATTTATTTTCGATCTCCCGCGTCACCCCCTGCCAGTGATCGGGGTCGCGGAGCCAGTCCGGGCGGTTGGCGACGAAGGTCCAGCTCCGGATCTGCGCGATCCGTCCCGACAGCGTATCAATATCCCCGTCGACGCGGTCGGTCTGCTCCACCTGGGCCGCAAACCAGGCATCGGGAATGCAGCCCCGGGACATCAGGAAGCCGAACAGCGTGGTCACGAGTTCGGCATGGGCGGCCGACGATACCTTGCGATAATCCGGCACCTGGCAGGCCTCCCACAGCCGCTCCACCGCCGCCCTGCCCTGTGCCTGGTCGCGCAGTTCGCTGTCGCGGGCAAGCTGTTCAAGGACGCGCACATCCTCCGCAACCGGGGCGCGGGTCAGCGCCTCGTGCCCCGAGGGCAGCGCCAGCGACTGCAAAAGGGCGGCCAGCGAGGAGAAATCGAGCCGGGAATTCCTCCACTGCAGTCCCTTCACCGCGTCAAAGCTGTGGTTCTGCAACGCATTGACCAGTTCGGGCGGGAACGGCGCACAGCGCCCGGTGGTACCGAAAGTACCGTTGCGCAAGGCCCGGCCGGCGCGACCGGCGATCTGCGCGAATTCCGCCGGCGTCAGGGTGCGGAACTGATAGCCGTCGAATTTGCGGTCGGAGGCAAAGGCAACGTGATCGACATCGAGATTGAGGCCCATGCCGATGGCGTCGGTCGCCACCAGGTAATCGACGTCGCCATTCTGGAACATCGCCACCTGCGCATTGCGTGTGCGCGGCGACAGCGAGCCCAGAACCACTGCGGCGCCGCCATGCTGGCGGCGGATCAGTTCGGCGATGCCATAGACTTCCTCCGCCGCGAAGGCGACGATTGCGGTGCGCCGGGGCTGGCGGGTGAGCTTGCGGTCGCCCGCAAATTCCAGCTGCGACAACCTCGGGCGCGTGATCATCGTCACCCCGGGCAGCAGGCGCTCCAGGAGCGGGCGCATCGTTGCAGCGCCGAGCAGCAGCGTCTCGTCACGGCCCCGACGATGAAGAATGCGGTCGGTGAAGACGTGGCCGCGCTCAAGATCGGCCGCGATCTGAACCTCATCGACGGCAAGGAAGGAGACATCGAGATCGCGCGGCATCGCCTCCACGGTCGCCACCCAGAAACGTGGCGCACGCGGCTTGATCTTCTCCTCGCCGGTGACCAGTGCCACAGCGTCCTCGCCGACGCGGGCAGCAATCTTGTTGTAGACCTCGCGCGCCAGCAGGCGCAGCGGCAGGCCGATGATGCCGGAGGAATGCGCCAGCATGCGCTCAATCGCGAGATGGGTCTTGCCGGTATTGGTCGGACCCAGCACCGCTGAAACCCCATGGCCGCTTACCGGTTCGCCTCGACGGGAGGGGAGGAATGGCATCGTCAGCAACTTTCGTCCAGGCCTAACTGTTTCACAATGCGACAGTTTCGGAGCTGAGATTAAGCTTCGGAACGGGGCGGGAACGAATCGCGTCCGAATCACTGACTCGATGCCGTTTCCGGATTCGTTCCCTCAACATGTCGTGATCTTCGCCAGCAATGACACCAGATCGGGGCGACGCCGGCTTGGTGGCACGTCCGCCACCGATGAGTTGATTAAAATTTCAGGTTCCTCTCTGTCGAATCAGAATCGAAAGGAAGTCAATGCTCCTGTTGCGGGCTTCCCGGCCTTCCGACCGCCCCTCACATCATGGCCGCCCTGCGCTTTCGCAACCCCGGCTGCGACTTCTGCCTTCCCGCAGGAGGAACCGGCACTCCTGCCGGAAGGACGCCGCTCCCGGCCCGGTCGCCGTCGACTTAAGGATCGGCGGGCACCCTCGCGGAACTTCTTTGAACTCATGTAACTGCCCAGGTCGGACAAAGGGGCGGCTCGAAATCCTTCGAAAAATTGCGGGATGGTCACCCATTTGCCACGAATCAACGCCATCAGGAATGGAGGCTGGGCCTCGAAAACGTCAAAACGGGACACAGTTCAGTCGTTCCAGAAATGGAACGCGGGTCGAAAGGAACTCAGCAACAATCACCACCACTGGGTGTAGCCGGGACATAGTTCATCTGCTGGTGGATGGTCCCGCCCATCCTCGCGCTCGCCCCCGGCCTGCCGCCAGTACAACCGCAGGGAGGCTGCGCACGCTATGAAATCCGGGCCTCGCGGCAATGGCCGCCCCCAGTGCAGATCCATGACTGTTTCATGTCCGCTGCCAGGCGTTGCCGCGTCCTGAGAGATCGGCGGAATTCCTCATCCCGCGCCTGCTCCTTTCGTCTCAGAGCGCCACTACATAGTTCGTTTCTGCCCGCGTTCCATTTCTGGAGCGACTGACTGTCCCCTTTTTGAGGCTGTCGAGGCTCAGTCGCCCTCCCTGATGGAGGTGATTCGTGGCGAATGGATCACCATCCCGATTGGAGAGGCGCAATTTTTCCGGATTTCGAGCCGCGTACCCACCGCCTTTGCTCGACCTGCGCAGTTCCCATGGTTCGAGCCAAGGCGCAGCTTCTGCCCTCGGGAAATCGCGCCCCGCACCGGGTGCCGGCGTCCTATTGCGGTTTTGGCAGCAGCGGCAATACCGAGAAATGCGTCGCCTCGAGCCGTGCCGGTCCGAGCGGGGTCGGGATCTTGACCCAGAACGGCGCCAGGAAGCGGGTGCCGACCATCGGTGCCAGCGCAACCTCGATATTGCGCTCGGCGGCAAGATATTTGATCACCGGGCGATCGGGGATATAGCCCGCCACCGGCACAAAATACAGCGCGCACACCAGGACGGGCCCGCGATAGCCCTTCTCCGCCTTCACCGTTTCCATGCGCTTGAAGCCAAGACTGAGATCATAGCGCATGCGGCCGTCGAACACCGGCGCACTGGCATGGCAGGCCTCCGGTGTAAGGAGGTCGCTGTTGCCCGGGACCCGGACGAGGGACGCCGACATCGGATCAAACACCGCGCGGCGATGGGCCTCGGTTACCGGAATGCGATCCGGATCGCGCGGCGGCTCGGGAACGATCGAGGACTCCTTCACGGTGAACCGGTCGAGCGCGATGAAGACCTGCTCGCTTTTCTTCGCGGTCACGGTCGAGGCACGGTAAACCGTCGCCGCCAATGCACCATCCGCCAGCAATCCCTGGACGGTGCCGGAACCGGAACCGCTGGTGAATACATTGGCCAGTCCCGCGGTCTCCCCGGTGACCGCCGCCGAGAACTGATCCTCCTGGATAGAGACCGTCCAGGTCCCCTTTCCGACCGGAATCCCCGCCAGTGTGGCGTTGTATTTCGCTTCCAGCCGCGCCTGCGCGGCCGCAGGAGCGCTCAGTCCGGGGACCAGGATGGAACCAATGCCGAGAACGAACAGACCGGCGCACAGCGCCATGGAAACCTGGCTCGTTCCTGGCCGCAACCGGGGCGGGAGAAAGGCTGAGATATGCACGAGGGGATCCACTCCGGGAGGTTGCAACGGACTGCGGTCAAGGCATTCGAAGGGAATGAGACATGGGGAGAAGCCGCTGTCCAGCCAAATTCGGGACAATTTCGAAAAGCGATGGCGCCAGGCTACCCCCGAGCGGGGGCGAAATCTTGACGACGGGCTCAAGTCCCCCTATAGCTTGCCGCGCTCCCCGCAAGGACAGAGATTTTGACCCCCGTGGCGCCTTTCTGCATGGCTGCCGCAATCCGACAATGGGGGATGGAAAGGACTTCGAAATGTCACGCCGCTGCGAACTGACGGCCAAAGGCCCCCAGGTCGGCCACAAGGTCAGCCACTCCAACATCAAGACCAAACGGCGCTTCCTGCCTAATCTCTGCAGCGTGACCTTCCAGTCCGAGGCGCTGGGGCGCAATGTGCGGCTCAGGGTGTCGTCGAACGCGATCAAGAGCGTCGACCATAATGGCGGCTTTGACGCCTATATGCTCAAGGCCCGCGCCACCAGCCTTTCGGCCCGCGCCCTCGAACTCAAGCGCCAGATCGAAAAGAAACTGACCGCCGCCGCTTCCGCCCCCAAAGCGGGTTGAGCCTGCAGGCGCCACGGAAAGACGGGAAAACCCGAACCTTCTTGAACCCGCCTGCTTTTCCAGACGCCTGTTCTAGGGATCCTGCGGCACGGGTTCGGCGACCGCATGGAGCAGCCGGGTGATGTCCTGCGGCCGTGACAGGCGGTGATCGCCATCCTGGATCAGGGTGAGCACGACATCATCGGCGGGCAGGCGCTCCAGCAGGGCAAAGGCGTGACGCCACGGCACCACACGGTCCTGTCCGCCCTGGAGAATGGTGAGCGGGCAGCCGACATCGATCGCCGATCCCAGCAGCAGATGCTGGCGGCCATCGCGGATCAGATCCCGGGTCACCGGTGTAACCTCCTCGCCCGAGGGCATCATCCAGACCCCGGATGTCTCGATCTCCTCTCGGATCTCGGGGGGAAAATTCTTCCACATCAGCTCCTCGGTCATGTCCACGGCCGGAGCGATCAGAACCAGGCGTGCGATGGTCGCCCCACCCGGCGCAGCCGCCATCTCCCGCCTCCTGATTTCGCGGGCCAGCAACAGCGCCATCCACCCCCCCATCGACGAGCCGACCACGATCTGCGGCCCGACGCAGAAACGCTCAAACACCGTGAGGCTTTCCTCGAGCCAGCGCCCCATGGTGCCGTCCCGGAACTCACCGTCCGATTCGCCATGACCCGAATAGTCAAAACGGACCATCGGCCGCCCCGCTGCGGCGGCCCAGGCGTCAAGCGAAACCGCCTTGATACCCTGCATGTCAGAGGTGAAGCCGCCAAGCCAGAACACCCCGCAGCCCTGGCCCGGACGGCGACGGACTGCAATCCGGCGTGCGGGGCGGGCCATGGTGACGAAAACCGGCGCCGGGCCGGCTGAATCTGTCGACATGGATAACGAAACCTTATTTCTCACCTGTTCACGATTCTGAAACCGGTGCACCCATCCTTATAATCGCGTCGGGTCGCGGCAAGGGTCCGAATCATCTGCAGCGCGGCCTCAGGGACAATGGTGATCGGGAACACACTGGCGAAGTCAAGGGCAACCCGCGGGGTTCCGCTCCGAGCCGGAGAATGCCTGGCCATGTCTCGCCGAAGAATGCTTGCCGATGGGGAACAAGAACCCTATCTCGGGCGTTACACTGGAAAGGCGTGACAAAAATTCCTCAATTTGAGGTTTTTCGGTCGCTTTTGGGGGTGACTCGCTTGCCTGCCACCCCATCATCCTTCAGACTGACTGTCTTCATCCGCAATCTTTGGAGAACCACCCATTCGCCGTCCTAACAGAGCTCAGCCCGCGGCCGTCAAAGACGGGCCGCGCGTCAATGACGACATCCGCAATGCACAGATCCAGCTGATTGATCAACACGGCCAGAATTTGGGCACCGTCGAGACCATGCTGGCCATTCGCATGGCCCAGGAAGCGGGCATGGATCTGGTCGAGATTTCGCCGAACACCGTCCCTCCCGTGTGCAAGATCATGGACTACGGGAAGTACAAATATTCCGCGCAGAAAAAGGCCGCGGAAGCACGCAAGCGGCAGAAAACCGTCGAGATCAAGGAGATCAAGCTGCGGCCCATGATCGACGATCACGACTATGACGTGAAGATGCGTGCCATGCTGCGCTTTTTCGAGGAGGGGGACAAGGTCAAGATCACCTTGCGCTACCGTGGCCGGGAAATGGCGCACCAGGAAATCGGCACCAAGCTTCTTGACAAGATCAAGACCGACGTTTCCGAGCTGGCCAAAGTCGAGCAGGACGCCAAATTCGAGGGCCGCCAGGTGGTGATGGTGCTGGCGCCCCGCTAGCGCCGCCCGCCCCTCCAGCCATGCCGCCTCGCCCCCTGATCAGGGCCGGGGCGTGCGGGGATCTGCGACAACGCAAAATCGTTGCCAGACGGTCGCTTCTCTGCCATAAGCGAAATCCTTCATCGCCCGGCTGATTTCAAGGGCTGCCGTGGCAGTGATCCGCGCGCCGGTACCTGACAAAGGCACCATGAGACGCGCATTCAACGCTCTAGCGAGCATTCCAGCCGGCCTGTCCGCTCTCTTTCCGGGGGGCGGCTGGTTTCGGCAACAGGAGAGCCAAATGCCCAAGTTGAAGACGAAATCGGGCGCCAAAAAGCGCTTCAAGGTAACGGCCAACGGCAAGGTGATGCATGCCCAGCGCGGCAAGCGTCACGGCATGATAAAACGGACAAAAAAGCAGATCCGGCAGCTGCGCGGCACCCGCGTGCTGTTCAAGACCGACGGGGACAATATCAAGAAATACTTCATGCCCCACGAGTGAAGTTTTTCTCCCCCTGAAATCGTCTGCGCAGCGGCCACACCGCTGCCCTTTTGAAACCCGTCATCTGTCAAGGATCCCGTCATGGCTCGCGTCAAACGCGGTGTGACCGCCCACGCCAAGCACAAGAAAATCTACAAGGCCGCCAAGGGTTATTCCGGGCGCCGCAAGAATACCATCCGCGCCTCCAAGCCTGCGGTCGAGAAAGCCGCCCAATACGCTTTCCGTAACCGCAAACGGCGCAAGCGCACCTTCCGTGCCCTGTGGATTCAGCGCATCAACGCCGCGGTCCGCCCCTTCGGCTTGACCTATAGCCGCTTCATCGACGGCCTCGCCAAATCGGGCATCATCGTCGACCGCAAGGTGCTGTCGGATCTGGCGATCCGCGAACCGGCAGCGTTCCAGGCCATCGCCGAGAAGGCCAAAGCGGCTCTCGCCTGAGCCCAGGCGGGCAAAACACGCCTGTTTCGCCTGTTGTCCTTCAGAGCCGTCGCCGCCAGGGCATGACTGGCCGCCTGCCGGCGCCATTGCCGCTTCTGCCCCCGGCCGCGACCGCCTGATCGGTGGCAGCGTGAAGTCAGGCCTGGACCCGAATGTCCGGGCTCATGGTCTCGCCCTGCCTTCTGTCACCAACGATTTCGGTTAAGGATCTGACGTGTCTGATCTGACAACACTGGAACAAGCCATCCTTGAGCAGATTTCCCAGGCGCGCGACGAGGCGGCGCTGGAAGCAGTGCGGGTTGCTGCGCTGGGCAAAAAGGGCTCGATCTCGGCACTGCTCGCCACGCTCGGCAAAATGGCCCCCGAACAGCGCAGGAGCGAAGGCGCGGCGATCAATCAGGCAAGGGACAGGATCGCCGCGGCGCTCAGCGGCCGCCGCGAGGTGCTCAAAGCCGCCGCGCTCGACGCCAGGCTCGCGCGCGAGACCATCGATGTCACCCTGGGCCTGCGCGAGCCGCCGAGCGAGAGCGGGCGCATCCACCCCTTAAGCCAGGTGTGGGACGAACTGACGATCATTTTTGCCGATATGGGATTTTCGGTCGCCGAGGGGCCCGATATCGAAACCGACGACTACAACTTCACCCGGCTCAATTTCCCTGTGGGCCACCCCGCCCGCGAGATGCACGACACGTTTTTTTTCCAGCCCAGAGACGACGGCTCTCGGATGCTGCTGCGGACCCACACCTCCCCGGTCCAGGTGCGCACCATGCTGAGCCAGAAGCCGCCGATCCGGGTGATCTGCCCGGGCCGCACCTATCGCACCGATTCGGACGCCACCCACACGCCGCAGTTTCACCAGGTCGAGGGCCTGGTGATCGACAAGGGGTCGCATCTCGGTCACCTCAAATGGATCCTCCACGAATTCTGCAAGACCTTCTTCGAGGTCAATGAAATCAACATGCGCTTCCGCCCTTCCTTCTTCCCCTTCACCGAGCCCTCGCTGGAGGTCGACGTTCAGTGTCGACGCGACAAAAACGAGATTCGTTTCGGCGAGGGCAGCGACTGGCTCGAGATCCTGGGCTGCGGCATGGTCCATCCCAATGTACTCACCGCCTGCGGCATTGATCCCGACGAGTATCAGGGCTTTGCCTGGGGCATGGGCATCGACCGCATCGCCATGCTCAAATACGGCATGAGCGACCTGCGCCAGTTCTTCGACGGCGACATGCGCTGGCTGTCGCATTACGGCTTCAAACCCTTCGACATCCCGACGCTTTCCGGCGGCCTGAGTTCCTGACTGCTGCCTGAAGGGAGCGCAGGGCCCCATTCCGACGGCCCGGCATGGCCGGAGCTTTCGGCATTTTCTCCTTAAACGAGGCGCGCCGTGAAATTTACGCTGTCCTGGCTGAAGGACCATCTTGAGACCGACGCTGCGGTCGAGACCATCGCCGACAGGCTCACCATGATCGGGCTGGAGGTCGAAAATCTCACCGACAAGGCCACAGAGCTGGCACCCTTCACCATCGCAAAGGTGATATCGGCCGCCCCCCATCCCAATGCCGACCGGCTGCAGCTGTGCATGGTCGACACCGGCAACGGCAGTCCGGTGCAGGTGGTGTGCGGCGCGCCCAACGCCCGCACCGGTCTCGTCACCGTCTTCGCCGCTCCCGGCACCACCATCCCGGGCAAGGGCATTACGCTCTCCGTCGGCGTCATCCGCGGCGTTGAAAGTCGCGGCATGCTGTGCTCAGCCGCCGAGCTCGGGATCTCCGAGGACCATGACGGCATCATGGAACTGCCCGCCGACGCCGCCATCGGTACGCCCTATGCAGTCTGGGCTGGCCTCGCCGACCCGGTCTTCGAGATCAATCTGACGCCGAACCGCCAGGACTGCACCAGCATCCATGGCATCGCCCGTGACCTCGCCGCCGCCGGCCTCGGCCAGCTGCGGGAAACGGTCACTGTCCCGGTTGAAGGCAGATTTCCCTGCCCGGTCACGGTGGCAATCGAGGATGCCAGCCTGTGTCCGGCCTTCACTCTGCGCCTGGTGCGCGGGGTGAAGAACGCCACCTCCCCGGAGTGGATGCGCAAGCGTCTCACGGCGATCGGGCTGCGCCCGATCAACGCTCTGGTCGACATCACCAACTACATGACCCACGACCGCGGACGCCCGCTCCATGTCTTCGATGCCGGCAAGGTCAAAGGCAATCTGGTGGTGCGCCGCGCCCGCGACGGGGAAAGCCTGCGCGCGCTTGACGGGCGCGACTATGCGCTCGACAGCAATGTCTGCATCATCGCCGACGACAGCGGCGTTGAATCCCTCGGCGGCATCATGGGCGCTGAAGCCTCCGGCTGCGACGAGGCCACCACCGACGTGCTGATCGAATCGGCGCTGTGGAACGAGATCAATATCGCCCAGACCGGACGCCGCCTGGCCATCCATTCCGACGCCCGCTACCGCTTCGAGCGCGGTGTCGATCCCGCCTTCACCGTGCCCGGACTCGATCTTGCCACGCAGATGGTCATCGACATCTGCGGCGGCACGCCGTCGAAGCGGGTCCTTGTCGGCTCGACCACGCCGCCACCCCGCGTGATCGCCTTTCCGCTTTCGGAAATCCGGCGCCTGACCGGCATCGAAGTGCCGCGGGCTTCGATCCTCCGCATTCTCGCCGATCTCGGTTTCATGGTTGAGGCTGGCAAGTCCGAACTGACCATCACGGTGCCGTCCTGGCGCAGCGATGTTCACGGCAAATCCGACATCGTCGAAGAGATCATCCGTATTTTCGGGGTCGACAACGTACCCGAGACCGCTTTCGAGCGCGGTGCCGACGGCCGACGGCCGGTCCTCAAACCACTCCAGCTGCGCAGCCGCAGAGCCCGGCGCACGCTGGCCTCGCGCGGCATGGTCGAGGCCGTGACCTGGTCTTTCATTGCCAAACCCGCAGCCCGGCTCTTCGGCGGCGGGGGAGCTGAACTTGAGCTTGCCAACCCGATCGCCGCCGAACTTTCCGACATGCGGCCAAGCCTGTTGCCGGGCCTGATTGCCGCCGCCCAGGCCAATGCCGATCGCGGCTTTGGCGACCTCGCACTGTTTGAACTCGGCGAGGTCTTCACTGGCGACCAACCCAAAGACCAACTGCTGGCTGCCGCCGGCCTGCGCCGTGGTTTTGCCACCCCTGCCGGCATGGGGCGGCACTGGTCGGGATCGGTTGCGGCCTCACCTTTCGACGTCAAGGCCGACGCGCTGGCGGCGCTGGCCGCCGCAGCCGCGCCGATGGCGGGCCTCCAGATCGCAGCCGCCTCCGAACCCTGGCTCCATCCCGGGCGCTCGGGCGTGATCCGGATCGGCAAGGCCATCCTCGGCTGGTTCGGTGAGATGCATCCCCGCGCGCTTGAGACGCTCCGCGCCGATGGCCCGCTGATGGTCTTCGAGGTCTTTCTCGACCGCATTCCCGAGGGCCGCAGGAAGACCAGCCAGGCCAGAGCCGCGATTGAACTGTGGCCCTTCCACCCGGTGTCGCGCGACTTCGCCTTCATTGTCGATCACAGCGTCAGCGCCGCCGACATCCAGCGCATGGCGCTCGCCGTCGACAGGAAGCTGATCACCGACGTCACGGTCTTCGACGTCTATGAGGGCAAGGGCATTGCCGAGGGTTCAAAATCGATCGCAATCGCCGTCACCCTGCAGCCACGCGAGAAGACTCTGACCGATCTCGAGATCGACGCGGTGGCCGCCAAAATCATCGGCGAAATCACGCGCAAGACCGGCGGCAGCCTGCGGTCGTGATCTTCGCCCGCAC
>WQYW01000081.1 GCA_009781045.1 Alphaproteobacteria bacterium
CTGGCTGGTCAGGAATGCAGAACTCATGGCTGCATTGAGGATCTGCCGGTTCAATGACGACTGGTCACAGTACTGGGAGACGAAAATGGCCGCATGAGGTCCCCCGAGGTTTTAATCGCACCCATTGAAACCTGGTAGAAATTGCCATGGTGTCCGGATTGTGTGTCGGAACAAATTTTTCGAGCTCGATGCCGGGCACAAATATGTCGATGTCGTCGCTCAAGCGGTGGGAAATGCGCAGCGCCATCGCAGTGCCTTCCCCAAGGGTCCAGACCTTGCCTCCTTCGCCAGCATAAACGGCGTCGAGCGCAGGCAATGCCTTGTCGAGGAGGAAGATCCATTGGGTTGGATTGAATCGATCTTCAAGGGGTTTATTCAAGGGACCAGACCCGGAGTGGATGCGTTGGTGGAAGCAGGCGCTGGATGTGGACGCAGATCGGCGTGATGTGCAGATTGAGTTCTATCTGCAGATCTACGATCGATTCCGGTTCGGCTTCCCAGAGCAGTTCCCGGAGCAGATCGTCGTTGCCACAGTTGAACGCCACGATCACGTCCTGCGGCGTGATCGGATTCGGATGAGACACATTGTAATTTGTGGCGATAAACTGAGATGCCGTCATGTTGCCGGACCAGCCTGCGGTTGTGGTGTTTCTCGAAACCAGGTTCCTTCGTCGCGCACAGCTGCGGCGCCAAAGCCGGGCCGCTTCCCCTCCATACACCCCGACGAACCAGCCGGCAGTTGAGTGCGTGAAGCCCATGATCCCCGCACGATGCGCGTTCCCTGTATGTTTCCTGCGATCTCGAACGTCAAGCAAAATTGCCCCCGATTCAATTCCTCCACAAGATGCGCCATTCCCGGCTCTTTGCCTGTGCTGCCGCCATACCCGACACATGGCAGCAAGCCGCCAAGGTACAGAATGTGCGACTTTTCGACGATCTCGCCCCCAACCCGTCATGCCTGCCCCGGTAAAGACCACGGGGCGAGGACGAGGCAGGTGCGATGTCCGGACGTGGACGGAAGCGCAGCGGGGAGCACAGGTCGAGGTCTTTCAGTCCCGGGCCTTTCAGTGTGCGTCGGACCACACCGCATGCCTGGTGGGAAGAAGGCAGCCGTCTGGCCGGGGGTCGAGGCATCCGCGCCAGGCGCGAGGCACGGCAAAAGGTTAACGGAACCTGAGTTCATGGTGCCGGGAGGAGCCACCGGGAGCCTGGACGGCGCTTTCGTGAACGAACCTGCGCCGGGTCGGGCAGGGTCGATGTCCTTGCTTTGCCGCGAAATCACGCTATATACGCGCCATCTCACACGGAAACATGGCTCAAAAGGCCGTCCGGTGGCTTGCCGGGGCATCACGCTCCGTTTTGCTCACGCGTTTCCGCCAGGAACTGAACCGGAGAATCACATCCATGGCACTGCCCGATTTCACTCTGCCCCAGCTGCTTGAGGCTGGCGTCCATTTCGGCCACCAGTCGCACCGCTGGAATCCGAAAATGGCTCCCTTTATTTTCGGTACCCGCAACAATATCCACATCATCGATCTGGCCCAGACCGTGCCGATGCTGCATCACGCCCTGCAGGCGGTCAGCGACACCGTGGCCAAGGGCGGGAGCATCCTCTTCGTCGGTACCAAGCGTCAGGCCCAGGACGGCGTCGCCGAGGCGGCGCGCCGCAGCGCACAATATTTCGTCAATTCGCGCTGGCTCGGCGGCACGCTGACCAACTGGAAGACCATCTCGGCTTCGATCAAGCGACTGCGCCAGCTCGACGACGTGCTGGCCTCGGGGGAGGCCAATTCCTACACCAAGAAGGAGCGGCTGACGCTGCAGCGCGAGCGTGACAAGCTCGATCGCTCGCTCGGCGGCATCAAGGACATGGGCGGACTGCCCGACATGATCTTTGTTATCGACACCAACAAGGAAGACATCGCCATCCAGGAAGCCCAGCGGCTTCATATTCCGGTGGCGGCGATCGTCGACACCAATTGTGACCCCAAGGGCATCACCTATATGGTGCCGGGCAACGACGATGCCGGCCGCGCCATCGCGCTCTACTGTGATCTGGTGGCTCGTGCTGCGATCGATGGCATTGCACGTGCCCAGGGCGACGCCGGGATTGATATTGGTGCCGCCGAAAGGCCTGTGGTCGAGGAGGTCCCGGCCGGAGCCGCGAGCGGCTTCCAGGGCCTGGCTGGTCCCCGCGGCAGTGCCGACGACCTCAAGAAGCTGCCCGGTGTGTCCGGCCTGATCGAGAAGAAGTTCAATGACCTCGGCATCTTCCACTACTGGCAGCTCGCCGAACTCGATTCCGACACCGCCCTCAAGATCGGCGAGGAAGTCGGCCTGCCGAGCCGCGCCGAGGCCTGGGTGACCAGGGCCAAGGCTCTGACCGCGGAAGCGGAATAAGGCCCTGATCCCACGGAAGCGGAACAGGGCGTTTCCCTTTTGCGGACGGCGGGACGCAGGTCTCCTGCGCCTGGCCTCAAGGACAGATCACGGCACGCTGCCTTGTGAAGCGACAGCGCGCCGGACCACATCAAGAGGTTTGACGCCGCGTCCGGGGCGAGCCCGGCCGGCATTTCGGGTGAGACGGGATTTCCTTACGGCGGCGGCCTGAGCCGCAGTCAGGCACGATCCTCGAGGGCCCAGAGCTTTAAGGATTTCAACGATGGCAACGATTTCTGCGGCGATGGTCAAGGAACTGCGCGAGTCGACCGGCGCGGGCATGATGGACTGCAAAACCGCGCTTACCGAGACCGACGGCAACATGGAAGGGGCGCAGGACTGGCTGCGCAAGAAGGGCCTGTCGAAGGCGGCCAAGAAGGCCGGCCGGGTCGCCGCCGAGGGTCTGATCGGGGCGCTGAGCAGGGGCACCCGAGGCGTGGTCGTGGAGGTCAACTCCGAGACCGATTTCGTCGCCCGCAACGAGCAGTTCCAGGGCCTGGTCAAGATGATCGCCCAGGTGGCGTTCGATGTCGGACCCGATGTCGAGAAGATCAAGGCAGCCAAAGTCGGCGCGGTCACGGTGGAAACCGCGATCAATGACGCCATCGCCACCATCGGCGAAAACATGACGCTGCGCCGGGCCGCCGGGCTTGAGGTCAAAGCCGGCTGCGTGGCCAATTATGTTCATGCTGCGGCCACCGAAGGTGCCGGCAAGCTCGGTGTGCTGCTGGCCCTGGAGTCGAACGCGGGCGGCGACGAACTCGCTGCTTTCGCCCGCCAGCTCGCCATGCACGTCGCCGCCGCAAACCCGCTGGCGATTGATCCCGAGGGGGTTGATCCGGCGGTGGTCCGGCGCGAGCGCGACGTGCTTGCGGACAAATATCGTCAGCAGGGCAAGCCCGAGGCGGCAATCGTCAAGATCGTCGAGTCCGGAATCAGGACCTTCTACAAGGAAGTCTGCCTGCTTGATCAGGCCTTCATCCATGACCCCGCGAAGTCGGTGGCGCAGGCGGTGAAGGAGGCCGAGGGCCGCTTCGGTGCGCCGGTGAAGATCGCCGGCTTCGTGCGCTATGCGCTTGGCGAGGGCATCGACCGGCCGGATTCGGATTTCGCCAGTGAGGTCGCGGCCGCCAGCGGCCAGAAATAGGGCCACCATCATGGCCGAGCCGCTCTATCGTCGCGTGGTGATCAAGCTCTCCGGCGAATATCTCGCCGGAGCCCGGGGTTTCGGCCTCGACCAGGACACGCTGGAGCGGATCGCCGACGACGTTATCGCCGCCCGTGGTCTCGGCATCGAGATCGCGCTGGTGATCGGCGGCGGCAATATGGTGCGTGGCGTCGAGGTGTCGTCCCGCGGGCTGCCGCGGGCCGCCGGCGATACCATGGGCATGCTGGCCACGATCATGAACTGCCTGGCGTTCGAACAGGTGTTGCGGCGCAAGGGCCAGGCGGCGCGCACGCTCACGTCCTTCGTAATGCCGCAAATCGCCCGGAACTTCACCCGGGATGAGGCTCTCGCCTGTCTGCAAAGGGGCGAAATCGTCCTGCTCGGCGGCGGCACCGGCAACCCCTGGTTCACCACCGACACCACCGCGGTGCTGCGCGCCGCAGAACTGGGGGCCGAGGCGGTGCTGAAGGCGACCAGTGTCGACGGGATCTACAGCGCCGATCCCAGGAAGGACCCTTCGGCACGGCGTTTTGACCGCCTGACCCATGCACAGGCCGTCGAAGGGGGGTATAAGGTGATGGATCTGACCGCCTTCGCGCTTGCCGGCGACACGTCTCTGCCGATCATCGTGTTTTCGCTGGCTGAGCCGGGTGCGATCCGCGCGATTCTATGTGGCAGCGGCCGCGGGACGGTCGTTGCCGGCTGATGGCCCAGCCCCCTCTCCGGGTGGCCGGATCATCGTTGTGGACCACGCTTTTGCGCGTGGTCGGAGTGATGAAGGGACACAGGTGATGGAAACTTTCGACCTCAACGAACTGAAGCGGCGCATGCAGGGCGCGATTGCGTCGCTCAAGCATGAACTGGGGGGCCTGCGCACCGGACGTGCGGCAGCCTCGATGCTTGATCCGATCCAGGTCGATGCCTATGGCAGCCATATGCCGCTCAACCAGCTGGCGACCGTCAGCGTGCCGGAACCGCGCCTGATCTCGGTCCATGTGTGGGACAAGTCGATGGTCAAGGCGGTGGAGAAGGCGATTATCAATTCCAATCTGGGCTTGAGCCCGGCCACCGAGGGGCAGGTGCTGCGGCTGCGCGTTCCCGAACTTAACCAGGAGCGGCGCAAGGAGCTGGTGAAGAAGGCCCATGAATATGCCGAGGAGGCCCGCATCGCGGTCCGCCATGTCCGCGGCAACGGCCGGGAAGTGCTCAAGAAGCTCGAAAAGAAGCACGAGATGTCCGAGGACGATCACGAGCGCCTGGACGCGGACGTGCAGAAGGCGACCAACGATACCATCCACGAGATTGATCAATTGCTGGCGGTCAAGGAAAAAGAGATTCTCACGGTCTAGGCCACGGAAAACTTGAGGGAAGTCTGCCGCGATGCCGAATGCCGCGATTGCCAGGAAAGCCTCGGACGGCGCGCCCGCGCCGAGGCATGTTGCCATCATCATGGATGGCAATGGCCGTTGGGCGGCGTCGCGCGGTCTGCCGCGGGTCGAGGGCCACCGGCGCGGCGTCGAGGCGCTGCGCCGGGTGGTGCGGGCGGTGCAGGAACTCGGGGTGCGCTATCTCACCATCTTCTCCTTCAGCGCCGAGAACTGGTCGCGGCCGGCCAGCGAGATCGGCGATCTGTTCGGGCTCCTGCGCCGCTTCATCCGCAACGACCTTGCCGATCTGCACCGGGACGGGGTCAGGGTGCGCATCATCGGCGAGCGCGCCGGACTTGATCCCGACATTCTGGCACTGCTGGAGGAGGCCGAGGAGCTGACGCAGGGCAACGCGGCTCTGACCCTGGTGGTGGCCTTCAACTATGGTTCGCGCCAGGAAATCGCCCGTGCGGCACAGAAGCTCGCGCTCGAGGTTGCCAGCAGAGAGCGCGATGTGGCCTCGATCGATGCCGACACGCTCGGCCGCTATCTTGATGCCCCCGATATTCCTGATCCTGATCTCATCATCCGCACCTCGGGCGAGCAGCGCATGTCCAATTTTCTGATGTGGCAGGCCGCCTATAGTGAACTGGTCTTCGTGCCGGTGCATTGGCCCGATTTCGACAAGGCGGCGCTCGAAGGGGCGATTGCCGAATTTGCAAGGCGGGAACGCCGCTTCGGCGGTCTGGTCGGGAATGGTACATCGTGAGTGCAGATCCGGCGGGCCCTGCGCCCGGTTCAAGCAATCTGGTGCTGCGCCTGGTCGCCGCAGGGGTGATGGTGCCGGCGGCACTGGCTCTGGCCTGGGCCGGGGGCTGGTTCTGGATCGCACTGGTGGGCGCGGCAGCCTGCGGTCTCTACAGTGAATGGGCGATGATTGTCGGCGCTGCGGGATGGAGCCCGGTGGTGGTCGCAGGCGTCGTGCTGGTGGCGGTCACCACGATTGCGCTGGGTCTTGCTCCGGCGGGGCTGACGCTCCTGGCTCTGGTGCTGGCGGGAAGCGTGCTGACGGGGGCTCTGGCGGCGTCACAGCGGCGGCTGTGGACCATGGCCGGATTTGTCTATGCAATGGTGGCGGCGATCGCTTCCGTTCTGATGCGTCAGGATCCCGGGATGGGACTGGTGGCGCTGCTCTTTGTATTTTTTGTGGTATGGGCGAGCGATATCGGCGGCTATTTCGCCGGGCGAGCCATTGGCGGCGCGAAATTATGGCCGAGGGTAAGTCCGAAAAAGACCTGGGCCGGTGCCATCGGCGGGCTCCTCGCCAGCATGGCGGTGGCGGCGTGTTTCGGAGTTTTCGGGGTCGGCCGCCTGCTGCCGCTGATCGCTGTCGGGGCTGGACTTGCCGTGGTGTCGCAATGCGGCGATCTGTTCGAATCGGCGGTGAAGCGGCATTTCGGGGTCAAGGATTCGAGTCAGATTATTCCGGGCCATGGCGGCCTGATGGATCGGCTCGACGGCTTTGTCGCCGCCATTGTGGTGGCGGCGATTATGGGTTTTCTGCGTGGCGGGGTCGACGGCGTGGCCGGCGGCCTGATGATTTGGTGATTTGATGAGTGCAGTTCCGTTGCGTAACGACAAAGCCGTGGCCGCCGGCCCGCGGGTGGTGAGCGTGCTTGGAGCCACCGGCTCGATCGGCGACAGCACCATGGATCTGATCCGGGCGGCACCCGGGCGCTACCGTGTCGAGGCCCTGAGCGCCCACAGCAATGTCGCGGGGCTGGCGCTTCTGGCAAAAGAATTCAATGCCGGCTTTGCCGCCATTGCCGATCCTTTGCGGCTCGGCGAACTCAAAGAGGCGCTGGCCGGAAGCAATATTGCTTGCGGGGCCGGTGAGAGCGCGGTGATCGAGGCGGCGGCGCGGCCCGCCGACTGGGTGATGGCGGCGATCTCCGGTGCTGCGGGACTGAAACCGGCTCTGGCCGCGGTTGATCGCGGCGCCACGGTGGCGCTGGCCAACAAGGAATGTCTGGTCTGTGCCGGCGACTTCTTCATGCAGCGGGCGAACACTGCGGGAGCCCGCATCCTGCCGGCCGATTCGGAGCATAACGCGCTGTTTCAGGCGTTGAGTTCCGGCAATCGCGACGAATTGCGGCGCGTCATCATCACCGCCTCGGGCGGCCCGTTCCGCACCTGGAAGGCGGCGGATATCGCCGCGGCGACCCTGGAACAGGCGCTCAGACACCCGAACTGGACCATGGGACGCAAGATCACGATTGATTCGGCGTCGATGATGAACAAGGGACTTGAAGTCATCGAGGCCTCCTGGCTCTTTGGGCTTGCTGCCGATCAGATCGATGTTCTGGTCCACCCCCAGTCGATCATCCACGGTATGGTTGAATTCCAGGATCACTCGGTGGTGGCCCAGCTCGGTACCCCCGACATGCGCACCCCGATCGCTCATTGTCTGGGCTGGCCGGAGCGCATCCAGGGGCGGGCGGCGGTGATGGATCTGGCCAGAATCGGCCAGCTCACCTTTGAAGCGCCGGATCTGGAACGCTTTCCGGGGCTGCGTTTAGCTTACGACGCGTTACGGTTTGGGCGTGGTGCCACGACGGTCTATAATGCCGCCAATGAGATCGCGGTGGCGGCCTTCATCGACGGCCGGATCCGGTTCGGTGGCATCAGTGCCCTGGTCGAGGCCACGCTGGAGGCGTGGATGAAGGCCGGTGATCTTGTGCCGCCAGGCTCGGCTGACGATGCCATCGCACTTGATCTCAAGGCCCGCAACCTGGCCCTGGAACAGCTGCCGCAGATTGCGGCAAAGGCCTGAGCACCTACGAGGATTCGGATGTCACAGCTCATTTGGGGACAGGGTTTTTTCGGCTGGATTGTGCCGTTTCTGCTGATTCTGTCGGTGGTGGTGTTCTTCCACGAGCTGGGGCATTTCCTGGTCGCCCGCTGGGCCGGGGTCAAAGTGCTGGTGTTCTCGCTGGGCTTCGGCCGCGAACTGGCGGGCTTTACCGACCGCCATGGCACCAGATGGAAAATCGCAGCCGTGCCGCTCGGCGGCTATGTCAAATTCTTCGGTGACGAAAGTGCAGCCTCGACGCCGTCGAACGAGGCGCTGGCGGAGATGACCCCCGAGGAGCGCGAAAAAAGCTTCCACCACAAGAAGGTGGGCCCGCGCGCCGCCATCATCGCGGCGGGGCCGGTTGCCAATTTCATCCTGGGAATCGTGATTTTTGCTGTCGTGGCGCTGATTTACGGCAAGGCCGCGCCGCCCGACGCGCGCATCACAGTGCTTGCGGACAGCGTTGCCGAGGCTGCCGGATTCAGGGATGGCGACCGCATCCTGCGCATTGACGACAAGGCGGTCACGATGTTCCAGGAGATCGACGAGATCGCGGCGGCAAGTCCCGGTGTGGGCCTGAATTTCGAGGTCAGGCGCGGCGATGGCGTCATCGCCATCAGGGCCACACCGAAGGTGCAGGAAAGTCCGACCTGGTTCGGTCTCGGTCCGGTGCGGCGGGTCGGGATACTCGGCCTGAATCCTCTGTTTCCGGCGCGAATCGCCGTGGTCCCGCGCGGGGCGGCCGAATCGGCCGGGCTCAAGACCGGGGACATGATCCTGCGGATCGGTGACAAGCCGATCGCGAGCTTTGAAGACATGCGCAGGATTGTCGCAGCAAACCCCGGCGTGGGCCTGAGTTTCGAGGTCAGGCGTGGCGACGGCGTGATCACCCTCACGGTCACACCGAAGGAAAGCCAGTCACAATCCGGCTCTGCTGCGGCGCAGCGTAGCGGGATGATCGGCGTGAGCCCGCAGGTGAGCGACGAGGACATGCTGGCAGTCGGCCCCCTCGAGGCTCTGACCTTCGGGGCTGATCGCGTCTGGTATATTATTACCGGCACCTTGGGCGGCATCGGCAAGCTGTTCGCAGGTTCCGGCAATGCCCATGATGTCGCCGGCGTGATCGGGATCGCCCAGATGTCGGGGGATGCGGCGAGCATGGGATTGCCGGCGGTACTCGGCCTCTGCGCCATACTCTCGGTATCGATCGGGCTGTTAAACCTGTTTCCGATTCCCCTGCTTGACGGCGGCCACCTTCTGTTCTGCGCCGCCGAAGCGGTTCGGGGCCGTCCGCTCTCCGAGCGGGTCCAGGAGATCGGTTTCCGCATCGGCCTGGCGCTCGTGGTGCTCCTGATGGTGTTTGCCACCTATAACGACATCTTGCGTCAGTTTGGCCTGCTATAGCTATATCCGGGGGCTGCCGGGTGCTTCGGGACTTAATTAAATTTCATCCTGGAACGCCCTCCGCTCCCCCGCCGGGGCGTTGCCAATGCGCCACTTTTGGTGATGAATGTGGAAATCCGGGGTCGTCCGTGGTTTGCGGGCGCTGCAGAAAATGGTTACAAGTGTCTGAAGTTGGGAATCTGCCAGAGCTGGGTCGTTCGTCCCGGAATCTGGCGTGGAAATAATAAAGGCGCGTTCGACATGAAGTTAGGAATGCATATCCGGGGAGGGATTCTCGCCGCCCTGATCGTGTTCAGCGCTCCGGTAGGGTCTGTTGTTGTTACACCCGCTGCCGCTCAGAGCGTTCAGTCGATAGCCGTTGAGGGGAACCGGCGAGTCGAGGCCGATACCATCCGCTCCTATTTCAGGGGGCGGGGCGGTCGCCTGGATCAGATGGCGATCGACGACGGCGTCAAGGCCCTGTACGACACGGGTCTGTTCCAGAATGTCGAGATCCGCCATGTCGGCGGCGGCCGTCTGCTCGTGGTCGTGACCGAGAACGCGGTCATCGGCCGGGTTGCCTTCGAGGGCAACAAAAAGATCAAGGACGAACAGCTCCAGGCCGAAGTTCAGTCCAAGCCCCGCGGCACCTATTCGCGCCCCGTGGTGCAGTCGGACACGCTGCGCATCGCCGAAATCTATCGCCGTTCCGGCCGTTATGACGTGCGCGTGGTTCCCGAGATCATCGAAGGCTCCAACAGCCGCGTCGACCTGATTTTCAGGATCGACGAAGGTGCCAAGACCGGCGTGAAATTGATCGAATTCGTCGGCAACAACGCCTTTTCGGCCGCGCGTCTGCGCGACGTAATCAAAACCCATGAGTCCAACTTCCTCAGCTTCCTGGGCAATAACGACATTTATGACCCGGATCGGGTCGAGGCCGATCGCGACCTCATTCGCCGCTTCTACCTCAAGCATGGCTATGCCGAGGTCCAGGTCGTGGCCGCGCTCACCGAATATGACCCCAACCGCAAGGGCTTCCTGGTCACCTTCAAGATCGAGGAAGGCAGCCAGTACCGCGTCGGCTCGGTCGAGTTCCACACCTCGATCCCGAATTTCGATGCCCCGTCTCTGCGCAGCCGTTCCCAGGTCAGCGTCGGCTCGGTCTATAATGTCGAGGCGATCGAGAAATCGGTTGAGGACATGCAGCTTGAAGCCTCCCGCCGCGGCTATGCCTTCGCAGTGGTACGGGTCGGCGGCGACCGTGATTTCAATGCCCATACTGCGGCTGTGGTCTTCAATGTCGACGAAGGCCGGCGGCAGTATATCGAGCGCATCGATATCCGCGGCAACACCCGCACCCGGGACTATGTGATCCGTCGTGAATTCGATGTGTCGGAGGGCGACGCCTATAACCAGGCGCTGGTCGACCGCACCGAGCGCCGGCTCAAGAACCTTGATTACTTCAAGACCGTCAAGATCACCCGGGAGCCGGGCTCCTCGACCGACCGCGTCATCCTGGCGGTGGAGCTTGAGGAGAAATCGACCGGCGACTTCTCGGTGTCGGGCGGCTACTCGACCACCGACGGTGCGCTGGGCGAAGTCTCGATCTCCGAGCGCAATCTCCTTGGTCGCGGCCTGTTCGCCAAGGCGTCGATCTCCTACGGCCAGTATGCCCGTGGTTACTCTCTGTCCTTTGTTGAGCCCTATCTGCTCGACTACCGGGTGGCGCTCGGCCTCGACCTCTATCAGCGCCAGCAGTTCGCCAACACCTACATCTCCTATGGTCAGACCACACTCGGCTTCAGCCCCCATCTCGGCTTCCAGCTGCGTGAGGACCTGACCCTGCAGGCGCGCTATTCGATCACCCGCAACCAGATCGATCTGCCGGGCTATCTGATGAACTGTAACAACGTCCAGGGCAGTGCCGCCTATAATCCCAGCCCGGCCTATATGAACACGCTGCCGGGAGGATGGGATGGGACCAATCTCGGCTGTTACTCGGACGGCGAAGTATCGCTGCCGCTGCGCAAGGAACTGGCCCAGGGTGCCCAGATCGTGTCTTCGGTCGGCTACTCCCTGATCTGGAACCTGCTCGACAACAACAAGAACCCGACCGACGGTCTGCTGGTGAACTGGTCGCTGGATTACGCCGGTGTTGGCGGTGACGTGTCCTATCTCAAGAACACGGTCGACGTGAAATACTACCAGCCTCTGGTTGCCGACATGGTGGGCCTGATCCACCTCCAGGGCGGCATCCTCAACAAGGTCGGCAATACCGAACTGCGGATGTATGACCACTTCCAGATGGGACCGAATCTGGTCCGCGGCTTCGAGCCCTATGGTATCGGCCCGCGCGACATCAATCCCTATGGCACGCAGGACGCGCTCGGTGGCACCAAATACTGGGGCGCTTCGGCTGAGCTGCAGGTTCCTTTCTGGTTCCTGCCCAAGGAAGTCGGTCTGAAGGGGGCGCTCTATGCCGACGCCGGTGGGCTCTATGACTATCAGGGGCCGACGGAGTGGGCGCTGACCAATGAGATGAACACCGCAGGCTGCACAAAGCCTGGCAACGGCGGCCCTGGCACCTGTGCCGGTCTGGTCTATGACGACAGCAAGATCGTGCGGTCGTCGGTCGGTGTCGGCCTGATCTGGCAGTCGCCTTTCGGACCGCTGCGCTTCGACTACGCGGTGCCTCTGACCAAGGGCAAATATGACCGTGTCCAGGAGTTCAGGTTCGGCGGCGGCACCACATTCTGACCGGATCTGAATGTGGTCTGAAAACGAAAAGCCGGCTTTCTCTCCCGGGAAAGTGCTGAAGCTTCGCAAAAAGAAAAGCATGATGCGCGCCCTGCGCATCATGCTTTTGACTGGAACGAGACAGCATAAGATGACTAAGCCGACCTTCTTTAAAAAACCGCCCCGGTCGGTGCTCACGCAAGTTGCTGCAATCACGGAAGCGGAACTGGTTGACCCTGGCCGCGGCAGCGATGTCATTACCGGACTTGCCTCGCTCGACGAGGCCGGTCCCATGCATCTCGGTTTCTTCGAAAACCTGAAATATATCGATCAGCTCAAGGCCACCAAAGCCGGGGCCTGTCTGGTCCATCCCCGCTTTGAGCGTGAAGTGCCGCCCGATGTTGCGGTGCTGCGGGTTTCCAAACCCTTTGCCGCTTTTGTCAAAATCGCCCGCCTGTGGCACAGCGACGTGCTGCGACCAGAGAGCTGGTTCAATGTGGAGGGGATTGATCCCTCGGCGATCATCGATCCCTCGGCCGAGCTTGAAGACGGTGTCATCGTCGAACCGCTGGCGGTCATCGGTGCCAATGTGGCCATCGGTTCCGGCACGGTCGTCGGTTGCGGCGCGGTGATCGGACCCGGGGTCAGTATCGGGCGCGACTGCAATGTCGGTGCCCGAACTGTGATCCAGTGTTCCCTGATCGGCAATAACGTACTGATCCATCCCGGCTGCTGCATCGGCCAGGACGGCTATGGTTTCATCTTCTCGGGGAACGGCCACACCAAGGTGCCGCAGACCGGACGGGTGCTGATCCAGAACGATGTCGAACTCGGGGCTGGCACCACCATCGACCGCGGCTCCCTGCGCGACACCGTGATCGGCGAGGGCACCAAGATCGACAACCAGGTTCAGATCGGCCACAACGTCACCATCGGCCGCCACTGCATCCTGGCGGCACAGATCGGACTGGCTGGCAGTCTGACCCTTGGCGACAATGTGGCGCTTGGGGCCAAGGTCGGCATCAACAACCATATCAAGATCGGCGACGGTGCCCAGGTCACGGCAATGAGCGGGGTCAAGGACGACATCCCGCCCCGGGGCCATTGGGGTGGCTGTTTTGCCAAACCGACCAGGCAGTGGTTTCGGGAAATTCTGGTCGTGGAACGTCTGGCCCGCGAGGCCGCAGCAGAGCTGAAACAGGAGCGTGAGTGATGGAGGAGGCGCCGATAAGGTTCGCACTGGTGGATATCGACGCCATCCTGCATACCCTGCCGCACCGTTTTCCGATGCTGCTGATTGATCGCGTGATCAATATCCGCGAGGATTACAGCGGCATCGGTGTCAAGAATGTCACCTATAACGAACCCTGTTTCCTCGGGCATTTCCCGGAACGGCCGGTCTATCCCGGCGTGCTGATGATCGAGGCCATGGCCCAGACCGCCGGCGTGATCGGGATCCGCTCGTTTCCGGGCACCGAGAAGCCGCCAGCGGTCTACTTCCTCACCATCGACAAATGCAAATTCCGCAAACCCGTGAAGCCCGGTGACACCATCGAGTACCATATGCGCTCGATCGGGCGCCGCAAGACCATGTGGTGGTTCCACGGGGATGCCATGGTCGATGGCAAGGTGGTCGCCGAGGCTGATGTCGGCGCCATGTTGACCGACTGAGAGGTCGCTCAGGCGCCGGGAACGCGTGCGGTCGCGTCAAAATCCCCTGGAAAGGCCCTGTGGCCGCCTTAGGGGGGCTGTTCCCCTGAGACAGCGACAGAGCCCCCGTGACAAGGGCGTGGCTGAAACCGCAGCAAGACCTCCGGGATCATCCCCGCCTTGTCCCTTCGAAACCGCCCCCGTGAGAGCCTCGGGGTTCTCGCGCGCCAGAGGCGTCATCCCATGCTGGGTGTGGGCGTGAAGCCTGGCGGCCTCGTTGACGTGGGACCCGCGGATCTGAAGACATCGGGCGGCGGATCGTGTCGCGGCTGCTGCAGATGCCCGGTCGGTTGATTCGCGTTGTTGCGAGTTTGCGGTGACTGCAGGCGGAATCCTCCCGGCTCCCGGTTCCATCGTTCCGATCGCAACATCTCCGGAGGTGCCTCGACTCTGGAGCAGCACTCGATTGTGCTCTATTCTGCGCGCGGTGCTGCGGGAGTGGGAGACGGATCATGGCTTCGGAAGTTCCTGTACATGCAACCGTCGATGCGTGGTTGAAAGAGGAGGCGGCAACAATCCTCTCCGAAATCGGTCTTACTTTGTCCGACGTGATGCGGATGGCTCTTGTCCGTGTGGTTGAGTGTGGGACCTTGCCGCCCGAGTTGCGGGTGCCGAACGCGGAAACCCGTGCTGCAATGGCGGAGTCCCGCACCGCGATGGCTGAGCGTCGGGCCCGGTTCCGCAGTGCCGGGGAACTGTCTGATGCCCTCGACAGGGAAATGGGCAAGGAAATGGGCAAGGAAATCGGCAAGTAGCGGAGGCTTCCGCTTTTTCCCTTTTTCCAGGAATCGGTTGACACTGGGAAAGTCCTGTTGTCGCGGCTGATACCGGCCGCGCTATTCGGGTTCCGCTGCAACATCACGGGCTCAGAGAGGCGAGGCGCCTTGCGAAGCACCAATCGGCCGTGAACGCTCGAGCTTGGGGAAGAAGGACGCAACCTTGCGCGTTCCGCTGCCGGGGTTGCGCATTCGCTTGTGCGAGGCACGTTCCGGCGGCCTTTCGGATGGTTCTTCCAGGGGCGTTCGGGGCAATCCCGTCAGATTTGTCAACACGGGCCGTCAGGAAGTCAGGAAGCGAAAACGACAGACGGAGAGCGCCGGCGGCATCGCTCTGCTTCGGGCGATGTGCAGTCGGTTGCGGCACGGAAGCATCAGGGGAAGCGCGGTGCGCAAACAGGAAAGCGAGACAGCGCAATCGCTTTCGGCAACGCCGCAGGGGTGGCACGCCAGGGATAGCGAAAATGGAACCTGAAAATGGAACCCGGAACTGGCGGACCGCAATCAAATCGGCTGTGCACAGTTCCATGGCGTTTTGGCGCTGACGGTGCACAGAAGACCTTCCCTGGCTGAGACAACAGAGATAGTTGCGCTGGAGACTGAGAGATGTATCCCGGTTCCAGGGGATTGAGGCTTCGAGCAGCCGAAGTTGTGAAAACCCCGCTGGAGCCAGAGGGGAAGGCGCAGGTTCCACCCTTGCTGCCCACTTGCTGCCACAAGACGGTGTTGCATTTCGCCATTGTTGGTTGCGCGCCTGCCGTTGCTACGTGCGCCGACCGTTCCGGAGTCGATGGAGAAGATTTTGAAAATTCTTTGCATATCCGACCTTCACATCGAGTTCCGCAACTCCGACTGGCAGCCGCCCGCGGGCGTGGAGTTCGACGCCGTGGTACTTGCCGGCGATATCCATTCCAGTGTGGCGTCCGCAGTGGAGTGGCTGGGAGAGCTGCGCCGCCGCAGCGCGCTGGCCGACAAGCCCGTGGTCTATGTGCCGGGCAACCACGAATTCTATGGCGGTGAGATCGGGCTCTGGCCGGAATTGGCGGAAACCGCCCGTGCTGCGGAACTCAGCATTCACCTCCTGGCACCGGGAGTGGTGGAACTCGGCGGCGTCCGCTTCATCGGAGCCATCATGTGGACCAACTATGCTCTCCTGGGGGATGCCGTATTGGCTCGTATCGCCGCCGAGCGGGGAATGAACGACCACAGGGTGATCCGGTGGTGCGAGGGCAGGGCGCGGCGACGCTTCACCACGGCGGATGCCGAGCGCCTTCACGTGCGCGATCTGGCTTTTGTCAGGGAACAGCTGGGGAGGCCCTTCGACGGCCCCACGGTGGTGGTTACGCACCACGCGCCGCATCCCAACCCGGTCGCGCCCCGGCACCAGGGATCAAGAATTTCTCCCGCCTTTGTGTCCGATCTGTCGGAAACGATCCTGACTCTTTCGCCGACGCTGTGGATCCACGGTCATGACCATAATTCGCATGACTATCGGGTTGGCGCCACGCGGGTGTTCGCGAACCAGGCCGGCTATCCCCTGCTGGGCGGGGTGCGCGAAAACCCGGACTACAATCCGGGGGCGACGCTGGAGGTCGGCGGCGAGGCGTGAGGGGCGCAGAGGAGGCTTTCCGCCTGCCGGGGTCGTGAAGTCTGTCCTGGGCCTTGCCACAGGCTGCGGGGGGCAAGACTCAACGGGTGGGACATTTGACGCCACGGTCGGGCCCGCCTGCTGTCTCGATGCGATCCATCACGTCCGTAAGGCTCGCCCCTGGTGGTCCACGGAAAATGTCGCGTGCCCGACAGTTCAGGGCAATCGAAGGGCGGATTTCGAAAGTGCTGCAGGCCTGACCAGTCCGTGTGTGCGCGCGCTTTGCGCAGCATCTGCACAGAAACCCGTCAGCTTGTGCTGACCATAGCCATGTCATCTCCATGCTGCGCAGGCTAAGCTTTGGGGCACCACGGATGAGAGGTCCGCTTCGACAGGAGGTTGGGGGTGACGGAGATTGGGGATGGCGGAGATCAGGGAAGCCGCGACTGACACGGCTGTGGAAATTCACAGGAGGGAGGTGGCGGCGGAACCGCCGCCCGCCTCACCGGCTGGTCCGCGGGCCTGGAAGGCGTTCCGGCCGCGCTGGGAGCGTCTGCTTCTGGCGTTTGTGGCCGCTCCTGCTGCGGCGTCGTTTTTCCTCAGCCTGGCTCTGGCAGAATTTGAGGGCAGATCCTGGGAGCCGGATCTCCTCCTTGCCTTCGCACTCACTTTCAGTCTTCCCGGGGCGTTCGTCTTTGGCGGGCCGCTCTATGCACTGCTGATCGGGCGGGTGAAATTACGCATTCCCACGGCCATGGCAGCCGGGGCCTGCATTGGCGTGATCGTCTTCTTTCTTTCGATGAAGCTGCTGTTTGGTGGCTCGGAGCAAATTTCAGGCAATCCTGTCGCGTTCGCACGCCGCGAAGCGCCTGTCCGGGCGATCCTGCTCGGTTCCGGCGGCTTCGGTGGCCTGGTGTTCTGGCTCTGTGCGGTGTGGCGCGACCCGGGACAGACGGCGGATGCTGCCGCGGAGAATTGATCGGCCATGAACGTCACCTTCCATGTTCTTGCCGCGGTCGGGATCGCGCATGTCGCGGCAGTCCGTCTGGAAGCTGTAGACAAGCAGGTCTGGTTGCCGCGCGCCAGGGACCTCGTGGTGCTGGGAGCGGCGATGTTGCTCGGGGTGTTGTCGCACGGCGTGCTTGACGGCCTCAAACACGGATACCCGATTGCGGCGTGGCCCGATGTGCTCTGCGGCGCTGTTCTGCTTGCCGCGTGGTGCCTCGCTGTGCAGCGTCGCTATGTCCTGCTCTTCGCCGCCGTCGGCCTCGCCGCGCTGGCACCGGACATTCTGGACAATGGCCTGCGGGTGCTTCCTGGTCTGACGGGAGCAGAAATGCCGACCCTGTTTCCCTGGCACTGGGCGGATGGATCCGGTTCGATGTATGCGATCCATGCCCGGGCACCGACAGCGACGCGAATTCTCGACGTTGGTCAGAACACGATTGTGTCCTGGAGCAACCATGTCCTCGTTTTGGCATTCGCTGCAGCTGGGGTCCTGTTCAACCCTCACGTCTGGCGGCTCCGTCCGTCGACCACATCCGCAGCCACTCTATCCCGTCCGTCATCCTGGAAACCGGTACAGTATCAGGATGGAGATCGTCAGCAAGGCACGTAATCCCGATGGAACTCTGCCAGTTACAGATGATAAAAGGGCGTTATTCGAGTCAACACGGCTCAGAATCAGTCGCTGGCCTGGCTCATCAATGAATTGAAAATGATACCCTCGATATGCAACGATCGAAATTCGCCGTCATCTGTGATATTGCAATAGAGAATCCTGCAGAAGGTTCAACTGCAAGGTGGTGATGATGCGAGTGGCATTCTGGCTCTGCACTGTGCCCGCGCTCTTTGCTTGCGCCACTTCCGCTCGTGCCAGAGATTGCGCCGGCGACGCTGATCTATGTACCACGCCATACCATATTGGAGCGATTGCCGATATTGTCATAGAGAACTGGAAGTCTGCGGGACGAGATCGGAGGAGCGACTGCAAGGCCAAGCGGCCGTTTACAGTTGAGGTTGTTCGCGAATATCTGTCTGCGGCCGGGCGGATCTCCGGGCATGAAGCCATAGTGACACAATACTATCCGAAGTGTAGCGCCAAGGGCAGGATGACAGCCGGGAAGGGACGACATGGTATTTGGGACATCGGGAGTGATTTCGGCGGAAGTCTGATCTGGAGTGATACCAGAGGGGTGGTGCATCTGTTTCTGCGCTCTCCGGGGCTTCAGGGCTGTGAGTAAGACCTCTCGCTGGGTGCCGGGTTCGAGCCGCTGGTCAATAGGAAGGAAGAGGGCTGGCGACCAAGGGCGGTGATCGCGACGCTGTGCAGGAACTGGACTTGATCGGTCAGCGAGATGGTGATCTTTTGTTTTTCGCCGGATGGTATCCTGCACGGTTCAAGGCGCATGTGAAGCGGCGGGCGCAACGCGGCCAGGAATTCGACAACGGGAGACGGATTGGTGGATATCTCCGCAGGTGTCAATCCTTCTATCCGAACGCCTCACGCCTCTGCATGCCTGGATTTGCCTGGGGCTCTTTGGGATGGGGTAACGCTGGTTCGGGCGCACACCAATGCCGCCGCCGACCGCGGCTTTCGGGTGAATCTCTGTGTGAGGCCGATGCCACTGGCCATGGCGAATCGCGAATCGGGCCGGGGGTGGACAGCGTTGCCTTTCCCGGATGTGATGGAACACCAGAGGTTGCTGTACATGACGGCGTTTGGCTTGATGCCGGGGGAGTCGTTGCAGCTATCTCCTTTGATGCGTGTGGACTTCGTCAGATGGTGCAGGAGGCTCCCGCAGGAACATGCCTTCAGGTCCGTGTCGCCTGGTGCCGAACAGCGTACGATCCCCGCCGGCGCATGACTGTGCGACATGTTAAGCGGCCCTGTCGGCCCTTCCCTGGGAGGGATCGCAAGCCAGGGCATCCCCTTGCTGGCTTGAGCGGTGGACTGAAGTCCGGCGAGACCAGCGCGGTCGCCGCGCGGGCGATGTGCGGGTGGCACGGTGTGTGCCGCCTCGTGATCTTGCGCGCTTACCGAACTCCGGCCCTCATTGCGCTGCCGGGCAGGACTGTAAATGTCGGTGCGCAGGTGACGGCACTTCAGATTGCCGTGTCCGGGATTTACTCGGCAAATGGCGCCTTGCAATGTCCGCAATAGAGATAGTCCTTCTTTGAGGAATTGTCGGGCCAGGAGAGAATTCCTTCGCGAAACAGCCCGATGTTCCACGTGCCCTTGCGACCCGTGCTGGTTGTCAGCGTGCCATGGGCGCGGCAGGATGAAATTGTGATGGATTTTTTCGCGGCCTCGTCTGAGATGCGGCCGGCTTTCTCCAGATAGGCGCGGACATCGCCAACCGTCAGGGGAGAGCGTTCGCTGCATCTTGTGATGATATCGTCTTCGTCAATCTTCCAGTTCTGGTCGATTGTGATGGTTTCGATCCTGTCGAGATGCGCAGGCACTTCGCAGGGATTGTCGACATAGCCGCACTCTGCTGCGGCCTCCGTCACGCCCAGGGCGGAGAGGACTGTGAGCCAGAGAGCGACCCGAAAAAGGGACATGCTGGTATCCTTCTGACATTCGTGTGGCATGGAGAGCTTCTGCCGGTCATGGTGTGAAAAGGAGGTGCACTCATCTCTGCACGCAGCCTGTGGAGACGGATGCGCACATTTTTGTGGAGATTCCGTCAGGGCGCAGCTACGAAAGGTGGATCCCAGGCGGCGAAGCCGCAGGTCGGGGGTGGCGGCGAGGAACGCGCCGCCACCCACAGCGTGGCCGGAAATCGCAGAGCGGACAATCGCTGGAGCCGGGGACGCCAGGGCAGAGGAGACATGAGCATGAGGCACCGGGGCCTGGTGATGGGGGGGGGCGCAAATTGTCGGCAGGAGGCGGCAGCGGTCGTGCCGCTGCACAGGTCCGGGATCGATAACAGGAAGGATTGTGCAGTGTCGCGCCTTTAAGGAAAATCGGCAATGGTGTCGAAAGTGAGGCGCTCTCGCGGCTCGTTGCATTGCACAGCGCCAGTGGCAAAGGATCGCTTCCCTGCCGCTGTGCAGCGGCAGGCTGTATTGTCTCCCGCGGCACCCTCCTCTCCCGGCGCAGGATCGGCAGATCGCTTCCCTGCGGAAAGGCGTCAGGGCGCAGGCGAGCAGGGCTTTTCCGGCGACTATGGCCCCGGGCGGTGTTCAGGCCCGTGGAAAGGCTCCGGCATGGTTCCCGGTTTACGCCTGGTGCCGCGCGAATCGCGTTCGGGTGCGGCAGCAATAGAGAGCGTGCCACCCGGGTAGCTGCTCCCTGCGGTTTCCGGGCCTGCGGCATGGCTTTGCCCGGGCGCGGGTCATTGGCTGCAACCCGGTTCACCACGGGTCGAAATTGTCGTGGCTGGCAGCGCCAGCGCAGAACGGGTGGCAGCGAACTATAGGGTTTTGCACCCAGCAGCGATATTTCCGCCGGTTCTGACGACGGATGGCCGGCATTTCGACAGGGATACAGCTCTCATGGGCGGAAGTGTGCGCGGGCATCGGCGGCTTTGGCGCAGCGGGAACTGCGCAGACTGGCCGCCGCACGGCATCGAAACTGAACGTGGGGCAGGAGTCGCTGCCCGGCGACGCGGCAATTGTAGCTCGTGCCTGCGCCAGGGCAGTCCGGCACGCGTGATGCGTTCGGTGCAGCCGGCCAGGCTTTCCCGAGCGGTTCATCTGGGCATGGCGCGGAAACAGAAGGGGTCGCGGGTGGTGAAGGGATCAAGGCCGCAGCCATGGACTACCGCCATGCAGCCATTGCAATGGAGGCGATGGGAGCAGTCGCGGCAGCCTTCCGGGCCGCCGCGATAGCGGCGCGCGGTTTCGCCCTGATAGATCTGATCCAGCGTTGACTCGTGGATGGAGCCGATTTTCGATCGAAATTTGCGGCAGGCATGGACCTCGCCGTCGGGCAGCAGGGCGACGAAATTGAACGCCGCACCGCAGCCGTGACCGGTGCAGCCGCGCATCCCGCGGTGACGCCGGGATTCGGGGCTGACCAGGCAGAACAGATTTTCCTTGAGGCGCAGCACCGGGTTGTGGCGGGCGTGCACCGCATAGTCGCGCAGGAAGGCGGCACAGGCGTCCCTTTCGGGCAAAGTGAGGCTCGCACCACTGCCGACCTGGGCGAGGCGGCTGAAGGTGAAGGAGAGCGTGCGACCGCGCAGGTGGTCGCCAAGCGCGATCACCTCGGACATGTTGTCGCCTGTCAGGGTCAGCATCACATGGGTGGCGAGGCCGAGCGGTCTGGCATCGTCGAGAAAACGCATGACGCGGGAGAAATGCCCCGGGCCGCGTACGCGATCGTTATGGGCCTCGAAGCCTTCGAGACTGACCTGGTAGTAGTCGGGCGCAGCGATCGCCATCAGTCGCTCAATGCTGCGCTCGGGGATCGGATTGCCGAGGATCGAAATGCGCATGCCGGAATCGCGCAGAGCCTGGTAGAGCGCCCAGAAATGGACATAGCGCAGGGGATCGCCGCCGGTCAGGCAGACCTGGGGCGTGACATGGTGGCGGGCGCTGAAACGGGCGAGGCCCGCGACCACTTCGAGTGCGCTGTCGAGGGACAGTTCGGCACGGTTGAGGCGCTCATAACAATGGGAACAGTCGAAGGCGCAGGCATTGGTGAGATGCCATTGCAGGGTGAAACTGGTTGTGGCCCGGCCACCGAAGAGTCGCTCGCGGATCATGGGCAAAAGCCGCCTCAGCTGCAGCCGCCCCCGCAGCCGCCGCAGCTGCTGCTGCCGCCACAGGACGAGCCCGAGGAGGACGGGAAGCAGCAGGAGGAGGAGCCGCAGGAGGAGGAACCGGAGAAGGACAAGGACCGGGCCGCGACGGCGGTTGGCGGTTCCGGCGGAGCCAGCCCGATTTCGCGCAAAGAGGCGGCAAGATGGCGTGGAAGGTTGGAGAAACCGAAGGCGGCGACAAAGAAGGTGACTTTGCCGGTGCCGGCATCGAACTGGAGCGAGGAGGCATGGTCATAGAGACTGGCAAAGCGCCTGGCGACCGCATCGCGAACCAGGGCTGCGGTATTGTCGGTGGCTGCAAAGCGCAGCAGGAAGGGCATGGCGGCGGCCATGGCGAGCAGGAACAGGACGTTGTTGTGGCCGTGGGCCAGCGACAGAACGATCCTCAGGAGAGCGAGTGCCAGCAGAACAACAACCACCGTGACGAGGACTGCGTTTCCGGCTCTGTCGTATTTCCTGAAGGCGGCGAGAGAGAGGCGCACTATCCTCACCTCGGTGCCGATGATGTCGTCGGTAAAGGCCAGGCCGGGGGCAGCTGATTTCCTGTAGAGTCGCAGAATCGCCTTGTCGAGCGGGCGGCGGGAGTGATCGGCGGCATTTTCGCCGGCGACGAGAAGGCCGGATTCTGCTCTCAGCAGGCCGCGTTCGGTGAGAGCGAGGATGGCCACCTGGATGATGCGATCACGATCGCCATGGAGGCTGGCGATCAGATAGGGGGCCTGGGCGTATCGGCTCGCAACCTTCTCGATGGCGACGGTCTTGGCGGCACGGCGCCGCATCGTGTCGCGCCGGAATAGGATGAAGGCGAGGAGGACTGCTGCGGCGTAAAACAGCAGGAATTCAGGCCCTGACAGGTTGAATGGATTCAGCATGGGGGGGCGGGATGGCAAAAGAGCTGGGTCAGACCACCGTCTGGACCGTATGGAGTGCTGCGTGGAACCGCGCATCGGGAGGTGTCGCGGCATGGGCGCCTGGATCATCCCTGATGCCTGTCAGCTCGAACTGCCGCAGCCGCCGCAGCCGCTGCCACCGCCGCTTGAGGAGGATCCGCAGGAAGACGAGGATCCGCAGGAGGAAGACGAGCCCCAGGAGGACGATGAGTCATAATAGGAGGATCCGGACCCTGAGGACGACGAAGTCGAAGGCGGAGGTGGCGGCGCCAGGACGATGCCGTGCAGGGATTTCACAAGATGTGACGGCAGGGAGGTCAAACCGAAGGTGGCGACAAGGAAGGCGACTTTCCCGGTGTTGGCATCGAAATCCAGGGATGCGGCGTGGTCGAGCATGCCGGCAAAGCGCGGGCGCAGGGCATCGAGCGCCAGCCTGGCGGTATTGTCCATCGCCGCCCACCATACCAGAAAGGGCGCGGCAGCTCCCATGAAAAGCAGGAACATGACATTGTGGTGGCCGCGCGAGAAGGCCAGGAAGATCTTGATGAAGGCGACTGCCCAGAGAACGGCAACCGGGCTGACGAGGACCGCAGACCCGGGGCTGTCAAATTCCTTCAGGGCGGAGAGCTGGCCTTCCACCCTCCGGATCTCGATCCGGACGATGGTGTCGGTGAAGGCCAGGCTGGCGGCACCGGGCTTTTTGTAGAGATTGAGGACGGCCTTGTCGAGCGGGCGACGGGCGTTGTCAGCAGCTCCCTCTGCGGCAACCAGAAGGCCGGATTCGATCTTGAGCAGGCCCCGTTCGATCAGGGCGATGACGGCGACCTGGGTGAGGGGGTGCGAACCAAAGTGTGGTCAGATGCTACGCTGCCATTTTGGCGTCCCAGAAGTCGCCCCAGCCGTCATTGGCCCGGCAGATGCGGATGGCAATCATGCTCTCCGCATTCTTGACCCGC
>WQYW01000082.1 GCA_009781045.1 Alphaproteobacteria bacterium
AACCGCGCTCTGGTTTCGCAGGCATTTTCATTTCTGGCACCTCCTCGTGAATCGGATTGGGTGCCCGGAGAATCGCACGGAGCGATCAGCAGCGCCATATGGGGGGTTTTTGACGCTTACGAACGAACCCGGAACTCCGCGGAGATTCACTCAAAATCTGGTGCCGGTTGAAAGAAAGTGTCGCTTGTATTTTCCTCCTTGACTCAAAATTCCCCATGTGAGGGGGCACAGTCAGTCGTTTGCAGAAATCGGATGGGGGTGGAAACGTTAACTTGACTTGATCGGAGAGAGTCTGAGAGCTGTCGGGGTCTGCTCGCAGGTAACTGTCGAGCCTCAAGACCCTCCGGGGCAACCCCGCCAAGGCGACACCAGGCCGGGTGGGGTTTTTACTTTTGAAAAGTCTCCCACCGGCGGCGGCCGCGCCTTGTGGATAACCCCTTGATTGCCAGGAACGTCGCAGGGGACGCGCAGGCGAAAACCAGCCATGATTTCCGCGAAAGACGACAGTGGACGACAGTCGCGAGCCCGGTTGTCGGAGGAGCCGGGATCGCTCGTGCTTGCGGTGGCGAAGCGCCTTGCCGGGCGCAGCCGGCGGGGAACCCGCAAAAGGTCGGCGGGATATCAATATTCCTGCCGCGTCGGCCGGAACAGGATCTCGTTGACATCGACGTCGTCGGGTTCCCCGATCGCATAGGCCACGGCCCGGGCGAAGGCATCGGCGGAAATCGCGATCGCTGCGTAGTTCCGGCGCATCTCGGCGGCAAAATCAGGCTCGGTGATGCTGTCGGCCAGTTCGGTATTGACCATTCCCGGCGAAATGATCGAGGAGCGGATGTTCCAGGGTTTGACTTCCTGGCGCAGGCCCTCCGAGATCACACGCACGGCGTGCTTGGTGGCCGAATAGACCACGCCGCCAGGGCGGACCTTGTGCCCGGCGACCGAGGCGACGTTGATGATGTGGCCGCTCTTCTGGCGCTGCATATGCGGCAGTGCCGCCGCGATGCCGAAGAGCACGCCCTTGATATTGACGTCGACCATGCGTTCCCAGTCCGCCACCTTGAGGCGCTCCAGCGGCGAATGCGGCATCACGCCGGCATTGTTGAGGATGACATCAATCCGGCCGAAGCGGGCGACCGCGGCCTCGACCAGGCGCTCGAGGGCGCTGGCGGAGGTGACGTCGGTGACCTGCGCCAGCGCCTCGCCGCCGGTACTGGTGAGTTCGGTGACCAGCGCGTTGAGGCGGGTCTCGCGCCGCGCCCCCAGAGCGACCCGGGCACCGAGCGCGCTCAAATGCCGCGCCGCGGCTTCGCCGAGCCCGCTGCTGGCGCCGGTGATGACGATGACTTTTCCGTTTATATTGTCCTGTTGCATGGGCTGGTCCTTTTTTAATGTTCGCCGCTGCCGGGCAGCCCGGGAGGCGGCCTGAACAGATGAATCACCAGGGGAAGTCGCGCGAGTGAGGCCGGACACCGTGCCGCGCGGCTTTTTCAGAATTCCTGCCGTGTCGGCCGGAACAGGATCTCGTTGACATCGACATCGTCGGGTTCATTGATGGCGTAGGCCACCGCGCGGGCGAAGGAATCGGGGGCAATCGCCAGCGCGGCGTAGGTTTTGCGGGACTCGGCGGCAAAGTCCGGCTCGGTGATGCTGCCGGGCAGTTCGGTGTCGACAAAGCCCGGCGAGATGATTGTGGTGCGGATGTTCCAGGGTTTGACTTCCTGGCGCAGTCCCTCCGAGATCACGCGAACTGCGTGTTTGGTGGCGGCGTAGACGGTGGCGCCTGGGCGCACCTTGTGGCCCGACACCGAGGACACGTTGATGATGTGGCCGCTCTTCTGGCGCTGCATATGCGGCAGTGCTGCGGCGATGCCGCAGAGCACGCCCTTGATGTTGACGTCGATCATGCGCTCCCAGTCCGCGAGCCTGCAGCGGTCGAGAGGCGAATGCGGCATCACGCCGGCATTGTTGATCATGACGTCGATGCGCCCGTAGCGCTCAATCGCAGCATCGACCAGGCGCTCGACATCGGAGCTTCGGGTCACGTCGGTCGGTCGCCACAGCGCCGTGGCGCCGGCGCCGACGAGGTCCGTGACCAGCGCGGAGAGGCGGTCCTGGCGCCGTGCCCCAAGTGCCAATCCGGCACCGCGCCCGCCAAGGAGCCGCGCTGTGGCCTCGCCGAGCCCGCTGCTGGCACCGGTGATGACGACTATTTTGCCGGTGATGTTGTCCTGCGCCATGGCGTTCGCGCTCCTTGTTCTAACGGTCGATGAGGGTGAGCCCGGAGGCCGGATAACGGTCTCCGGCAACGGCATGGGTGGCGAGCACGGCGTCGATTGCCATGAGATCGTCGGCCTCAAGGATAAACGCGGCGGCGCCGAGGTTTTCCTCAAGCCGGTTCCGTTTTGTGGTGCCCGGAATCGGCACGATCCACGGTTTCTGGTGGAGGAGCCAGGCCAGCGCGATCTGCGCGAGGGTGGCGTTGCTTTTCGCAGCGATCACGCCCAGGGCCTCGACCAGCGCGAAGTTGGCGCGGCGGTTAGCGGCATCAAAGCGCGGTACGGCGTTGCGGAAGTCGCCGGTGGCAAATGTGGTCGCAGCATTGATGGCACCGGTGAGGAAGCCGCGGCCCAGCGGGCTGAAGGGTACAAAGCCGATACCGAGTTCTTCCAGCGTCGGCAGTACGCTCTGTTCGGGCTCGCGCCACCACAGGGAATACTCGCTCTGCAGCGCCGTCACTTTCTGCACCGCGTGAGCGCGGCGAATGGTGTCTGCACCGGCTTCCGACAGCCCGAAATGCCGCACCTTGCCCTGCTGGATGAGGTCCTTGACGGTGCCGGCGACGTCTTCAATCGGCACTGCGGGATCGACGCGGTGCTGGTACAACAGGTCGATATGGTCGCTGCGCAGCCGCTTGAGCGAGGCCTCGACCACGTCGCGGATATGTTCGGGGCGGCTGTCGACGCCGCCGGCCGCGTCACCGATCCTGAAGCCGAATTTGGTGGCGATCACAACCTCGGAGCGCCGCGGCTGCAGCGCTTCGCCCACCACTTCCTCATTGATATAGGGGCCGTAGACCTCGGCGGTGTCGAAGAGCGTCACGCCCTGGTCCACCGCGGCGCGAATCAGGGTGATGGCCGCCGCCTTGTCGAGCGGCGGCCCGTAGCTGTGGTTGATCCCCATACAGCCGAAGCCGAGGGCGGAAACCCGAAGACCGTCGCGACCGAGGATGCGACTTTGCATGCAGTACTCCTTGCGGATGGAATCGACCAAACCCGCCCTTTGCGTTCGAGGAGACGGGGCAGGCGTCTCTCCGGCTCGTCCCATTTTGCGGCAGGCGGCAGCAGGGACGTGAGAATCCCCAGATCTTTCGTTGCGCAACCGGGCTCGCAGCATCCCACATGGGGAATTTTGAGGCGGACGGAAGGTTGCGTTCTAGGGCCTGTAGCTGATCCGTTGAACCCACAAAAAGGCATCCCCAGCCACCATCGAAGGCGGCAATCGGCAGGCGCTTTCGAGCATTGCGCAAGGGAGATTGCCCGCCATGGAGGATATGCGTTGCCGCATCGGGCGAGCCGGTATCTGTCGCGACCAGGGTTCAAAAAACAGCTGAGCGGTGCGGGACATGGTCCTGTGGCCGGAACATGAGCTGGTTCGCGCCTGTGCCGGCAACCAACAGCAAAGCCTTCAGGATCCGGGTGAGGCCGCTGGATGGCCGGGATCCGCTGTCCGGCCAGGAGGGGCAGGGGATATGTGCCAATCGGGCGATTTCGCTGGCGTGCCAGGCGGAGGAGATTGCGGAAAACCCGACCCCTGGAGACCGGCGCAGGCAGTGCGCGCCCTATTTGAATCTGCGTGATGTGGTCATTGAACGAAGGCAATGCCGGTTTTGGGTTGTGGCGCCACTGGACAGCAGAGTGTGTGCCGTTCTGGTGGGAGGGCCGGCGTCAGAAGAAGTGTCAGTGCACCCGGGTGAAGAAGCGGGCCATCCGAAATCCGTGCCACCAGGTCGAGATTGGCTGTTTGCGGATACCGAGGTCCCAGGAGCCAAGCACCGCATCGGCGCGGCCGATCAGATTATTGATCGGCAGCAGGCCGACGCCGCCGGCGGTCACGGCGACGCGGCTGTCGGCGGAATTGTCGCGGTTGTCGCCGAGCACGAAGAGATGTCCTTCCGGCACGGTGACTTCCCGGCTGTTGTCGAAAGAGCCACCGTCGCGCAGCTTGAAGATCTGGTGCGACACGCCGTTGGGCAGGGTCTCAATATAGCGCCGGGCCACCGTGCTGTTGCCGTCGCCGTCTTCGGACTGGCCGAGCCCGTCCGCTTTCAGTTCAGCGGCGCGGCCGTTGATGAAGAGCTGGCCGTGGCGCATCTGAATGCGGTCGCCAGGCAGGCCGACGACACGCTTGACCCAGGCCTGCGAGCGATCACCCGGCCAGCGGAACAGGACCACGTCGCCGACCTTCGGATTGGTGGCCAGGACGCGTTCGGTCGGCGGCAGGTTGAGCTGCACCGGCAGCGACGAGGTGCTGTATCCATAGGGGAATTTCGACGCCAGCAGCGCGTCCCCGATCATCAGTGTCGGTTCCATCGAGCCCGACGGAACATAGAATGGCTCCGCCAGCGCCGCCTTGGCTGCCAGCACCACGGCAACGATGCCGGCGAACTGTACGAATTGGCCACCCCAGGTGAGCGGCTTGGCTGCTCTGTTGCTCATGCGCCGGTCCCTCCAACGGTGATTCGTTCCATCAGTAATGTGGGCTGGCCGACCCCGACCGGTACCAGCTGACCGCCCTTGCCGCAGCTGCCGATGCCGCCGTCGAGCGTCAGATCATTGCCGATCATGCGGATGGACTGCAGGTCGGTGGGCCCGTTGCCGATCAGCATGGCGCCTTTGAGAGGGGGCCCGAGTCTGCCGTTTTCGATGCGATAGGCCTCGGTGCACTGGAAGACATATTTGCCTGAGGTGATGTCGACCTGGCCACCACCGAAATTGGCGGCATAGATGCCGTTTTTCACCGCTGCGAGGATGGCCTCGGGCGGGTCATCGCCGGCCAGCATGAAGGTGTTGGTCATGCGCGGAATCGGTGCGAAGGTATAGTTCTGGCGGCGGCCGTTGCCGGTCGGTGTCATATTCATCAGCCTGGCGTTGTGGCGGTCCTGCATGTAGCTCACCAGCACGCCATCCTCGATCAGGGTGGTGCGGCAGCTCGCGGTGCCCTCGTCATCGATCGACAGCGAGCCGCGGCGCCCGGCAATTGTGCCGTCATCGATCACGGTGACGCCTTTGGCCGCGACAGGCTTGCCGAGCAGTCCGGCAAAGGCCGAGGTCTTCTTGCGGTTGAAGTCGCCTTCAAGCCCGTGTCCGACCGCTTCATGGAGCATGACGCCGGGCCAGCCCGGGCCCAGCACAACGTCCATCTCTCCGGCCGGAGCGGGCACGGCTTCGAGATTGAGCAGCGCCTGGCGCAGGGCTTCGTCGGCGGCCTTGCGCCAGGCGCCTTCGGCAAGGAAGGCGGCAAAGCCGTCGCGGCCGCCATATCCCTGGGCGCCGGTCTCCTGGCGCTCGCCCTGTCCGACCACGACCGAGACGGAGACGCGGACCAGAGGCCGGATGTCGCGATAGCTCCCGGCATCGGGGCGGTGAATCTCCACCACCTGCCAGTTGGCGGCGAGACTGACGGTGACCTGGCGCACCCGTGCGTCCTTCGCCCGCAGATAGGCGTCGATTTCGCTCAGCAGCCGGACCTTGGCTTCAAATTCGGGAGCCTCAAGGGGATTGACCTCCCCATAAAGGCGGCTGTTGGCATGGGCGGGCGCCAGCGCAAGCTGGCCCGAATAGCCGCCGCGGACCGCAGCGACGGTGTCGGCGGCGCGGATCAGGGCGGGCAGGGAAACGTCGGAGGAATGGGCGTAGCCGACCGCGTCGTCCTTGACCGCACGCAGGCCAAATCCCTGGCTGGTGTCATAGCTTGCCTGTTTCAGGCGGCCGTTGTCGAAAGTCAGCGCCTCGTTCTGGCTGTATTCGAGGAATAATTCGCCGTCGTCGGCCCCTTCGAGCCCGCGCGCCAGGTGACGACGGACCTCATCGTGGTCGAGACCGGCGCGTTCAAGCAGGGAGGTGGCAGCAGGGTCGGTCATCCAGGGGTCCAGGCGGTTGATGGGAGAGGGGCCTTGCGGGGGCCAGAGGCAATAGCTTCAAGCGCCAATATAGGCCGGCACCGGATGTTCGGGGAGGGGGAGAATGGCGCGGTCACGTTTTGTTCATGCCGGTGGCGGTCTGCAGGCTGAGCATCCTGGCTGACTCCGGCCATGCCCCCGGCATCGGGCGAGCAGGCGGCTGTTGGGGGCCGTGGGGGTTGAATTTAAGCTTTCCTGACAGCGGCAGAGGAGTGGGCCTGGGACCCATGCCGACTGCCGACCCCATGCCGACGGATGCGCCCATCGGCAATCGTGAACCGTGAACCCACGGGGAATTTCCGTGGGGCGCTTGCCGGCTCCATCCTGGTTCCGGGCCCGAAAGGAGAAGGGAATGGCGCGCCTTCCCGCTGCGGCGTTGTCGCTCGCGCTTCGAGGCCGGTTGTACATCGACAACAGCGAAACCGATGGCAGAGCCCCGGCTTGCGGAGAACCGGCGGGAGGCTCCATCTTTTTATCGACCGGCAGAGCCCCCCGGACAGGACCGAAGTCAGGATCCGTGCCGAAACAGTCTTGCGAAACGGTACGCCAGGGCGGGAAAGTCGGGAGTCCGGCACGTCCACTCCGCAAGAGCGTTTCGTTTGTCGGGTCTGCGGTTCCTCAGGGTCTACATACCTATAAGCTGGCGCGCAGCCACAGCAAGGAAGCTGCTACGAGTGATGCCACGTCGGCCGGCAGCATCATCAATGGCAGCCAGCGTGCCGCTATCAATTGAAATGTTGACACGGGTCGCTTGTCCTCGTTCGAGCTAAAGCGGAACCAGAATTGGAACAGCTCCATGAACGATCGCATTCCGGATCGCTTCATCGGCGAGAACCTCATCAGGCGGGCGGACAACCGGAGGGGACTCGCCACGATCCAGGGCAACCTCAGCCCAGAGGCGCACGGCCTCCATCGCGTTCTCCGCAGCCGCAGCCGCAGATTCGCCAGCGGAGTAACAACCAGGAAGATCAGGAAAGCGCACACCGTAGAGCGTGCCCTTGTCGTGTTCGATCAACGCGACATAATTCTGTTTTTTCGCCATCTCACGGAACCTCATTCGGTCTGTTGCCATGCCGGGAGGGGGCATTCCCACCCGGCGTTCCTGGCTGTATCTCTGGCAGTCCCGGTGGGGGGTTCTCCTCGGCCTCCTCGAACAACAACCCGACCTTCCTTTTTTTGCGGGTGGGTGTAGACCGTGTGTCGGCTACCCTCCTTGGCCTGCCATCCTTCCTTTTTGAGGCGCCGTTTGATAGCCTGGATGTCTTTTTCGATGGCCGCCTCCTTTTGTAATCAGATGCATTTTTTTTTGCACACTCCCGGAGCCCGGAGCCCGGAGACAATGTCAGGAGAGCGTAGACGCCAGACTACACACTATTTGAGGTTCTGGCGCCATCTTCTCCTGTCGGAACTCCAGCGGGAAAAGGATCACGGGGCCGTGCCGCGCAGAGGCATCCAAGAGGGGTATGGAAGCCGACAGAATGGCAATATTTCGCGGCCGAACAGGGGCGAGCAGAAGGCAGAAGGCCAGTGCGCGACCCCTGTGCCGGTTTGACGTTTAAGATCAGGGGGACTATTCAACGGCGGCGCGGGAGTTCCGGCAAATTCTGCTCGTGGGAGGGAGATGATGCGTTCTGTTGGTCCGTTGTCGGAGGCCGCGGAGCGCTTCCTGAAACCGAAGGACGTGTTTCGGGAGTGTGACCAGTTCTGCCCGGAGATGGTTGTGGTGCCGGCGGGGTCGTTCATGATGGGCTCGCCGGCCAGTGAGGAAGATCGGTTTGATACCGAGGGCCCGCAGCATCGTGTGACGATCGCGCGATCCTTTGCGGTTGGCCGTTTTGCGGTTACTTTTGACGAGTGGGATGCCTGCGTTGCCGATGGCGGCTGCGACTACCGGCCGGAAGATGAGGGCTGGGGCCGTGGCCGGCGCCCTGTGATCAATGTGTCCTGGGATGACGCAAAACTCTATCTGTCGTGGCTGTCGAAGAAGACGGGGAAAGCCTATCGCCTGTTGAGCGAGGCGGAGTGGGAATATGTGACGCGTGCGGGGACGACGACACCCTTCTGGTGGGGTTCGAGCATTTCGCCCAACCAGGCGAATTACGGTGAATACCGGGAACACACCGTGCCGGTGGATTCGTTTGAGGCCAGCCCGTTTGGGCTCTATCAGGTTCACGGCAATGTATGGGAATGGGTCGAGGACCGCTGGAACAGAAGCTACAGCGGCGCGCCGACGGACGGCTCGGCCTGGACCGGCGGGGAATGCGATCTCCGGGTGCTCCGCGGTGGTTCCTGGAACTTCGGTCCAGGGTACCTCCGCGCCGCCATCCGCGTCGGGGACGTCGCCGGCAACCGGATCTACTACTTCGGGTTCCGGGTCGCGAGGACGCTTACCCTTTGAATCTTTACATCTTTGCCTCTTTTTTCCGTTTCCCCTTCCGGGGTTCAGGGGCGGAACCCCGGGTCGACCGAATCGGCGCTTTGAAGGTATCATTTAGCCTGTCACGGCAAGTACATCGCAGGAGGTGTGCGGCGGGGCGGCGGCGCGTTATCCCTTTCTGCTCCGGCTGTCTTTGACAGAGAAATTCCCAAGAGGGCAGAAATTCACGATTGGAGATCGAATCTCGAATCCATGGCACGGCGCTCGATATCCTCGAAGGACGGATCGAGGATCGAGGCGACCTGGATCGCCGGCGGGATCTGAGACAGGCAAATCTCAGGATCGAAACGCTGAGTTTCCTGCTCCGGTTCGCGGGTGATATTGCGAATGCTGGACCGGCGCCGCTATGAGTATGCTTCACGCCTGCTTAGGCGATATCGGGCGGTTGATCGGCGGCTGGATGAAGGATGCCTGACACTGGATCTGGATGCCCCCAGGGTCGACCGGGAATTCCCGCGATGCTACATCAAGGGAAAGGAGGTGCCCCCGGCTTCCCTCCCAACTTCAGTGACCCAGGTCGTGTAAGGGCCAATCGCTGAGGCTTGCCGGATTTGAAACGGATGCCTGAAAAGACTCCGACGCCACACTTTAGAATCTCTCTGAGGATAAAACGTGCCCGTGGTGGATGGGAGGAGCCCCGAGCCCTGCCGTCCGGCACCGGGCATGGATCGGCGCAAGGGTGCGGAATTTAGATTGCGTTCACACGGTCCTGCTACAAAGAACGTCTGGGTCTGAGCCAGGGCCGCCGACCTCGCGACATCGCGCGCCGGCTCTCTGTTGGGTGGCGTGGAGTTTTTCGTCGATGTGTATGATCCGAACCTGCGTCATTGTCGCTGTGCTCGCATCTTTTCTGGCAGGCTGCGGTTCGACGGGGTGCGGGTGCGGGGGACCAAAGCACAGCGACAGGATCTGTCGCGTCGGCGACCCGTTCTGAATCATCGCGTCCGTTTCCCTAAGGGCAGTCGATGGGCTGCGATTGCCTCGGGAGAAGGGAGCGCGACAGTCGGCAGTGCCTTGCCGGGCCTTGCCGGTTATAGAGTCGGGCTTTAGAGAGAACCGTAAGCCCCGAAGCGGTGGGGTGCCTGGGGGCAGTACGTCGACGGGCAGGGCAAGCCGTTGGATGCGTGTCAACGACGGACCCGCCAGGGTCGGACAGGGAACTGGCGCAGGCAGCAGGAAAAGCACTGGCGGCAGGATGCAGCATCCTGCCAGGATGTCGGTTTGGTTGCCTCGCGCGAGCGCCCAATAAAGACGCGGCTGGGGCACGATTCCTGGCCGGATAAACCAGGAACCATCGCCTGGCGTCTGGACCACCCGTGCGGTGAAAACGGATGGGGCTATGGTTCGACGTCTTCAATGCGCTGCCTGGGGATGCTGACCCGCGCGCCCTCAATCTGTTCGTGCAGGCCCGGAAGGTTACGGTGGATTGTCTTCCAGAAAATTTCAAAGTCCACCATTGCGCATCTGACAGGCGAGCGCAAGCGGCAGCTCAGGATGCGAGGCGGCAAAGTCGGGGTAGTGTTTCTCGATGTTGTTGCTGGCCTCACCGATGATCTCGAAATTGCGGATCACGGCGTCCTGGACCAACTGGTTGTTGAGGAAGGTCGCCTCGTCCATGTCCCGGGTGTAGCGGTATATCCGCGAAATAGCCTCGGTGATGTGGGCGAGATAGTCGGTAACGAGTTGCTGGTCGCGGCTCATACAGGCTGGGCCTCCGCGAGGACCCTGGCCCGGAACCTGGTGGGCAGGGCGTTGGGGGTTAAAACGTCCACGGGAACGCCGAGCAGTTTGGCGAGTTCATGCCGGATCGCGCCAATGTCGAACAGGGTTGTCTCCGGCGTCGGGTCTATGAGGATGTCGAGGTCACTGGTGTCTGTGTCTTGACCGCGCAGAACAGACCCCAACACCCGCGCGTTACGGGCGTGGTGAGACTCGATCACATGTCGGATGGCAGCACGGTTTGAGGCCAGGGCTTCGGAGGGCTTCCGATTTCCTTCTCCCTCAACAAAATTCCAAATTCGGTTTATCTTGATCCGACACGGCGCGGAAAGCCACATCCGAAATCTGTTTCAGCCAGAATGACAACACGCCGGGTTGGCCGGCGGGAAACATGCTGAAAGCCCGGTGGGCCGCACGGCCCTGAAACCAGTCTTCCCGGCAGGCAGGCAAAATCCGGGAGTTCTGATCGCCGATCGTTCGCCATGGCGCACTCCCTGCGCCCCCGTGGTGGACGGGACGTCTCCATTCGGCACGCTCGCGCTGCTGTCGGTATCGGCGGATGGTACGCGGAAAGATGCCGTGGCCGACGGCGGACGCGCAAACGACACAGGCGGTGGAATTCGGCACTGTCGTCGGGCCGCAAGCTTTCGTCCTCACCTTCGGTAGATGTCGCGATAGGTGTCGCGCAGCAGGTTCTTCTGGACCTTGCCCATGCTGTTGCGGGGCAGTTCGCTGACCATGACGACGCGTTTGGGCATCTTGAATTTTGCCAGTCGTCCCTGAAGTCCCTCAAGCACTTGGGCCTCGTCAAGAGGAGCGCCGCTCTCGCGCACCACCACGGCGGTGACACCCTCGCCGAGATCGGCATGGGGCACGCCGATCACGGTGGATTCGACCACACCTGGCATGGCGTCGATCTCGCTTTCGACCTCCTTGGGATAGACATTGAAGCCGCCCGAGATCACGAGATCCTTGCCGCGGCCGAGGATATGGACATAGCCCCGGTCGTCGATCCTGCCGAGATCGCCGGTGATGAAGAAGCCGTCGTCGCGAAATTCCGCTTTTGTCTTTTCCGGCATGCGCCAATAGCCGCCGAACACGTTAGGACCCCTGACCTCAATCATGCCGATCTGACCGATCGGCAGTTCGTGGCCGGTCTCGGGATCGGTGATGCGCAGGGCGACGCCGGGCAGGGGAAAACCGACCGATCCGGCGAGGCGCTCCCCGTCATAGGGGTTGGAGGTATTCATGCTGGTTTCGGTCATGCCGTAGCGCTCCAGCACGGCGTGACCGGTGCGCTCCAGCCATTCGCGATGGGTGTCGGCAAGCAGCGGGGCGGACCCGGAGATGAACAGGCGCATCGGGGCGCTCGACTGGCGCGTCAGTGCCGGAAGGCGCAGCAGCCGGGTGTAGAAGGTCGGCACGCCCATCAGGGCCGTGGCGCGGGCCATCAGGCTGAGGATGCGCTCCGGGTCGAATTTCGGCAGCAGGATCAGCGATGCGCCGGCCAGCAGGGTGACGTTGGTGGCCACGAACAGACCATGGGTATGATAGAGCGGCAAAGCGTGGATCAGGACATCGTCTTTGGTGAAATGCCAGATGTCGACCAGGGTGGTGGCGTTGGAGGAAAGATTGTCGTGGCTCAGCATCGCCCCTTTGGAGCGCCCGGTGGTGCCGGAGGTGTAGAGGATGGCTGCGAGATCCTGGCCGGACCGCGTCACAGTGGCAAAATCAGGCGCGGCCATGGCGGCTTGCTGCGTCAGCGATCCGCTGCTGTCGGCATCGAGGGTGGCAACCGTGGCGCCGACCGATGCGGCAAGCGGGGCTACGCCATCGCGACGGCTGCTGTCGCACACCACCAGCGCGGGTTCGGCGTCGCGGATGAAATAGTCGAGTTCGTTCAATGTATAGGCGGTATTGAGGGGCAGATAGACTGCACCGGCGCGCAGGGTGGCGAGATAGAGCGTGAGCGCGGCAGGCGATTTCTCGACCTGGACAGCGACGCGGTCGCCAGGCTTGACGCCGGCGGTGACAAGCGCATTGGCGATCTGCCCCGAACGGGCGATCAGGTCGGCGGTGCGGATATGGTCGCCCGCATCGGTCTCAACGGCAAGGCGTTGCGGATCGCAGTTCCTGGCAAAGAGCCGACAGAACAGATTGGCGTTGTCCTGGTTCATGTCCACCTCACGCGGCAAACAAAGCGGAGGCTCCATTAGCAAAAAAGGCGCCGGCGACGCAACGGCAGCTGCTTTTGCGGTTCTCCGGCTTTCAGACCCGGCAGGGCTGGGTCTGTGATGTCGGAACCGGGGCTGCGGAGCCGTGAGGCCACGGGCCCGGTTGTGTGAACGACACAGTCGCATCTCTTCGCCGCCTCTTGTGGTGGGGCGGTGGGGGTCTTTGCGCATGCACACGGAACAGGGACATGTCGCAGTGCAGGAGAATGGCCAGCCGGGGGAATCCCGAGGCGGCAGAAAATTGAAAATTCTGAGGCCACTGTCAGATTTGACGGCCGCGAGGCTGCAACACACGTTGTTGTTTTCACGCCGGGCGGAAGCCGAAGTCGCGAAGTTCCTCCTCTCGCGACGCCGGCACCGCGTCGATGCGCGACGGGCAGCGGATGAAAGGTGAAGCCGGGAAAGGGCGGGCAGCGGGAAACTGGTTTGCGCGGGCTTTTGAGTGTGCAGGCCCCTGTGACTTTCCCACCAGGCAGTGGGCGGCAAGAGGCCACGCACTGCGCCCAGCCTGATACCGAGGGTGAACCGTTTCTGACGGGATCAATGATCGAAGTGGAAATCCGGGATCATTTTGAAGCGGGACGTTACTTGGTGAATGGAATTCATCCGCTGTCAGACGTGTCCGTACGGATGATGGTGGCAGCGAACACTAAGATTGTGTGCTTGGAAAAGTTGCAAATTGCCACCACGCCAAGTTCCCATAGTGGCATTGGAGCAACAGAATCCCGAATCAAATATTTAATTCACATCGTTGCGGTTTTGTCAAAATTCATCTATTCTCTGACGGGCAGTTACAGAAAAGCCTTGATCCTCGATCGGGAGGAGAATGGAGGGCATCTGGTGTTCCAAATTCCAAACGACGATACAGTGAATAATGTCCACAGGCATGCAATTTGCTCGCATACGAGCTGTCTCAATTTTATGGCGGCTCGCAACTGGAACAGGTATTTCGGAGTCTTCACTCGGACACCAAGCCGCTGTCGCCTATTATGCACGACATGATCTTTGGGGGCTCGACCGCAAAAGCCTCTCCTCAGCTTCATACCAACAATGCGGGATTCGCCAAAATCGCCTGGCAGACAGCGAGCCCATACTTCAACGCTCCTTATGGACAACCTGGAACAGTGCTTCTGCACGACGGGTACGATGTCAGCAAGGTTCTAAAGGCGCTTCGGTTTGCTGGGTGGCGAAGCAAAATGGTGACACAAGGAGCGCAGACCTACATAATCCTCACAGGAACCAATGGTTTACGAGATATTGGCCTTCAAGGTACAAAGTATCTTGCGAACAACCCGAAGATGCTTCAACTCGGACTTGGTGTTAAGAACTTGGCGAATGCCGCGCGAGGTGGCGCCATTATCGGGTGCATCGTGTCGATAGGAATCGAAACGCTCGACTTCGTTTTCAAGGATGACAGCACAGTCGAAAGTCTGGTCGGCGGTATAGGTGTAGAAATTGGCAAGAATGTGCTCGCTGCAACACTAGCATATGCGGCAGCGACCTTCGTGGGCGGCATGGTGGCAACTGCGCTCCTCCCGGGACTTGTGCTAGTTGTAGCCGGCTTCGGAGCCGGCGTGCTGTTGAATCGCCTCGACGATTCCTTTGGAATAAAGAACGCGGTTATCAACGTTTTGAAGGATGTCAATGCTGATTACTTGAAGCCAGGGATACATGCATTGGAAACGGGCGTCCATAGATGGTGGGAACTTACCAGCACGGCTTGGCAGGCTCAGGCCGACCAAGAACTGGAAATTCAGGAATACGTCTACAAACACGGAATCTTTGGGAACAGGTAGAAAGGATAAAAGCTGGTGGCAGGCGTAGGCGAAGAGGCGGATGACCTTCGCAGAATCAGACGATCCGCAATGTGGGGAATTCCATTCGCGGTTGTGATGATTGCCTCATTTTCATTCGCAACCTATACTTGGCTCATCCCAGATGTTATGGACTTGTTTCAGTCGGCGCCAATCGTCCGTATTACGCCTGGGATGCTCCTGTTCCCGCCTCTTCTGGCTCTATTTATTCTTGCTGCAATCCTGAACATATTGAAGATCATTCCGGTCGATGCGAACATCAGCGCCCCCGTGGAAAATGCGCTAACTTGGACTGTTTTTTCATTCATCCCCCTTTTCATCTTGATCCCGGTGGTTGGTCTTGCGCAGTCTTTCATGATGCAGGATCTTGGTTATACTAAATGCGAGATACTTGCAGGCCATCCGAATATGTATTTCACAGATTGGGTAAAGGACCCCTCTTGGTGTGTTCAAGGCAAGAGCCGTGACTGGGTGCGAGAACAGGCGGCATCACGAAGTCGCGTCTCCAATCGTCAACTAGGTTGAACTTTCACCGGCGTCGCAAAGGTAAGTGGAGCAAAAGGCTTGGTAGAGCACTGTCGGCCGCAGGTCAGCCCTGACCTGAGACTTCGGTTGCCGGATCGCGGATCGTGCCGCATCTGGAGCCGACGTCGTCACAGGAACCTCTGAACTGGCGATTGGGACCGTGCGGCAATGCATGCCTCGGAGTTCCGGCATCCATGGCAGGTCAATTCGGACGAGCCAGCGCCGGTCTGCGGGCAGGGTCGGCAGACGATGGGCGGATACAACATACAACAGGCTCCTGGCGGGAGGCGGAAACAGGGAGGCGGGACAGACGATCGACGATAGTGTCCGAAGGATCACAGACCCGTGCATTTTGGGTTGGTTAAGCTTTTCGATTCCCATGTGTTGCCGAGTTTGAATTCTGAATCTCCATGGGAATGTATCCCCGTCTCAAGCCACTGCCCGACATTGTGCGCATGTGTGCACGTCCACCGCGCCAGTCGGCTTGGTGCCGCATTGGACGTTGACACCCTGAAGATAAATCGTCGATAGGGCAAGGCCCAGCGCCCCACCACGATGACATCGACCATGGCCGGGGCGCCACCAACCTATCAATAATCCAATAATCCCGAACAAGTTGCCTTCCCTATTTTGCAGATGAAAAGGGCGCTGCCGCGCGGAGAGAACGCTTTCGGCGCCGGTTTGGTTTCGGCCTGGTTCTGTGCGTTGATGGAGATCGAACGATTGGGGGTGGTTGCTGCGAATATGCCGAACAAATCGTCCATTTCGGTGAATAGAAGGCAGGAATTGAAGTCCATGATCGGGAGTCGTGCCGGCGTGCATATGCGCCGACGGCGCACGCTTCCTCGCACTGCTGAAAGACCGCCCGGATGGGGAGGGGGCATGACCGTCTGTTTCGGCATTGCCCTGGAGCGGCGCATTGAACCGTTCGCGGTCACACCGAATCGTTTTTTCCCAGCTTTGCAAGGCATGGGCTCGGAAGCGTTGCGGGCGATTTTCGGCAAACAGACCGCGTATTTTGTCGGATCACGGGCAAACTGCTTGAAGGGCAAGGAAAAATTGAGGGATTTAAGTGCTGCGGCGCCTCCGGGAGGCCAGGAGCTGCAAAGGGGGCCTTGCCGGAAGGCCGGAAGCCCTGTCCCTGGAACCTTGGCCCCTTCAAGGCGTGGCTTGATTACGCCGAATTTGGCGGTAATCTATTCTCGCCCCCGAATACCAAATATGGGGGGGCAGCAGAGCCGTCTTCCTTGAAATGATTGGAGAATTTTAAAGGTTGGCCGGCTTGCGATTGCTGCCGTCAGACCCGGTGGGGTCAGGTGACGGGTGCAAATGAAAGAATTTCGGCGTTTGCCGGCGGACGCCTTCGCGAAGGCGACAGGGCTGGCTTGTGCCGCGATGAAAAACGAACCATCGGCCGCGACATCCTGGCCTGGTGGATGGATCAGGATGTCAAACAGTTAAGGGAATCGCATGGACGACGCGGGGAAAGCGCTCTCACTGGAGTTCGGAGTCAAATTCGAGGAACTCTATCATCGGGACGGACTGGAGAAGGTCGATGCTGCCTTTCTGACCTTCCTGGGCGAGGCCGACACGGCTTTGCGTGACCGGATGCTGGCGGGCCGGTCGCAGCCGGATGGCCTTGATCGCAAGGCCGAGGCCGAACTGATGGTGGATCTGGCTCCCCATGTGGAGGATTTCATAGCCCGCCTGTTCGGGATCGGTGCCGAGATCGCCCGGCTGCAGGCGCAGCATAACGAGCTGGCGCCGCTTTATTCGGTCAAGCGCCTGTTCGTGCAGCGGCGTGCCGTCAAGGGCAGGAAGGTCGATGCCCTCGCCGCGATCAACGCCGATGAGCTGACCGCGGAGCTGGAAAAGGCGCTCGGCGGGCCCTTCAGCGAAATCGGCTTTGCCCGCGAGGTCACCCGATGGCTGGAGGATGAGGCGCAATTTGCTTCCCAGATCGAAACCGCTGCCAATTATGCCGCCTGGGCGGTGATGACGGCGCAAGGACAGAGCCGGCACGGCAAGGGCATCCTGTTCCAGACACCCCACAAGATCGACCCCCTGAATCTGGTGCCGCTGGCGCATAAGAGCGAGCACGGTGTGGCAATGACGGTCGGCCCGGAGGACCAGCGCCGGGAGCGCGCGGGTTTCAGTCTGACCGACCAGGGCATGGATCTGACGGGTGCGCTCGACCAGGCCAATTACTGTATCTGGTGTCACAACCAGGAGAAGGACAGCTGTTCGAAGGGCTTGCGCGACCGCAAGAGCGGCGCTTACGACAAGAGCCCGTTCGGCATCACGCTGGCCGGATGCCCGCTCGACGAGCGCATCTCGGAGATGAACCTGGTGAAGTCGCGCGGCTTTTCCGTGGGCGCGATCGCGGTGGTCACCGTCTCCAATCCGGTCTGCGCCGCCACCGGGCACCGCATCTGCAACGACTGCGTCAAGTCCTGCATCTTCCAGAAGCAGGAGGCCGTCAATATTCCGGAAGTTGAGACCAGAGCGCTCAAGGACGTGCTGGAGCTGCCCTGGGGTTTCGAAATCTATGGACTGCTGACGCGGTGGAACCCGCTCAATCTGCGCCGTCCGCTGCCGCTTGCCGAGAGCGGCTACAAGGTGCTGGTTGTCGGCCTCGGGCCCGCCGGCTTCACCTTGTCGCATCATCTGATGAACGACGGTCACACCGTGGTTGCGGTCGATGGTCTCAAGATCGAGCCCCTGGCGGAAAGCCTGAGCGGTGTCGGGGCCAGCGGCAAGCGCGCGGCTTTTCGTCCCATCCACGACGTGACCGAGATCTATGAGGATCTCAATGATCGCGTGATGGCCGGTTTCGGCGGCGTGGCTGAATACGGCATCACGGTGCGCTGGAACAAGAACTTCCTCAAAGTGGTGCGCCTGCTGCTGGAGCGCCGCTCGAGCTTTGCCATGATCGGCGGGGTGCGTTTCGGCGGCACGCTGACGGTCGACGACGCCATGGCCATGGGCTTTGACCACATCGCGATGTGTCTGGGTGCGGGCAAGCCGACTTTTGTCAATATGAAGAACGCTCTGGCACCCGGGGTGCGGCAGGCCTCGGATTTTCTCATGGCCCTGCAGCTGACCGGCGCGGCGCGGGCGGACAGTATCGCCAATCTCACCATCCGGCTCCCGGTGGTGGTGATCGGGGGCGGCCTGACGGCGATCGACACCGCCACCGAAGCACTGGCCTATTATCCGGTCCAGGTTGAGAAGTTCCTCACCCGCCATGAGGCCCTGGTCGCCGAGCGGGGTGCGGACTGCTTCCAGTGGCGCGACGATGAAGTCGCCATTGTCGAGGAGTTCCTCAGCCACGCCAGGGCGCTGCGCCAGGAGCGGGAAAAGGCGGCAGCGGAAGGCCGCCCCTCGCGCGTCGCAGCTCTGGTGGAGAGCTGGGGTGGGGCTACGGTGGCCTATCGGCGGCGCATGGTCGACGCCCCGAGCTACACCCTCAATCATGAGGAGATCGACAAGGCGATGCAGGAGGGCATCCGCTTTGCCGAACTGCTGGTGCCCGAGGAAGTGGTGCTCGACAGTTACGGCCGTGCCGAGGCCATCCGGCTGACCGGGAAGGAGCCCTCGCAGGCGGCCCAGTCCCTGACTCTGCCGGCCCGGACCATCCTGGTGGCGGCGGGCACCCAGCCGAACACCGTGCTGACGCGGGAGGATCCGCTTCACTTCGCACTCGACGGCAAGTACTTCCAGGCCTTCGATGAGAATGGCAACAAGGTCTCGCCGGAACGGATGACCAAGCCGGAAATCACCCATATCCTCGCCAGCCGCAATGACGACGGGCGCGCCATCAGCTTCTTTGGCGATCTCCATCCGTCCTTTGCCGGCAACGTCGTCAAGGCGATGGCGAGCGCCACGCGTGGTTATCCGGTGATCAGCAAAATGCTGGGCAGCCGTCCCCCTGAGCCGGTGACCCCGGCGGAGGTGCTCGATCGTGCCAATGGCGCGTTGCGGGCCACTATCCGGGAGGTCAACCGCCTGACGCCGACCATTCTCGAAATCGTCATCCATGCGCCGCAGGCGGCGCGCTCCTTCAAGCCGGGGCAGTTCTTCCGCCTGCAGAATTTCGAGACCTTCGCCCAGAAGAAGGCCGATACGCGCCTTGCCATGGAAGGGCTGGCGTTGACCGGAGCCTGGGTCGACCGCATGCGCGGCCTGATTTCGACCATCGTGCTCGAAATGGGCGGATCGTCTAATCTCTGCGCCTCGCTGCGGCCCCATGAGCCGGTGATCCTGATGGGGCCGACCGGGGCGCCCACCGAGATCGCGTCCAATGAGACCTATCTGCTGGTCGGCGGCGGTCTCGGCAATGCGGTGCTGTTCTCGATCGGACAGGCGGCGCGTGAGGCCGGCTCCAGGGTGCTCTATTTCGCGGGCTACAAGAAACTGGAAGACCGCTACAAGGTGGAGCAGATCGAGCAGGCCGCCGACGTCGTGGTGTGGTGCAGTGACGAGGCCCCGGGCTTCACCCCGGCCCGGCGCCAGGACCGCAGTTTCGTCGGCAATATTGTTGACGCGATGGAGGCCTACAACACCGGCAAGCTCGGCGAGGTCACGCTTCCGCTGTCGGACGCCGACCGCATGGTCGTCATCGGCTCGGATGTGATGATGGCAGCGGTGACCCGGGCGCGCCATGCGGTATTGAAGGACCATCTCAATCCCAAGCATGTCGCCATCGGCTCCATCAACTCACCGATGCAGTGCATGATGAAGGAAATCTGCGGCCAGTGTCTGCAGCTTCATCGGGACCCCGTAACCAACGAAGAGACGGTGGTGTTCTCCTGCTTCAACCAGGATCAGCTGCTTGACCACGTTGATTTCCCGGTGCTGCGCGGACGGCTCAGCCAGAACTCGGTGCAGGAGAAAATGACGAAGAACTGGATCGCGCACTGCCAGCAATCGGAATAATGGCTGCGGAATTGAGAACCGGAAACCGACAGGCGGCCCGTGGTACCATGCTGGGGCCGCCTGTTTTTGCAATCCCGGGGCGCAGTGTTTTGCGCCTCTGCGCGCTCCACGGTGAATTGAGGGCGCCACCTGGCGTCGTGCGTCGTGATCCGCCTGAGGCGGAGATGATCATCGAAAAAGCCCGATGCCGGATACGAATTTCTCCGGATCACGGGAAGCAACAGAAGCCCCCCTTGCGAGGGGTGGATGCGAGGTGGCAGACGCCTTGCGTCGGGAAACCAGGGAGAGTTCACCACGGAGGTGGTCAAATCGAGGTGGCGACCGGACCGAACCGGCGCTTTATGCCCGTGCGAGCTGCACTGCGCGTTGCGTCCGTGGTGGAGCCATCGGGGAGATCGGGGAGGGATCGCCGGGACGCCGGGTGCCAATAGCTGCTTTTTGAATTTCAGCGGTTGCCGCAGGTCTGCCTGTAGCGCTCGAACATGCTGACAAAGCTTGCGAAATCGATGTCCAGCAGGGTCGAGGTGAGGATGACCGGACTATTGTAGGACTTGTAAGCGGCCTTTTTGATGATTTCCCTCAAGCCCCAGCCGGGCTCAAGAAATTTCTCCGGATCCCGGAGCTTCACCACCAGCATGCGCTGCATCGATATGACCACTTCCTCGGTACCCACGATCTCAGACCACGGCACGGTGCCGTTGCCCACGCTGATCGAGTTATCGATGAATCCGGATGCGTTGAAAATGAAACCGGCACTCGTGTCGAGCAGCTTTCGGATGCCGTAGGCGGCGCAGGCGCCGAAGAACAGCACCGTAATGATTCCGACAAAATGAATAAACCACGGCATATGGAAGCGGCGCGCGCTCAGGATGGTGTCGTCATCGAGAAATATCAGCCATGCGCCAATGCCGGCGAGCAAAAGGGCGGCAACGACGACAAAGAGGATCTTGCGTCTGCTCAGGTTGACAATTTCTTCTGCCAGGATCGGCATGATCATTCCTCTGATGGATGGCCCACAGGCGCGACGCTGTCAGAATTCTCCGGATCTTCGGGACCGGGTGCGTCTGTCTGTGGTGGCACGGCTGCTGTTTGGCGCCGGGTCTGGCGCCGCCGCGGGGCGCAAGAGCGCCGCCCGCCAGCGACTTATACGGTATCCGGCTGGAGAAAGGGATGTTCTTCTCTGGATTTCGGCCCGCAGACGGATGCGTGAACCAATCCCGAAATCGCCGCAACAGCGCGCACAATCACATTTGTGTGAGACGGATTGACGGGCTGTCGGTGTGTCCGCGCTCTGGTACAGGAGTACAGGTTGAAGAGGAGGGTTGATCTCGTGCTTTTTGCGCCTTCCGGAATTCGTTCGGGTGCGTCACCGGTCATCGGAGTGGAACGGCCTGGTGAGCTTTTCGGCATCCGCGCGCAGTCCTGAGATTTCGCATCCTTGAAAACGGCGGTGGAGCCGGTTGCGTCCTGCGCATTCAAAGCTGCGCGCTTTGCGAGGGATCCCGCCGGTCCAAAGATCGTCTCGCCGGTTCGGGGAGAGATGCCGCGCAAAGGGCAAGGGACTTGTCTCGGCGATCCGGAGCGCGCCTGACGCAGCGTCCGTAAATACGAGCGGCGGGGTCTTTCGGCGCAAAAGGAGACGACTCTTGCCGGCGGCGGTCAGGAGAAACCGGACAAGGATCCGTTGGACATCCTGTTGAGGAGCTGGAACCCGGCCGATGCTCGCTTGACGCGGTGCAATGGCACCGCCATCAAAGGCCGCTCGGGGAGCCCAGCTGAGTTTTTGTTGCGTGCGGCAGAGGTGCGGTCCTGCGACGGAGGCGCTTCTCAGGATGGCTGGGATCGGAGCCATGAAGGGGCGGGCTCTGGCGGAGCCGCAAAAAGAGGGGCGTTGTTGCGCCAGGCGTTGAGGGGGCTACGTCATGACCATCGACCATGAGCGCAACGCCCTGATTGCGGCGATCCGCAACAGGATCGACGTCATCCTTGAGATGCGGCTGGCGAGCTGTGCCGGCCGGCCGGAATATGCCCATATCGATTTTGATGCGGCGCTGCCGGTGATCGCGGCGATTGAGACCCTGCTGGGGCATCTCTCGCGAAGCCAGTTCGGCTATGTCACGGCGGGATCGATGACGATGCTGGATGGCGCGCTCCGCAATGTCTGTGCAGTCTTTGATCAGATTCGTGCTCTGGAACAGAAAGCTGACAGCTGTGCGGAGGTGCGCGCCGCAGGGGTCGAAGAAACCGCGCCGACCACGCTTGAGGTGCGGCGGGAAAATGTCATGGAGGCGGTCTTTGCTGTGCTACCGCGGCGAAAGCCACAGCGGGAGCGCAAGGTGACGCGGCCTGGCGAGAGGTCGGTGCAACGCAATGGGCGCAGGGGCGCAGGAAACCAGGACCTCCCGGTCGGGCCGGACCCGGTGGTGGCGTTCGAGCAGGCCGCGGTGGCTGCGGTGGCGCGCCAGGCCGGCCAGTTCCGCCAACAGGCCGGTGAGCATCAGCGGATGGGGACACGCTGGCTGACGGCGACAATCCTGGCGGCGGGCGCGACCGTGGCCTGGGCTGTCGGGACCTTGTGGTGGGTTCCGGTGCGCGCCAATGTCCGGCTTTCGGAAGTGCTGCAGCAGGGCATGGGCAAGATGGCTGTCCTTGCGCTGTTGGGCCTGGCGGTGCTCTGGTCGGCACGCAATTACGCCGGCCACCGCCACAATTATGTGGTCAACAGAGATCGCGAAACCCAGTTTGGCTCCCTCGACTCGCTGGTGAAGGCTGCGGATCAGGACGTTGCGGTCAGGAACGCCATCCTGATGGAGGCATCGAGTTCGATCTTCGCGCCACGGGGAACCGGCTATGGCGGCAGGAGGGACGGGGAATCCGCAGGCTCCACCCGGATCATCCAGATCATGCAGCCGTTTGCCGACGAATCGTCGTCGCGCTGAGTCACGGAACGTGACAGGGCCGCAACCTCGCCAGCGTCTGGAGAGCGTGGAACTGCGAAAGCCGCGAGAAAAAAAGGCCGGGAGCGGATTGCGGGGGCCAGGGTCCTGGGGGCCACGTTGATGCGCGCGTTTCGGCGGCCTTGCGGCAAGGCGGGTTCATGCGGTCTTTTTGAAGGCCTGTACGCCTCCCCGGCGGATACGGCAATTTGCTGGTTGGGCAAGCCTTGTGGCAAGAGAGCGCGGAAAACGGCGTCCTGGCCTGGCATTTCGTGGCGTCGTCGCAACGACGGCAAATTATTGCCGATCACGTCCTGTTTGCGCCTGGCCCGACAGGTTCTCTGCTGCGCGGGTATTCGGATCCATGGAGCGGCTGGGCGCTGACGAAATACAGGTTGAGGAAGGATTGGCAGCCCCTTGAGGAAGAGGATGTCCGCGAAATCATCCGGCTGTTCTACCCCGCCGCGACCTGGGTGGAGGAACTCGTCGTCAACGACGAGGTTGTGGACGTGGTCTGGCAGATGGTTGTCGCCACCCGCCATTGTTCCCGGGCGATGGATTTCGTGCCTCGCCCGATGGGTTCTGCTCCGGACGCCAGCGATATCGCCTCTGTTCTGTTGAACACGGTGAAGGCGTTGCCTGGCGATGGTGCGGACAAAGCGAGACGGGCCTATTCGATCTGTGTCAGCACGTTTGCGCTTCTGTAACGGGCCGTTGGTTGTCAATAAAAAAGTTGCCGGAAGGCCACTTTTTTATTGACCTGCACCTCTTAGCAACAGGCGTTGTCGTCCAAATAGTCAACAAAAACCAACCCGGTGAC
>WQYW01000083.1 GCA_009781045.1 Alphaproteobacteria bacterium
AAGAGGTCCAAACAGCCACCGACTTCAACGCACGCACACAACCCCATGGGGGAACGGAACCGAATCGCAGCATGAACAAAACGGAATCGCAGGGAATTTACCCACAGATTTAATCGCACCCGAACCAGGCTGTGCCTGCGGGGGCGTCGGGAAAGCGGCGCAGGCGGACCAGACCCCAGATGCCCATGATCAGGAAGGGCAGGTTGCTGAGCACGTCAGCGGCGTTGGGCAGGCCCAGGAGCGTTCTTGTGTCGGCGAAATGCGCAACATGCCATCTGGCGACCCCGATTGCAGGCCCCAGAGCGGCGATCAGCGCCATGGAGACCAGGGTTGCCAGGAGCCAGGTCTCGCGAATGCTCCAGCCGGGCGGTGTCAAACTCCAGAGAGATCCCAGGTGATGGGTGGATTGCGTCACGTCTCGCGGCCGATCGGGGTTGGCTGTGGTGTTGCGTCGCAGCGGAGCGGACATGGCGAGTTCGAGGGCAGGGTGCATTTTGCCAGGCCTTTGAATTGAATATTGTTCAAAATCATCATTAGCGCTGAAGTGAACGATGTTCAATGCGGTCTGGCGGTGCTGTGGATGAAAACTTCGTAAGGAAATTGAGGAGGGTGCGGTGCGCCGTCGACTTCCCAAGGTGCCACCCCTCAAGGGTCCCGGCGAGCCGGGCTTTCTGGGAGGCTCCAGGAGGTGGCAGGGTTTTGACGGATGGTTCGGCAGAGCGGATCACCTGGGGCGCGCAGATGGCCAGGAAGCCCGTGTTTGCCGCGCCTGTCGTCGTGGCACCGGCAAGTGTGCCAGGAAAACCTGGTCCTGCGGGGAGTGGCCTCCCTGCACGGGCGGGGATCGCCCCCTATATATCCTGGGGACGCAACCCAATGGCCTTTAAGAGGGAGACAGACCGGAATGCCAATGGACGCCAACAATATCGAGGCATTGATCAAGGCCGCGATTCCCGATGCCAAAGTGACGATCCGTGACCTCGCTGGCGACGGCGACCACTATGCTGCGACTGTGACCTCGGAAGTCTTCCGTGGCAAATCCCGCGTCCAGCAGCACCAGGTCGTCTATCAGGCACTGAGCGGCCATCTCGGTGGCGCGCTGCACGCGCTGGCGCTGACGACGGCGCTGCCCGGCGACTGACCCGGGCTCTGTGCCTGAAAAACCCTTCAACGTCCGCCAACCCTGATCGTCCGCGACGTGTGAACTTTGCGGCGGTTCAGACTTCCAGCTGAAAATCGATCGTGCATCGGGAACCGGGGTGAGCCGGCCCGGGACGCATTTCATGGGCTCGCCAAAGGAAACAAAATGGACATCAACGAATTCATCAAAAATGAAGTGACTTCCAATGACGTGGTTCTGTTCATGAAGGGCTCGCCGCAGTTTCCGCAATGCGGTTTCTCCGGCATGGTCGCCCAGATCCTCGATCAGGTCGGCGTCAGCTATAAGAGCTTCAACGTGCTCGAATCCGAGGAATTGAGAAACGGCATCAAGGTCTATTCCAGCTGGCCGACCATTCCCCAGCTCTACGTCAAGGGCGAATTCGTCGGTGGTTGCGACATCGTCCGTGAGATGTTCCAGGCCGGTGAACTCAAGCAGATGTTCACCGACAAGGGCATCGCGGTCAGAGCGTGATCGGATGCCGGTTCTGATTGAGGGGGTGCGCTTCGAGGTGGTGGTCGCCGATATCACCACGCTTGAGGTCGATGCCATCGTCAACGCCGCCAACGCGTCGCTCCTGGGCGGTGGCGGGGTCGATGGCGCCATCCACCGCGCCGCCGGTCCCGAACTGCTCGCCGAATGTCGAGGTCTCAATGGCTGTGCCACCGGCGAAGCCAAAATCACGGGCGGTTACCGGCTCAAGGCGTCTCACGTCATCCACACTGTGGGCCCGGTATGGCAAGGGGGCGATCACAGCGAGAATGAACGGCTTGCCGCCTGTTACCGCGCTTCCATTGCGCTCTGTGACCAGTACCGCCTGACTTCGGTGGCGTTTCCGGCGATTTCGACCGGCGTCTTCGGCTTCCCAGCCGATCGGGCGGCGCCGATCGCGGTGGCCACCACGATTGCGGCCGCAGCCCGCGTCGAGAGGCTGTCGCGGGTGATTTTCTGCTGTTTCTCGCAAAGTTCGGCGTGCCTGCACCGCGACGCTCTGGCAAGCCATGGTTCCGCCGGCATGTAAGCGCGGCAACGCTCTTTGAGACAGAAAAAGGCCCCGAAAAGCGTCTCGCCTTCGGGGCCTTTTGCTTGTCCTGATGGACAGGATATCGATCAGCGCGTTTCTGCCTGCGTTCCATTTCTGACAGCGACTGCCTTCGCCCCTTTTAACGCTGTCGGGGCCCAGCCACCTTTTGTGATGGAGGTGAAATGGATGACCATCCCGGTTGGAAAGGGGAAAGGCGCAGTTTTTCCCGGATTTCGAGCCGAGTGAACTGCCCCCTGTCCGCGCCTTGAGCCGTTACCGCGAATAGAACTCGACGATCAGATGGGGCTCCATCTGCACCGGGAAGGGTACGTCGCCGAGGCCGGGGATGCGGGCATATTTGGCGGTCATCTTGTTGTGATCAATCTCGATATAGTCGGGCACGTCGCGCTCGGGGAGCTGGGCGGCCGCCAGAACGCAGGCCAGCTGCTTGGAAGCGTCCTTGACCTCGACGAGGTCGCCGACGCGAAGCTGGTAGCTGGCAATGTCGACCTTGCGGCCGTTGACCTTGATGTGGCCGTGATTGATGAACTGGCGGGCGGCGAAAATCGTCGCCGCGAACTTGGCGCGGTAGACCACGGCGTCGAGGCGGCGCTCGAGCAGGCCGATCAGGTTCTCGCCGGTGTCGCCCTTCATGCGGCTGGCCTCGACATAGACGCCGTGGAACTGCCGCTCGGAAATGTTGCCGTAATAGCCCTTGAGCTTCTGCTTGGCACGCAGCTGCACGCCGAAGTCGGAAAGCTTGCCCTTGCGGCGCTGGCCGTGCTGGCCGGGACCGTATTCACGGCGGTTGACGGGGCTCTTGGGGCGGCCCCAGATATTCTGGCCCATGCGGCGATCAATTTTGTACTTCGCCTCATTGCGCTTGGTCATCGCGTCCTCATTGCAAAGGGCACGCAAAGCTCAAATCATTGGGCTTTTGCGGGCCTGACAGATGGTTGGTTCGAGGAAACGCGCCCTCCTGTGTGACGGGGATACCCCGTCACCGACAGGCCCGATCCCCCAAAGCTTGAAGGGAAAAGGCCGCGGGTCGCGAAACGCATCGCGGGCCATAAGATGGCCCGCGAGCAACCGGCTTTTAGGGAAAAAAGGGGTGCGCTGTCAATGCGTTTGACGCGTTCCATGGCGCTTCCAGGCGGTGTCCCGGCCTTATTCGCTGCCCTTAACCCTCTGGCCCAAGGCGGGCCATTGGAGCCTTGATTTCGTTAAAAGATTTGCCGATTGGCCAGCTGGCAGAAAGATGGTGCTCTCTCGGGGGGGGTACAAGATCCGGCAGATCACCAGTACCGGTCATGGCAAAGCAGACTCCTGGCATTGTCGCCTTCATCCTTCATCAGGAATACGGCAAGCCGCCCCTGACCCGCTCCTCAAATCGCGGGGTCGCCATGAGCCAATGTCCGAGCCCCTCATAGCCCCTCATAGCCCTCATGGCAGCGTGGCGCGCGCCCTGCCCGTGCACGAAGGCGACAGGTTTGAAGGAATCGGGGCCAGATCGTTCACGAGAAATTTTCGCCAGGACGCGGTTGCCTTCGGGCGGCTCAAGGTCGTCGGCAGGATCGTGCCCGCATCATGTGCTGAAGGCGTCGCCGCCCTGGCCGATCTTCTCCAGCTGGATGTGCGATCCTTGGCTCTCTGCCTCAGGCGACGTGGCGCTCGCTCACGAAATGTCGCGCTTTGCGACCATGGAAGATGCGTTGCCGCGCTGCCTTTGACCTTCTGTCGGATGAGTGAGAGAGCGCTGTTTTTGCCAGTCCCCTCACACACTCCTGCACATGGGCAGGGTGGAAAGAGCACGAAAATACGGATCAAGAGGGCTGGCACAGGTTGGTCTGCTGTTTTTGCGATCCAGGCAGGTCGGGAATGATCGGGCAATTCTGCCGGGCTATGGGCGAGACAGAAGGAAGCCCTTCGAGCGGCCAGCAGGTCCGGGCGGGGGCCTTCCTGTTCTGGCAGGCGCCTGGTGCACAGATCCAGGGGGGGCCGGGAGCAGGACAGGCCTTCCCCGGATCCATGCCGGGAAGAAGGGGCCGCCTGGGTCCTCAGGTTGTCAGGATTTGTGATCCATGGCCGCGCCATGAGGTGAGTTTTCACGGAAATACCGCACTGGCGTCTTCCTGCCCGTGTCTGCGGCGCCGCTGCGCTGCACAATCGGTGCTGCCCAGTCACAATCGGAGCTGCCCAGCCAAAGTATAGTTCATTCCGATTGAAGTCCGTTTACGAAAGATCATAATGCGGCCAGGGCGGTATTCCGGGGCAATTTGGGGGCTCCTGCTTCCCGCCCTTTCAAGACTTGGGGCATGAGGGAAGCAGATGACGACACATGCACGCAGTACAAATTCCTGGCTGAATTACCTTCTGTGGGCAGCGCTCATCCTATTGGGCACGGCCTCGTTCGCGATTATCGCGCTCAACAGAGGAGAAACCATCAACGCAGCCTGGCTGGTCAGCGCTGCGGTCTGTACGTATTTAATCGCCTACCGTTTTTACGGATTGTGGATCGCCAACAAGGTCTACCGGGTGGACGGCAACCGCCTGACGCCGGCGGTCCGCCATAATGACGGTCTCGATTATGTGCCGACCAACCGATATGTGCTGTTCGGTCACCATTTCGCGGCCATCGCCGGTGCCGGTCCGCTGGTCGGTCCGGTCCTTGCTGCGCAGATGGGCTATCTGCCGGGCACGATCTGGATTCTCGCCGGTGTGGTGTTTGCCGGTGCCGTGCAGGACATGACGGTGCTGTTCCTGTCGACAAGGCGCGACGGTCGCTCGCTCGGCGACATGATCTGCTCCGAAATGGGACCGGTTGCCGGCGCCATCGCCCTGGTCGGCGTGCTGCTGATCATGATCATTCTGCTTGCGGTGCTGGCGCTGGTGGTGGTGATGGCGCTCAAGGGCAGTCCCTGGGGCACTTTCGCGGTCTGTGCCACCATCCCCATCGCCATGCTGATGGGCGTCTATTCCCGCTTCATCCGCGTTGGCCGCATCGCCGAAATGTCGGTGATCGGCATTGTGCTGCTGATGGCCGCCCTGATCTTCGGGCGCACTGTCCAGGAGACTCCGGAACTGGCGAAGTTCTTCGACTGGTCGGGAACAACACTGGCGCTGACCATCATCGGCTACGGCTTTGTCGCTTCCGTGCTGCCGGTGTGGCTCCTGCTGGCACCGCGTGACTATCTCTCGACCTTCCTCAAAGTCGGCACCATCTGCCTGCTGGCGATCGGCATCATCGTCATCCATCCCGAGATCAAGATGCCGGCCTTCACCAAATTCATCGATGGCAGCGGGCCGGTGTGGTCGGGCGGGCTGTTTCCGTTCCTGTTCATCACCATTGCCTGCGGCGCGGTGTCGGGTTTCCACGCTCTGATCTCGTCGGGAACTACGCCGAAGATGATCGAGGACGAGAGGCAGATACCGTTCATCGGCTTTGGCGGCATGCTGGTGGAATCCTTCGTGGCCATCATGGCCATGGTGGCGGCGGGCGTGATTGAGCCGGGAACCTATTTCGCCATGAACAGCCCGGCGGGCACCATCGGCACCGACGTCGCCCATGCGGCGCAGGTGATTTCGAGCTGGGGCTTCGTCATCACCCCGGATCAGCTGACCCAGATCGCCAAGGATGTCGGCGAGAACACCATCCTGTCGCGGACCGGCGGAGCGCCGACGCTCGCGGTCGGTATGGCCCATATCCTGTCCGGTCTGACCGGCCTGTTCGGCCAGAAAATGATGGGGGTGTGGTATCACTTCGCCATCCTGTTTGAGGCCCTGTTCATCCTCACCACGGTGGATGCCGGCACCCGTGTCGCCCGCTTCATGATCCAGGATCTTGGCGGTGCCGTGGTTCCGGCATTCCGGGACACCACCAGCTGGATCAACAACGTGGTCGGCTCGGCGTTGGCGGTGACGTGCTGGGGCTATTTCCTCTACCAGGGCGTCGTCGACCCGCTCGGCGGCATCAAAGCCCTGTGGCCGCTGTTCGGTATCTCCAACCAGATGCTGGCCGCCATTGCCCTGATCATGTGCACGGTGGTGCTGTTCAAGATGAAGCTCGGGCGTTACTCCTGGGTCACCATCGTTCCCACAGCATGGCTCGTGGTCTGCACGCTGACCGCCGGGTATCAGAAGATATTCTATCCTGCCCCTGACGGGTTCTGGGCCCTGGCGCAGAAATACAGCAATGGCGTGGCAGAGGGGAAGGTCCTGGCTCCGGCGAAGAGCCTTGCCGAGATGAGCCAGATTGCCCTGAACAACTATGTCAACCTCTGGCTCACCATTGCTTTCGTGGTGGTGGTGCTGTCGATGCTGGTCGCCGGCGTCATCTATATCGTCAAGGCGCTGGGCAGCCCGACACCGACCGCAATCGAGGTCGGGTATGGGGGGGAAACCGCGCGTGCTTGATCTGATGCAGTTGCCGCAATGGACGGTGCGCACCGCGCGTCTCATGATTGGGATTCCCGATTATGAGACCTACGTGGCGCATCGCAAACTCACCCACCCGGAGGAACCGATCATGACCTATGAGGAGTTCTTCCGGGAGCGGCAGGATGCGCGCTATTCCTTCGGCAGCGGCGGCCGGTTCCGCTGTTGCTGATCAGACATCTGCCGCTGTCTGGAGCGGCAGATGTCCCCCGAAAAAGGGCATCAACGCCGCGCCGAGAGGATGGGCGCGGTGTGAGGTGAAGATCATCTGCGGCGGCGGCAGATCCGCCTCGCTTCGTCCTGGATCGCTCTTTTCCTGGCCCAGAAGAGCTGTGACGCGGCGGGCAATCGCCGGGGCGGGGTCAATCCAGTCCACCGCCCAGGGCGCCAGATTTTTCATTCGCTCCAGCAGCAGCGGATAATGCGTGCAGGCCAGCACGATGGTGTCGGTGCGCGCGGCCGGATCCTGCGCATCACCAACAAAACAGGGCCGGATCTCGGCCAGGATGGCGGGGTCGGCGACCTGGCCGCCGTGCAGGGCGGCTTCCGCGAGCGATGCCAGGGCGGCGGAGCCGACCAGGGTGACCTCGCTGCCTTGCGCGAAATCGCGGATCAGAAGCCTGGTATATTCGCGCTCCACGGTTCCGGTGGTGCCGAGCACCGAAACGCGCCGGGTTTTCGATTTCGCGCAGGCCGGCTTGATCGCCGGCACGGTGCCGACAAAGGGCACAGCAAAAGCCTCGCGCAAATGGGGCAGCACCAGGGTCGAGGCGGTATTGCAGGCGATGACGACGATGTCGGGACCATGGAGGGCGATCAATTCCCCGATCAGCGGCACCACGCGGCCGATGATCTCGGCCTCGCTGTGCTGGCCATAGGGGAAGAAGGCGTCGTCGGCGACATAGACATAGCGGGCAGCGGCGCAGGCGGTGACGATCTCACGCAAAACCGTAAGCCCGCCAAGGCCGGAGTCGAAGACCAGTATGGTGGGAAGATCGCTCACTCTGTCAGCCGTCCCGATTGCGCCCTCAAGCCCGCGCTCCTCTGCCGCCTCCCTTTGCCGCATTCCGTGGTTTGACACCAGAGGCCGAGGAGCGATTGCCATCGGGCTCGCGGATGGTTGCCGCACTCAAAGCCGGCATCAGCCGACATTTTCGTGGCCACTGTGCCCGATCAACGCCATGGATGGCGTTTTTCTGGTAAGCAAAGCCTCACCCGACAGACCGGAGACAAGCACAATTCCATTGAAAAGACAATGGATTACGTCTGCAAGGACCGGCAGGGGAAACCGGGAATCGAGGAGAAGAGATCTGCGATGACACAAATGTCCGTCATTATTGTCGGCGCCGGCCATGGCGGTTTTCAGCTTGCCGCCTCTCTGCGCCAGGCTGGGTTTGACGGGCGGATCGGCCTCATCAACGATGAGGACCATCCACCCTATCAGCGGCCGCCGCTCTCCAAGGCCTTCATCAAGGGGCAGGTTGAACTGGAGGCACTGTTTTTCCGCCCTGCGGAATTCTACGTCGAGCAGAAAATCGAACTGGTGTCGGGACGGGTGGTGGCGATCGACCGGGGGGCACGCAAACTGCGCCTGGCCTCGGGTCTTCAGCTAGGCTATGGCCATCTGGTGCTGGCGACCGGTGCGCGCAACCGCCTGCTCAATATGCCCAATGCCGATCTGCCGGATGTGCGCTATCTGCGCAATCTCGACGACAGCGTGGCCCTGCGCCAGATGCTGCCGACCCGGAAACGGGTCGTGATCATCGGCGCCGGCTTCATCGGTCTGGAATTTGCCGCCACCGCCCGGATCAAGGGACTGGAGGTGGACGTGGTCGAAGTCGCCCCGCGCGTCATGGGCCGCGCGGTAACCAGCGAAGTGTCGGAATATTTTCAGGGCCGCCACCGCGATGCCGGGATCCGGATTCATCTCGGGCTTGGGGTGAGCGCCATTGAGGCGGAAGGCGGTCACGTCACTGGGGTGCGGTTGAGTGACGGCAACCTGTTGGCAGCCGATCTGGTGGTGGTCGGCATTGGCGTCCTGCCCAATATCGAACTGGCGGCAGACGCGGGGCTTGCGGTCGGGGCCGGCATCATCGTCGACGAATATCTCCAGACCGAGGATCCCGATATTTCGGCGATGGGGGATTGTGCGCTGTTTGCCAGCCCGCGCTTTGGCACCTCGCTCCGCCTGGAATCGGTCCAGAACGCCACCGATCAGGCCCGCTGCCTGGCTGCACGCCTGACCGGTGACAGGCAGGCCTATGATGCCGAACCCTGGTTCTGGAGCGATCAGGGCGAGGACAAGCTTCAGATCGTCGGTCTCACGGCCGGCTATGACCAGGTGGTGCTGCGTGGCAAGCCGGAGTCGAAGTCGTTCTCCGTCTTCTGCTACCGTGCCGAAAAGCTCCTCGGCATCGAATCGGTCAACCGTTCCGGAGATCACATGTTCGGCCGCAGACTGTTCGGCATGAAACGCGAGATCACGCCGGAGCAGGCGGCCGACGAAAAGTTTGACCTCAAAAGCGCGCTGAAGTGACAGCCTGCGTGCGGGAGGCTGGCGGCCTTCTATCTTGAGGGAGCGGCGCGTCGGATCCAAGCGGATCCGTGCGCCGCTCGCTCTGTGAGGCGCTGAGCTGTTCCCCGGAACCGGTTCTGCGACGTTGCCTGAATTGCCACCCGGAGAGAGCGGGTGCTGCCGCAATCGTGCAGGTGGCGCCAAAGCTGGCTGATCCGGGTGAAATCAGTTCGCAATGCGCAGGCCGTTTCGTCGGCGCCACGTTCAGTCGTCAATTTCCTCGAAGTAATCGGAATCGATCTTCTTGACCTCATAAGATCGGTTGGGGGTGACTCCAACGTTGAAGTCGATCATGAATTTCGCAAGCTGGGTGCCATCAATGAGCGCAACCCGCGGGTCTATGGAGCGAACGTAACTGACCGCATCAGACGAAAAAGAGCCTGTGGTGATGAAGACCCCCTTGCGGGCGCGTCGGCCGTGCAAGGCCCCAACGAACTTCTGAATTTCGGGGCGGCCAACCGTGCCTTCCCATCGCTTGGCCTGGAGGTAGACCGTCTCCAGCCCCAGCTGGTCCTCGGTGATGATGCCATCAATGCCTTCGTCTCCCGATTTTCCGACCGCCTCGCCAGTGCCGCCGTTTCTGCCGTAGCCCATTTTCAACAGCAATTCGACGACGAGCTGCTCGAAGAACCGCGGGGGAGCCGCCTTTACCCGCTCCAATATCTCGGACGCCAGACCCGCATTAAGACGATGATATGCTGCTTCCAATGCCTCTTCCGGCGTCTCTCCTTCAGGAACCTCAATCGGGGCGACCGCAGACTCCGTGGTCCGGCTGCGAAATTCCCGGAATTCCGGGAAAGCCTCCAGGAATTTGATGTCAATAATCGACGGTGGGCTGGCGAGAACTTTACGCCCACGCTCGGTGATCCTGAATTGGCCGCGTGCCGGAGAGGACCGCAAACCGCCTCGTTCAAGGTGGATCTTCGCCCAGGCGAGGCGATTGGCGAAGCGGCCATGTCTGCCACTTGGAAGCAGCTCTTCTTCCGAGAATTACCTCAGGATAGAGAGTAGAGGGCTTGAAGCGATACCGGCCCTGCTCAGCGAGATCAGGAGGGAAGATACGGGCTCAAAGGTTGGTCCCAGTGGCTATACACTTGTGGCCGCCTGCCTGATCCTGCGCATTACCGACAAGATCAGGCCGCTGGACTGGGACGAGGCCTCGGCCGCGCGTGGCGACGTGGGCGGACTGCGGACCATGGCGCAGAGAGAAAATTTCCTCGCGGAAATCATCCGGCAACTGGATGAGAAGGGGATCGTCAAATGCGCGCGTATGCGCAGCGAGGTGAGTTGTGTCAGGAGGTGAGCCTCGCCTGTGCCGGGCAGGTTTGCGGCCGTGAGAGGGCTCCGGCGGATCTCCTGACTGCAACAGAGGCCAGCCGGTCGCGGCAGCCGTCAGGGCTGTCTGGTCAACCTGAGGCGATTGGCGACAGAAAGAGGGGGAGGTTGAGAAATCTCCCCGGTTACTTGTGCATGCTGTTTTCGGGAATGGATGGTGCCTTTGCAACCGGCAGACACCATCCATTCGAGAAAATCGAAGGCGGGAGTTGTGCTGAACCCAGAGCCGGGAAAGAAGAACCGCCCGCAGCGGCACGTGTTGCGTCAGAAAGGCGCAAAGACGCTGCCGCACAGGCGATTGGCTGGTTTTCCGTGGCTCTAGGCGGCGATGCCGAATTCCTGCCGGACATGGGTGATGTCGTCGTGACTCGGCAATCCAGCCTCGTTGCCGAGATGCTGCACCTTGATCGCGGAAGCCGAGCGGGCAAAGTCGAAATGATCGTGCCAGCTTTTGTCGGGGTTGGCGAGGTAGGAATAGAGGTAGCCGCCGTGGAAAACGTCGCCGGCGCCAGAGGTGTCGAGCACGCGGGCACTGGGGACGGGCAGTGCCGGCAGGGTGCCAACCTCGCCCTTCTCGTTGTACCAGACCAGGCCCTTCTCGCCCATGGTGACGCCGCCGATGCGGCAGCCGCGGCTCTTGAGGTAATCGAGCATTGCGCCGGGCTCGAGATTCATCTGTTCGCACAGGCGCTCGGCGACGATGGCGACATCGATCAGGCCGAGGAGTTCATGGGTGTCGCTGCGCAGTCCTCCGCCGTCGAAGGAGGTCAGGATCCCGGAATCCCGGCACACTTTGGCATAGTGCTTGGCGGCATCGGGCTGATGGCCGTCGACATGAAGGGCGCGGCAGCCTTCGAGATTGAGGATCGGGAAGGGGTGAAGGTGGTGGTCGTCGCGGCAGCGGACGATGGCGCGCTTGCCGTCCTTGGGCATGATGAAGGACAGCGAGGAAGTGTTAACCTTTCGCCCATGGAGCGGAATGCCGTATTTGGTGCACATGTCCTGGAACATATGGCCGAGCCAGTCATCGGCGATGGTGGCGATCAGGTCGGGTACGATGCCGAGCTTGGCGCAGCAGAAGGCCGCGGTGACGGCGTTGCCGCCGAAGGAAACGGCATAGGCCGAAGCGACGTATTTTTCGTCTCCGGACGGCATGTGGTCGGTGATGAATGTGACGTCGATATAGCTCTGTCCGATGAAAAGTGCCTGCATGAGGTGTCCACGATTGAATATTGAAAAAGCCTGCCGTGACGGCTGCGAGGTGCGGGTTGGCCCGCTCGCTTATCATCATGGCCCGGCAATCGCCAGAGTCTCCACACTTGGGAGGCGGAAGAATAAGCGGGGCTTCCTGAATCGGGCGCTACCGACAGGCAGCGACCCGGCCGCGAATGGGGGAGGAAGACCTCGCAACTGCAAGGTTTATGCGGTTATTGTTACACGTCCGTGACCAGGGCGGGCGCGGGCCTTCAGGAGGTTGAACAGGCGTTATCGGAATGATAATTCCGGGATGCGGAAAATTCCTGAAAAAGATGAAGGGGGTGGCACCGTCGTCTCAAATCCTGATTCCGGGCGGGGGAGCGTTCTGCGGTTCCGCAGTTTACGGGGGCAATCCGGAGCGGCGGATCCTGCAAGCCGAAAGGGGGAATCGGCCGTTGAGGCCTCCTTTGGCCTTGATGTCCCCTGGTCACGACCTAGGGATGCGGTGCCGCAATACTGGCCTTGACTTTGCGGTCAGTGAGTGGTTACTCACCCGAATGACCTCGCCCCGTTTGACCGGCGACCTCCGGCGGCAGCTGATTCTGGCAGCCGCCCGGCGCTGTTTTGCCCTTCATGGCTATGCTGGCACCACGACCCGGAGCGTGGCGGCCGCCGCTGGCATTTCCGAGGCCCTGCTGTTCAAACATTTCTCTTCGAAAGCAGTGCTTTACGCCGAAATCCTGGCCGAGGAATGCGAGGCCACCCCGGCCCTGGTTGATCTCCTGGAGTGCCCGCCATCGACCGCGACCCTGGTGCAGCTGACCTGCGGCATGGTGCGCCATTTCATCCAGATCGTGGCCCGGCCGGAAGTGGAGGAGGCGCAGCGCCTGCGTCTTCTGGCATCAAGCCAGCTCGACGATGGGGAACTCGCCCGCCACCTCTATGCCAAGGTCGAGAAAATGATCGGGCACATATTCACCGCTTCCCTGGAGCGCGCCGTGGCCGCTGGTGACGCGCGGGATCCGGGATGTGACCCCTTCAATCTGTTCTGGTTCGCCCATCACACCGTGATGATGGCGGCCCTGACCGGATTGTCGGCTACGCCCAGCCTCGGCTATGGCAACGACCCCCGCGCGCTGGAACGGCAGTTATGCGAATTCCTGCTGCGTGGCATCGGACTTCATGATGCGGCGATTGCCGCGCATCTCGCCACAGCGCCCGAGCCGGTGGCAGTGGACTGAAAACAGGACTGAATTCCCGCCTTTCCGGATCAAGGCGGCAGCGCCCGTGAGGAAGACATGAACGTCGTCACTGAACAGAAGATCTCAGGCAAGCCGCTCGGCAGTTCCGACAGCGACTGGACCGCAATCGGGGAGCGGCCGCAGCGCGCCACCCGGCCGATGCTGTGGTTCGGGATCGTCGCCTTCGTGCTGCTGCTCCTGGTTGCAGGGCTGGTGAAGTTCCTGGCCTTCAAGGAAGGCATGATCAAACAGTTTCTCGATGCCGCCAAGTCGAAGCCGGCGGTGGTCAGCGTCGTCGAGGCGAAGTCCGAGGTGCTGCCCAATCTTCTCACCGCGGTCGGCGAACTTGCCGCCGTCCACCAGGTCAATGTCACCGCCGACGTCAATGCCCGGGTCACTGCGATCATGTTCCAGCCCGGCAGCCATGTCCGCGCCGGCACGCCGCTGGTGCAGCTGTTCGATGCTCCGGAGCAGGGCGATCTGGCCAATTTCCGGGCCCAGTCGACCATTGCCCAGCTCTCGCTCGATCGTGCCAAACAGCTGGCGGCGCGGCAGTTTGGCCCCCAGGCGACGGTCGATCAGGCGCAGGCCGCCTTCGATCAGGCGCAGGCCGGCATCGCCAGGACCGAGGCGCTGATCTCGCAGAAGCTGGTGCGTGCGCCCTTCGAGGGGGAACTTGGCGTGCGCCGGGTTGAGGTCGGGCAGTTTCTGACCGCGGGAACGCCGATCGTGTCGCTGACCGACTTGTCGCATCTGTGGGCCAACTTCACCGTGACCGAGAAAGACTCGGGGCAGATCAGGGTCGGCGCCATCGTCCGTCTCAGGGTCGATGCCTATCCCGGCCGGGTTTTCGAGGGCAGGATCACCACGATCGAACCCCAGGTCTCGAGTGACACCCGCAATATCCATCTCCAGGCCACCATCGATAACCCCGACAATATCCTCAAGCCCGGCATGTTCGTCACCACCACAATCGTGCTGCCCGAGAAGGCTCCGGTCATCACGGTGCCGGAGACCGCAGTCACCTATACCCTGCAGGGCGATTCGGTGTTCCGGGTTGTGGAGGACAAGCAGGGTGAGACCACGAAGCTGCGCGTGCAGCGCAGCTTCGTCCAGACCGGAGAGCGCGTCGATGGACGGGTTGAGATCCTGCGCGGCGCCAGTGTCGGCGACAGGGTCGTGGCGGTAGGCCAGATCAAGCTGGCGAACGACATGGAGGTCCTGATCTCGACCGACCCGATCCCGGGTCTTCCCGCCGAGCTGCCGCGCTACTGACAGCGTCCGTCCTGATTCCTTAATCGAGGTGCGCCCGACATCCTGTCCGGGCGTGCCTTGATCCCAACACCCAAGAGGTCGTCCTCAAGGTCGACCGAGAGAACGACGCGATGGTTTTCACCGACATCTTCATCAAACGGCCGGTTCTGTCGATCGTTGTCAGCCTGCTGATTCTCCTCGTCGGGTTGCGGGCGGCGATGATGCTGCCGATCCGGCAGTATCCCAGACTGTCGAACACGGTGGTCAATATCACCACGGTCTATCCCGGGGCCTCGGCCGAGCTGATCGGGGGCTTCATCACCACGCCGATCGAACAGGCGGTGGCCTCCGCCGAGGGGGTGGACTATATCACCTCGTCCTCGGTGCTCGGGACCTCGACGATCCAGGTCTATATCCGCCTGAATTTTGATCCGAATCAGGCACTCACCGAGGTCATGGCCAAGGTCAATTCGGTCAAATACCTGATTCCGAAAGAATCCAACGATCCCATCGTCACCAAGTCGACCGGCCAGACCACGGCGGTGATGTATATCGGCTTTTCCTCCAGCGAATTGTCCGGTCCATCGATCTCGGATTATCTCACCCGGGTGGTGCAGCCGGTGTTGTCGACGGTCGACGGCGTTGCCTCCGCCGATATTCTCGGCGGCCAGAACTTCGCCATGCGGCTGTGGCTCGATCCGGTCCGGATGGCGGGGCGCAATGTCTCGGCGACCGACGTGGCGGCTGCCATCGCCGCCAACAATTTCCAGGCCGCGGCCGGCCAGACCAAAGGCTATCTCACCGTCTCGAATATCACCACCAACACCGACCTTGCCGACGTGGCGCAGTTCAAGAAGATGATCGTCAAGGCCAAGGACGGCGGTTTCGTGCGTCTGGAGGATGTCGCGACCGTCGAACTGGCGGCGCAGAGCGCCGATGCGTCCGTGGCCCTCAACGGCGAACACGCCATCTTCATCGGCATCCAGGCCACCCCCCAGGGCAACCCGCTGTCCCTGGTCCAGGGGGTGCGGGCGCTGTTTCCGGACATTGAGCGCAACCTGCCGCCTTCCCTAAAGATGAAGGTCGCCTTCGACTCGACCAAATTCATCCAGTCCTCGATCGATGAGGTCGAAAAGACCATTGCCGAAGCCGTGGTCATCGTCATCGTCGTCATCTTCCTGTTCCTGGCCTCCCTGCGTTCGGTGGTCATTCCCGTGGTCACCATCCCGCTGTCGCTGGTCGGCGTCGTCACCCTGATGCTGATCATGGGTTTCAGCTTCAACCTGCTGACGCTGCTGGCCATGGTGCTGGCGATTGGTCTGGTGGTCGACGATGCCATCGTGGTGGTGGAGAATATCCACCGCCATCTTGAGGATGGACTGCCGCCGGTGCAGGCGGCCCTGCAGGGGGCGCGGGAGATCGTCGGTCCGGTGATTTCGATGACGATCACGCTGGCCGCAGTCTATGCTCCGATCGGCTTTCTCGGCGGCGTCACCGGGGCGCTGTTTCGGGAATTCGCCTTCACGCTCGCCGGTTCGGTGATCGTCTCGGGAGTGGTGGCACTGACGCTGTCGCCGATGATGTGTTCGGTGTTCCTTAAAAACGCCGATGAGGGCTGGTTTGCCGACAAGGTCAACCATCTGTTCGGGTCGCTGGCGCGCGGCTACGGGCGCATGCTCGACCGTTCGCTCGACTATACCATGGTTACCGCGATGTTTGCGGTGTCGATCCTCGGCATCGTCGCCTTCCTCTATATGAACAGTTCGAAGGAACTGGCACCCGAGGAGGATCAGGGCGCCATCTTTGCCATCACCAAGGCCCCGAAATACGCCAATATCGATTATCTCGACCATTATGGTGAGAAGCTCGACCGGGCGTTACAGACCTTCCCCGAAACCGAGATCCGTTTCGTCATCAACGGCATCGCCGGCCAGCAGGGCGGTATTGCCGCAGCCCTGCTCAAGCCCTGGAACGAGCGCACCCGCACCGCCAAGAAGATGATGCCATTGGTGCAGAAGGAGTTCGACAAGGTCGAGGGCGTCAAGGCTCTCGCCTTCGCTCTGCCATCCCTGCCCGGGGGTCCCGGCGGCATGCCGGTGCAGATGGTGATCAACTCGACCTCGGGGTTTGAGGCACTCTATGAGCAGATGGAGGCGTTGAAGAAAGCAGCCACCGAAAGCGGCCTCTTCATCGTCACCGACAGCAATCTGGCCTTCGACCAGCCGGTGGTCCGGGTGCGCATCGACCGCACCAAGGCCCAGGATCTCGGCGTCAATATGCAGAATCTCGGCACCACGCTGGCGGTGCTGCTCGGCGGCAATTACATCAACCGCTTCAATCTCGAGGGCCGTTCCTATCAGGTCATCCCCCAGGTGCCGCGGGCCGACAGGCTGTCGCCGCAATCGCTGGAAGGCTATTATGTGACCACCGCGACGGGGCGGCAATTGCCGCTGTCGACCGTGGTGTCCGTCGAGACCGCGACCGATCCCAATGCCCTGACCCATCATAACCAGCTCAATGCGGCGACGTTCTCGGCGGTGCCGATGCCCGGGATCACGATCGGTACCGCAGTTGAGTTCCTTGAGCAGCAGGCAGCGAAACTGCCCCAGGGCTTCAGCCATGATTATCTTGCCGACAGCCGGCAATATGTCCAGGAAGGCAACCAGCTCGCCATCACTTTCGGCTTTGCCCTGATCATCATCTTCCTGGTGCTGGCGGCGCAGTTCGAAAGCCTGCGCGATCCGATGGTGATCATGGTCAGCGTGCCGATGGCCATCGTCGGTGCCCTGCTGCCGCTGTTTTTCGGGGTCGCGACCATCAACATCTACAGCCAGGTCGGACTGTTGACACTGGTCGGTCTGATCACCAAACATGGCATCCTGATGGTTGAATTTGCGAGGGAATTGCAGATCAACGAGGGCCGCGACCGCCGTTCCGCGATCCAGATGGCGGCGCGGATCCGGCTGCGCCCGATTCTGATGACCACAGCGGCCATGGTCGCCGGCCTGATCCCGCTTCTGACCGCGAGCGGGGCGGGAGCGGCCAGCCGTTTCTCGATCGGGCTGGTGGTGGTGGCCGGGATGTCGATCGGCACCCTGTTTACCCTGTTTGTTTTGCCCGCAGTTTATGTGATGTTTGCCACCAACCACAGCGCCAAGCTTCATTCCGAGAGGGCACGCCAGATCGCCGCCTACGACCTCAGTCCCAAGGAACTGAAATCCGAACTGAATCCGAACTGAAACCGGTCTGACGCGGTTTGCCCGCCAGACCTGCCCGATCAGGAGGGGAATGTGAAAGTTAATATTCAGATCGACTGCTCGCCCCAGGAGGCCAGGCAGTTTTTCGGGTTTCCCGACGTGGAGCCGATGCAGGCGGCAGTGATGGACCGGCTGCAGCAGCAGATGATGGCCAATATCGACAAGATCGCGCCGGAATCGCTGATCCGCAGCTGGTTCAGCTTCGACCCCAGCCTTGCGGCGCGGATGCAGGATCTCTTCGTCTCGATGACCGGGCTCGGCGGCAGCTCAAGCGAGAGCGCCAAAACCTGAGAAGCGCTTGTCCGCTCAGGTTCGAACCGGTTGCTCGCGGCAGGATGGCAGGGAACCGAAACGATTGGCTTTGGCGCGTTGACGCCGCCTCACATGGGGAAAGCGGGACCGCCTGGCGCGGGGTTGGTGGCTGTGCCCGCCCGGAAGGGCAGGCTGTGTGCTTTGCCCTGCTGGCTCAATGTGTCAGGGGCGGACGATGCCAGAGCTTTGTACCTTGTGCCCCTGGCGGAAATTGTGTGTCGCTGTTTCGCCAAGGGGGGACGGTCGCGACCGGAGCGCGCCCCCTTAAAGCTTCTGCTCCTTGAGGCGCGTGAGTGCGGGCGAAAAATCGCTCGTATTTTCATCTGTCGGTCAGTTGACAGCCGCCTGCGGCGCTTGCTTCGCTCCAGCAGTTCCTGAAGTAAAGCGTCTCCGGCGAACGGGGACCGCCCGAAATCGTTGTCCCGGCCTTGCAGCAGCGCCGGGCATAAAGCGGGGTCGGCCAGCTGGCGGGCGTCCGCAAGGAAGGCATGCGGTCGCGGTCCGGCCAGTTGGCGGGCAAGGAAGGGCAGCACCGCACTGTCCTGGCGGGCTGCAAGAGCGTGGATGGCCTCATTTCTGGCGTTGGCAGAGCTGTCGTCGAGGCCGGCGAAAAGGGCAGCCCGGATCGCGGTACTGTCGGCGTCGGTCCGTGCGAGGCCGGAGGTTGCCCAATGGCGGACGTCTTCATCAGGATCGGATGAAAGCCGGATCAGTCCGGTTATCGCGGACTCATCGTCTTGGCCGGTAAGTGCAGAAGCGACAGCTGAGCGAACGCTGGCGCAGGAATGGCTGATCAGGGGCAACACCAGCGCCACCGCACGGGGGTCTTCGAGCGGGAGAAATGCGCAGCAGACGTCGGCAAGAACGCTCGCTTCAGTGCTGCCATCTCGGTCTCGAGCAGCGCCTCAAGTGCGCGGTAGCGTTCCTCCTGTGAAGACGCCGCCGGGATTGTCGGACCACTCTCCATTGTTCCCAAGAATGTCGGCCCCGAGCCGTTTCATCGTATTGTCAGGGCTCTTCGACAGCGCGATGGCGGCCTCAAGCGTTGCCGCCTCGGTCCGGAGGTAAAGTTCACGCAACGCCTTGCGCCCGCGTTCTGCTATTTTCGAGCGAGGGTCCGTCGTCTCCGGCGGCAAGATAGCGGAGCGCGTCCTGGATCAGCTGGTTTAAAATTCCCGTCGATCTGGTGGTCATGGTGCGGTTTCGCGGAAGTTGGGGCTTGTGCCTGCGGTTTCGAGTGCGAGCTTCCGTTGTCTGCCGCGTTTTGCCCGACCTGCTGCGCAACGGCGTCATGTCTGTGGGGTCAGGTGAGAGATTGTAACAGATTGTGCTCATACGGGCAATCGCCTGGATCAGGCCGGGCGGGGCGGGTGGTGCACGAAAGGCGGGTGGCATTGTGGCCGGTCCGAAACCACGGCGTGACCGCCGTTGCGCGGTTCGGCTGCATGTGCGTGCCTCGACCATGCACTGCGCTGCGGTGCGGTCGCTTTATCCTGCTGCCTGGGCAGGCTGGTGGAGGAACGCTGTTGAGTGGACTCACGGCCTGTTCGCCAGGCAGCACTTTTTTGAGCCTGAGAGCGCTGCTGCAAGGGCAGGGATCGTTTGCGCATGGGATTGCTGGCCCACACCCCCAGCCTTCCGGGTCTTCGTGGCTGCTGCTCCGGTTCGGCGGCAATCGGGTTTGTGCAGAGGATGGGCTATTGGTTCGGGATGGTTTGCCAGCAGGTCTATGATAGCGTCAACCTGCCCGGGACCGGTTCATGGAAAGATTTCGGCATTCTGTGCGATGCTGCTCTCGCATTTGTTGAGGAGGTTCCAGTGTTGCGGTCCCCGGCAAAGAAGACAGCTGGAGGGCGCCTTTGGCGACCCGTTGCCGCAAGGCCCAACCCGCCTCATCGTGTCGGCTGACAGCAGCTCCAGTGCTGGAGAGGGGCGCCAGTGTGTCCTGCTGGCGGCAAGGCAGCGGGCTTGCGGTCCGGATCCTGTCGAGCCTGCCCGAATCGTCCACCGTCACGCAACAGAATGGCGCAATGGGGGAACCTCGCATCGCCGCCTTTCCGCAAGCGTGGGGCGGGCGAGTTGTCAGGTCGCGCGGATCCTCCCTTGCGTGCCGCGCGGCGATGGTGCCGGATACAGAGGGCATGTCCCGGGTGCTGCCGTTTGCCGTTTCCGGTCAGTCGAAGGTTAGAAGGCGAGCGACTTTGTCGGTCTGGCTTTCTCCGACACTCGCCTGGGACGCGAATCCGCGCCAGTCTTTGATGGCGGTCCGGACCTCGTCGATGACAGTTCGGGCGAACACTGCCTGCGTCCCCGCGGTAGAGGGGTCGCAGAGCCGCAGAACCAGATGCCACATCGACATTCACTTGGCCGTGTCTTCGATGTCGCGCCGGTCGGCGCCCGCAGGCGCCGCCCCTGATCACGGGACGCAGTACCTGCAGAGCTGGCATGGTTCCAGCGTTCCGTCGATCGTTTTCCTTCCCCCGCGGCGTTCCGCATGGAGCCCGCCCATGTGCATGAAATGCGAAGATCAGAACAAGACTGCGAGCCCGAAGGCGAGCGGGAGGGGCGCACGTTCAGGTGCGCGCTCAAAGCTTGCGCGATCACGGTCTTGGTGATCTGCAAGAGCTGCTATCGGAATCACCAATATTGCTGCAAAGAGCATTCAACGGCCGGCACAAAGGCAGGGGTGAAAGAATCCCAAACGCGATATGCCAAATCGGACTCCGGAAAAGCAGCGACCGCCAGAAGTTCAAAGAAAGCCCGAGATAAGAGAAGGGAAGCTGCAGAACGCGCAAAACACGAAGCAGCCTCGGAAACCTCGACGTCCGAAATCGCTGACTTCGAGGAAGGCGCCGAGACCGGTGCGCCCGCGGGGGCGCAACAGCCCCAGGCACAGAAATCATCATTGCCGAAGTCGTCATGATCGAAACGGATATCTCCGAAACCGAAGCAACGTAAATAGGTTATCCGATAAGTGACATAACAGACTTCCTCATCGACAAAGAACCAGCTCTGGTAGCGCTGCCAATCGCGATAGTGCGAGGGAGTCGGCTACCGAAAGCACAAAAGAGCAGGAATATTCTTTGCTGCGATGGGTATCTGCAGTCTGGCCGAGAGCGGCGCAAGGAAGCACAGATTTGTGGCTGAACGGTGAGAAGTGGGACTTATTGAAGCGTATTCTATTTCCGAATGAGATCGAACCGCAAAAAGCATCGGCGGGACGATCAATGATCTCTGTTGCGGATCGTATGGATACCGGCAGGGTACGAACAAGGCCCATTGAACGCCAAAACCAGGAAGCATGATTTGTCGCGCAGGAGGCATCGCGGCCAGGATCGGGAGCCGGATGCCAAATCGGGTGTCCGGTGGCTGGGGGCAGCGCGGCTGCCCCGAAGCGAGGTCTGCGCAGTGTCTTGTCCTGGCGCTGACGCGATGCGGCACCTCGCGTGATCGGTAAGGTCTTCTGCAGCAATGAATAGCAAATTTGAAGTAAGTCTTTGCAGCGGAAGACAGGCAATAGAGTCCTGGAATTGCGTGCAGAGTAGCTGGTTGTGAATTTGTTAAGAGTAGACGACTACGTTTGTGTAACGGTGCCGGGCACAGGGGATGGCCGCATGAGACATGCAGGAGCCATCCTCCGTGAAGTCCGGGATGGGTGGCCAAGCTGGATGTATCTCGAAACCTGCGGTTGTTCGCGAATCACTCTCCCCGCCTGCACCTCGGGTCCGGAACCGGCTCGCAGGTCAGGCGGGAGGTGCCTGTTCGAGGATCGTGGTGTGGAGCGACCGTGGGCGCGCGGGCGGGGCGACAGACCGGCATCCGGGAGGGGCAGCCGTGCCGCGCGTTCCCTGTCGGAACCACACGCTCCCGACCCGAACCGGCGACTGCCAATTCTGTCAACCGTCCTGTTCAACCCGGACAACGGGTCTTGCCTGTGCCAGGATTTGGACGCACACCTCTTGCAACAACCTTCAGGAGCCTGTCATGATTGAACTCAGACCCTTCGCCAGACTCGGATCGGCTGACCACGGTTGGCTCAGGACCTGGCATCACTTCTCTTTCGCGCAGTACCATGACCCCGACCGGATGAGCCACGGCACGTTGCGGGTGTGGAACGATGATGAGATTGCGCCGGACACCGGCTTTCCTCCCCATCCGCACGCCAATATGGAGATCGTCACCTATGTGCGTGCCGGGGCGATCAGCCACCAGGACAGTCTCGGCAACAAGGGACGGACGGAAGCCGGCGATGTGCAGGTGATGAGCGCCGGCAGCGGCATCCGGCATTCGGAATATAATCTGGAGAAGGTGACGACGACGATCTTCCAGATCTGGATCGAGCCCACTGAGCGTGGTGGCGAGCCGAGCTGGGGCACCCGGCCCTTCCCGAAGGACAACCGCTCGGGAAGACTGGTGACGCTGGCGAGCGGGTTTGACAGCGACACCGAGGCGTTGCGGATCCGGGCCGATGCACGGGTGCTGGCGACTACGCTGGTGGCTGGTGAGAGTGCCAGCTATGAGGCGGATCGATCGCGCCATCTCTATCTGGTGCCGGCGACAGGCCAGATCGAGGTCAATGGCGTGGTGGTCAATGCGCGCGATGGCCTGGCGATCCATGACGAGGCTGTTCTCAGGATCACGGCAAGGCAGGATTCGGAACTGGTGCTGGTCGACGCGCCTTAGGGCGCGCGCGGCTTTTGCGCGGCGTTCGGTTCGGAATGAACGGAAAAATGTGACGGAAGGCTACCGCCTGGCCTCATGTGCGCTTCGGACCCAGTCTTCCCGGGCGCTCAATCAGAGGGCCAGCGACTCCGGTTTCATCATCCACGACTATTTGCCAGCCATGTCCGATACTTGCTGAGCAAACGACCCAATTAGGTCGCTTCCTGTTGTCGGTTGATTCGATCACCATGCCAAGATGTTCGTTCAAGCCAGCTTTGCGGGCGGCATCATTGCCAATGTCTTTTGCCTGTTCCAGTGTCAGTCGCCGGGGTGCTTTGGAAAAAGGCAGGCGTTGCGGGAAGCGTATCATCGTTTATGCATCAAATTGGTTTCCAAATTCCGAGTGGATCGAAGTCAACAAGTATCCGGAGCGTTCTATTGATCACTTCTACGCTCCGCATCAGGAAGTGTGCCTTCTTTGAACCACAATTGAAAGGAAATGCCTGAAAGCAGAACGGTTGTCATCAGGCCAGCTCCCTCGATAATGATACCCCGGCCTTTCCGGCCCGCAAAGTACGGCTCTGCACCAGATCGAAGAAGATACATATAGCCATTTGCTAATGGGAAGCGCACGCCGATTCCTATGCCTCGGAACCCGTTGACCGTCACTTGAGCAATCAGCTCGGCGAGCATCTCCTCAAAATAGCGAAAGAGCGACGAATTGACATAGTAGCCAGCTCTGTAAGGGACGCGAATATTTCGAAAGATGTAGAGCTTTGGTACGAAGAACAGGTGGACCTTTTCATGTATCAATGCAAGGGCTCTCTCACTGGCAGTTCCGCCAGCCCCGATCTTGATGTCGCCCCACCAGCTGATCTCTCCTTCACCTGGAGACATTGCTGGTGTTTCCGTTATCGTTGTCTTTTGTCGGAATCGCCCAGTCTTGGGAGGCGGAGGGGGTGCGATTATTTCTGTGGGTAAGTTCGCCGCGATTCCGTTTTGTTCATGGTGCGATTCGGATCCGTTCCCCCATCGAGTCGCGAGCATCCATTGAAGTCGGTGGCTGACTGGACCTCTT
>WQYW01000084.1 GCA_009781045.1 Alphaproteobacteria bacterium
GGCACCCCCGGTACCCAACGGACCCGACTCGATCAGTCAGCGCATCCACCTGGCATCTATGAACGACGAATACCTGCTAAGTGTCCTGGCTGCCTAATGAAATTTCTTCACCCGATTCCCCTGTGGCTGGTTGCTCTCGCCAGCAGTGGGAGGCCTTTGGGATCTTGCAAAGGGCCCCACGGTATTCCGGTTTTGATGGCGTGGAGCTGTTTGTCCTGGAGGATTGGGTGCTGGTCGGGACCAGGATCCGCAATTTCCTCGCAATGCGCTGTTTTATTTGGTGTTTTCGACAGCCTCAGCCATGACGGTCGTGATTGTGGCGGAGAGGGAGGGATTCGAACCCCCGATAGGCTTGCACCTATGCCGCATTTCGAGTGCGGTGCATTCAACCACTCTGCCACCTCTCCTTCGCGAGTGTCAGATCAGGGCGAGGCCCTGTGGTTGGCGGTGTTCTTAAGCGAGGATGGGAATCGACACAAGCCGTGTCAGCCCGATGCGGTGTGCCGGGGTGCGCGATGCCTGTGACGTGCGCTTGCCGGGGGCAGGAGAAGAGTGGAGGGCCGGCTGGCGATGCCCGCGGGAGTGGAGCCTGCGGTCTGAACTCAGGCGATCGGCGGAGGAAGAGGTGTGGGTGGGTGGGACCGCCAGACGCGGTAAATACTGGCGGTCCCGTGCCACCCACCAAGATGCTGACCAGGAAGGGCGGCTTCACTGATCAGCCCAGGCAGCCCCCAAACCTACCAAGCGGGCGGCAGAGTGCAACGTAAACCCGCTCTTTACCTCCACAGAACGCCGGTAAGGTTACCTTAAGTAGTTGGTTTCAAACCATTTCCGGCTGTTTCATTCCTGGGCAAAGCTGTCCCGATCCCCTTCTCTGAGGGCGGCGATCGAGCCCGTTTTCTGCCAAAATGTGCCGGGATCGGGCAGGGGAGGAGCGGGGACAGGCCGCGAGGGCAGGGCTGAGGGGCGAAAAATTCCGCCAGGCCAGCCTCGGTCTGCCCGGGCGGCGGATCCATGACCGGGGACCATGGCTGGCGCAGATGCGCGAGGCCTTCTGACAGCTTGGACCGGAGCGGGATTGATGTTGACTCCGGCTCGCCGGGGGCTATAGATCATCCAACCGGCGCGGGGCCTCTTGCGCCGGTACCATCTGCTTTGGCTGGTTTTCGGATGCAGCCGTGAGAGCAGTGGCAATTCCATCAAATCAAGAATCGCTAAAACCGCGGCGACTGACAAAAAGCCGGCCCAGACGACGATGTCGCGAGGTCGGGATCGAACACGTAAGGAATATAATGATGTTCGCAGTCATCAAAACCGGCGGCCGGCAGTACCGTGTCGTTCCGGATGATGTTGTAGAGATCGGCAAGATTGCCGGTGAAGTTGGCACGATTGTGCAGTTGAACGAGGTTCTGGTGGTTGGCGGTGATACGCCGATCCTGGGTGCGCCCCTGGTGGCCGGGGCCTCGGTTGCGGCCGAAGTGCTGCAGCACAAGCGCGGACCGAAGGTCATCGCTTTCAAGAAACGGCGCCGGAAGAATTCGCGCCGCAAGCGTGGCTACCGCGATGAACTGACCGTCCTGCGGGTGACGGAGATTCTGACCGATGGTGCCCTGCCTTCGATCGGACCGCGTCCGAAGCGGGTGAAGGCGCAAGCCACGGTCGAGGGCGATGCCGCCGATGCGGCGGACGAGTGATCGCTGACGCGATCAGGTGACATGGTCCCGTCAGGGGATCGGTCGGGAACGAAAGGTTTAGGAGACGAGCCATGGCTCACAAAAAGGCAGGCGGATCCTCGCGCAACGGTCGCGATTCGAAAGGCAAGCGCCTTGGCATCAAGGCGTTCGGCGGGGAATACGTGATCCCGGGCAATATCATTGCCCGTCAGCGTGGCACCACCTGGCACCCCGGTCTGAACGTCGGTATGGGCACGGACCATACCCTGTTCGCCAAGATCGAGGGGCGGGTTGAGTTCCGCGCCCGGGCGAACGGGCGCACCTTCGTATCGGTGGTACCGATGATGGAACAGGCAGCGGAATAGCGTTTTGACACTGTCGGATTCCGCTGTGTCGAGAATCGACCGGTGGAGTCCTTCGATATCAGAGGCTCCAGCGGGGAGGCGGGCAACCGGCCTCCCCGTAATCGTTTGCAATTACTGTTTTGTTTGAAGGGCGCGGCATTTGTGTGTCTGGCGCCAGGTCTCAAGCCCTCAGTCTCATCAGCCGAAGACGACGACGCCCCCCTTTGGCTTTGCCAGGGGCGTGGGGGCGAGCGGGGGCCCGTCCTTCGTTCCGATGGAACAAGCGGCGGACGGCGAAAAAGGGAGTGTTGCGTAAGCGTCTCGAACCGTCCTGGAGGCAGCTCGGGCCGTGCCATTGCTATGAGAGCCCTGCCCATCCGGTGCGAGGGCGTTGTGTTCTGGATCCTGTTTTCAGCTTGGGGGAGCGACATGCACGATCTCACGAAGGCGGCCTTTTCCGTGGCCACATCCGGCATTCTTGCGACGCCACGTCTGACCCTGCGCCGGCTGGAGTTCAGGGATGCGCCCGTGCTGGCGCGTCTTGCCAATGAGCGCAGCATCGCCGAGCAGCTGCGTCTGCTGCCCCATCCTTACGCTCTGTCGGACGCGGTGGGGTTCATCCAGGTGAGCCGCCAGAGCGAACTCAATGTGTTCCTCATCACCCATGAGAGGCGGCCGATCGGCGTGATTTCGATTGATCGTTCATGTCCGGGTCGGCCTGAACTTGGCTATTGGCTCGGCGTCGCGTATTGGGGGCAGGGCTTTGCCACCGAGGCGGCGTGGGCGGTGAGCGCGTTGTTCTTTGATGAGGCCGACGATCCCTATCTCTATGCTGGTGCTCGTGTGGCCAATCCGGCATCGCGCAACGTCCTGGAGAAATGCGGTTTCCAGTGGAGCGGAGTGGTGCTGACCCGCGTCGACCTGCTCGGTTCATCGGTTCCGGTGGATCGTTTCCGCCTGTCACGGGTGGTGTGGTCGGCGGCGATGAGGTCACAGGTGGTGAGCCGGCCGCTGCGGGCGGGATGAAGGGAGCATTGCGGTGCGATTTCTTCGGGCTTTTTCAACAGGACCGGCCTTAAGAAGTTCTTCAGGATTTCCGGGATCCCCCGCTGGCCGTGTTGCGTCGGTGGCACGGTCCTTCAAGGGAGGAGGGATCGACGCCGATCCGTTTCCGGTCAATCCCGGCCGCCATGTGTTGACGACCTTCAGAAGACGAGACGACAGATGAAATTTCTTGATGAGGCAAAAGTCTATATCCGCTCCGGAGACGGCGGCAACGGCTGCGTGGCGTTTCGTCGCGAGAAGTTCATCGAGTTCGGGGGGCCGAACGGGGGCAATGGCGGCCGTGGCGGCGATGTCATCCTCGAGACCGTCGATGGGCTCAACACCCTGATCGACTATCGCTACCAGCAGCATTTCAAGGCGCCCAAGGGCGAGAACGGCATGGGCAAGGATCGCCATGGCGCCAATGGCAGATCGGTCGTGCTCAAAGTGCCGGTCGGCACCCAGATCTTCGATGACGACCGCGAGAGCCTGATCCACGATTTCACGGCGCTCGGCGAACGCTTTGTGCTGGCCGAGGGCGGCAATGGCGGGTTTGGCAATGCCCATTTCAAGACCTCGACCAACCGTGCCCCGCGTCATGCCAATCCCGGCCAGCCCGGCGAGGAGCGCTGGATCTGGCTGCGGCTCAAGCTGATCGCCGATGCCGGCCTGGTCGGCCTGCCCAATGCCGGCAAGTCGACCTTTCTCAGCCGGGTCAGCGCGGCGCGGCCCAAGATCGCCGACTATCCCTTCACCACGCTGCATCCGCAGCTCGGGGTGGTGAATGCCGATGGACGCGAATTCGTGCTGGCCGATATTCCCGGACTGATCGAGGGGGCCCATGAGGGCGTCGGCCTCGGCGACCGTTTTCTCGGCCATATCGAACGCTGCCGGGTGCTGCTCCATCTGATTGATGCCAGCGCCGGCCATGCCGGCCAGGCCTACCGCACGGTGCGCGATGAGCTGGAGGCCTATGACGGAGATCTGACCGGGAAGTTCGAGGTCCTGGCGCTCAACAAGATCGATGCGGTCGACGCCGAAGAACTCAAAAAGCAGAAGGATCGGCTGCGGCGTGCTGCAGGCCGGACACCGCTTCTGGTCTCGGGGGTCACCGGCGAGGGCGTGGCCGAGGTGCTCCGGGCGCTGGTCGAAGTCATCGCCGAGGCACCGGTGTCGGACAAGGCCAGAGGGGCGGTGGCGGAGAAGTGGCAGCCCTGATTTTCAGGGGGCACGGTCCCATCCTGGTCCCGTGCCCGATCTGCAAGATCTCCCGGCTCTCCCTGGCTTTGCGCAGGCTGACCCGTTTCCCCTGCTGGCCCCCTCAAACTCTCCTCCTGCTCCCTTCGGCGAAGACTTTCCAAGTGTCGGTGAGACGCGTATTGCTGGAGGCCGACGCCTGTTCAAGCTGCCGCGATTAACAGCTTGTTAACCCTGTTTCCTGTTAGTTCGTGTCATGTCCCGCCCGGAACTCCATCAATTCCGCCGTATCGTCGTCAAGGTCGGCTCCTCCCTTCTGGTCGATTCGCAGGCTGGCGAGGTGCGCTGCGCCTGGCTGGCGGCACTGGCCGCCGATCTCGCAAAACTGCACCAGGAAGGTCGTGACGTGCTGATCGTGTCGTCGGGCTCGGTGGCGCTTGGGCGCAGCCGGCTCAAACTGGCGCGCGGCCCTTTGAAGCTGGAGGAGAGTCAGGCGGCGGCGGCGGTCGGTCAGATTGCGCTGGCCCGGATCTGGTCGGAGGTGCTCGGCGATCACGGCATCCGCGCCGGTCAGATTCTGGTGACGCTGCAGGATACCGAGGAGCGGCGGCGCTATCTCAATGCCCGCTCGACCATCGCCAAGCTCCTGGAGTGGCGGGCGATCCCGGTGTTCAACGAGAATGACACCGTCGCCACCACTGAGATCCGCTATGGCGACAATGACCGTCTCGCTGCCCGTGTCGCCACCATGGCCAGTGCCGATCTGCTGGTGCTGCTGTCCGATATCGACGGGCTCTATGACGCACCCCCCAAGGGCAATCCCAATGCCCGCCTGGTGCCGGTGGTGGAGAATGTGTCCGCGGAAATCGAGGGCATGGCGGGGGACGCAGATTCGGAATTGTCGCGCGGCGGCATGCGCACCAAGGTTGAGGCGGCGAAAATCGCCACCACCGGCGGCACCCACATGGTGATTGCCTCGGGCAAGATCGACCACCCGCTGCAGGCGATCGCCCAAGGTGCCCCCTGCACCTGGTTTCTGACCTCGGCCAATCCCGTGACCTCGCGCAAACGCTGGATCGCGGGCTCGCTGGAACCCAGAGGTACGCTGATCATCGACGCCGGAGCGGTGACGGCGCTGCGTGGTGGCGCCAGCCTGCTGCCGGCGGGGGTGATCCGTATCGAGGGTCAGTTCGCCCGCGGCGACGCCGTGATCGTGCGCGGTCCGGATATGCGCGAGATCGGTCGCGGACTGGTCGCCTATGACGTGGAGGATGCCAACCGCATCCGCGGGCATTCCTCCCCCGACGTGGCGACCATCCTCGGGGTCCGCGGGCGCTCCGAGATGGTTCACCGCGACGATCTGGTGGTCAGCGGCTGAAGCCGCTTCTGTGGAGCGCAAAGGATCACAGGGGATCACAAGGGATCGGGGGGATCCCTGATCACTGGCGCCGTTTCGTGCTATGGACACAACGGTCCAGGATGCTGTGGCGGGTCCCTCTGATGCGGTTCGAACCACCAGGGCGATGCCGAACCCGGCAGACGTTCGCGAAAAAGAGACCTGCGAAAGAGAAAGCTGAAGGCGATGGCCGGTGTCCGTGAAGCCCGCAATACGGGTGTCGATCTTGAGACGCAGATGAAGGATCTGGGCGGTCGCGCGGCGGCGGCGGCGCGCGTCCTGGCGCTGGCAACCTCCGAGGTCAAGGACCGCGCGCTGGAGGCCATGGCGCGGGCGATCCGCAGCCGGAGCGAGACCATTCTGGCCGCCAATGCCGAGGACGTTGCGGCGGCCCGCGCCGGGGGCGCCATACCCGCCTTCCTTGATCGTCTGGCGCTCAATCCGGCGCGTGTCGCCGCCATGGCGGACGGTATTGACGTGGTGCGTGGCATCAGGGACCCGGTCGGGGTGGTCACCGAAAGCTGGCAGCGGCCCAACGGCATGACGATTGAGCGGGTGCGGGTGCCGCTCGGTGTGGTCGCCGTGATTTTCGAAAGCCGGCCCAATGTCACGGCGGATGCTGGCGCACTGTGCCTGAAATCGGGCAATGCCGTGATCCTGCGCGGCGGCTCGGACAGTCTGCGCTCCTGTGCCGCCATCCATAACTGCCTGGTCCAGGGGCTCCGAGAGGCCGGCCTTCCGGAGGCCGCGATCACGCTGGTGCCGACGGCGGATCGCGCCGCTGTGGGCTTTCTGCTGTCGGGTCTCAACGGCATGATCGACGTGGTGGTGCCGCGCGGCGGCAAGAGCCTGGTGGCGCGGGTTGAACAGGAAGCGCGGGTCCCGGTCTTCGCCCATCTCGAGGGCATCAACCATGTCTATGTCGATGCCAGCGCCGATCCTGAGATGGCAAAGGCGATCGTGCTCAATGCCAAGATGCGCCGTACCGGGATCTGCGGCGCTGCCGAGACCTTGCTGGTCGATTCCGCCGGAGCTGCAACTACTCTTGAATCGCTGGTTTTGATGCTGCTCGAGGCCGGCTGTGAAGTCCGCGGGGATGCGGTGGTGCAGGGGGTGGATGCGCGGGTGAAAGCAGCAACGGAGGCGGACTGGGACTGCGAATATCTCGACGCCATTATTTCGGTTAAAATGGTTGACGGCGTCAGTGGCGCCATCGCCCATATCCAGGATCACGGCTCCCACCATACCGATGCGATCGTCACTGCCGATGCGGCGGCGGCACGGAAATTCCTCGATGAGGTGGATTCCGCCATCGTCCTGCACAATGCCTCGACCCAGTTCGCCGACGGCGGCGAGTTCGGGTTTGGTGCCGAGATCGGCATTGCCACCGGGCGCTTTCATGCCCGCGGTCCGGTCGGCGCCGAGCAGCTGACGACTTTCAAGTACCGCGTCCATGGCAGTGGACAGACCCGGCCGTGAGCGGGCGCGCGCTGCCACCGCATGCGCGCGGCATGCGCATAGGCCTTCTGGGCGGCTCGTTTAATCCGCCCCACCATGGCCATCGTGCCATCAGCCTGTTCGCGCTCAAGCGCCTGCGGCTGGACCGGGTGTGGTGGCTGGTGAGCCCGGGCAATCCGCTCAAGGACACGGCGGGCCTGACGGATCTTGGATTGCGGATGGCGGCGGCGCGGTGTCTGGCAGCGGACCCGCGGATCACGGTGAGCGCGCTGGAGGCGGAGATCCGCACACGCTACAGCGTCGATACAATTGAGATCCTCAAGCGCCGCGCCCAGGGCGTGCATTTTGTCTGGATCATGGGGGCGGATAATCTGGCCCAGTTCCATCGCTGGCGCGACTGGCGGCGGATCGCCGCCCTGGTCCCGATTGCGGTGGTCGACCGGGTGCCGGGAGGTCTTCAGGGCATGGCCTCGCCCGCGGCCCGCGCGCTTTCCCGCTTTCGTCTGCCGGAGAGCCGGGCAGGGCGACTGGCGGAGCAGCAGGCGCCGGCCTGGACCTTCCTCACCGGCCTCAAGCTGACGCTGTCATCGACCGCGCTGCGCAGTGCCGATGGCAGCTGGGCGCGACCCACCGAAGGTAAGGAGTAGAGGGCAGAACCCTGTTATATCCACCGCCCGGAACCCACATGTTCCCGGCAACACGCAATATCCGAAGGTTGAACCCCCGAGGAATCGATCAGGAAAGGAAGCGGCACTGGCCAGATCTCCATCATCCACAAAGTCTCCCTCATCGGGCAGGCCTCCTTCATCGGGCAGGTCTCCTTCATCGGGCAGGTCTCCTTCATCAGGGAAGTCGTCCTCCGGGAAAGCCGCAGCTTCGGCCAAATCGTCAGCGGCGAAATCTTCGTCGACCGCCAAATCGCCGGCCAAATCCCAGGCCAAATCCCAGGCCAAATCTCTTCTGGCGCCGAAGTCCTCCAGGAAGGGGGCCTCCGGCACGAAAGCGGTTTCAGCGAAGAAGGCGGCATCGGCGAGGAAGCCCGAACCGGCGCGCAAGCCTGTGCCAGCAGGCAGGACGCCATCGCCGAAGTCGCCAGTGCGTAAAACCGCTGTGCGGGCGGTGGTGTCGGAGGCTGCGGAAAAGACGCTCAAGATCATTCTGACGCGTCTCGACGACATGAAGGCGGAAGCGACGCTGACCATCGACCTGCGCGGTGAATCGGTCTGCTCCGATTACATCGTCATCACTTCAGGTCGCGCCAACCGCCACGTCGCTGCGATTGCTGAGAATGTCACACGGAGCCTGAAGGAAAACGGCGTCAAAAACATCCATGTCGCCGGCCTGCCCCATTGCGACTGGGTGGCGATTGATGCCGGGGACGTGGTGGTCCATGTCTTCAGACCGGAGGTGCGCGAATTCTACAATCTGGAAGGGCTGTGGGCGCGCGCTTCCAGCACCGGATCATGACCGTAACCGCCGGCTGATGCCCATGGATGTCAGCATCATCGCCGTCGGGCGGCTGAAACAGGGGCCGGAGCGGGAACTTGCGGAGCGCTATCGCGGTCGATTCGAAGAGGTCGGCCGCGGGCTGGGCTTCCGCGCGCTTGCGGTTCATGAAATTTCGGAAAGCCGGCACCGTGACGCGAGGGTGCGCAAGGCGGAGGAGGCGGCCGCCATCGCTGCACGCATTCCCGATCAATCGGCGGTTGTGCTGCTTGACGGGGCTGGCCGGAACCTCGACAGTGCGGCTCTGGCGGAAACGCTGGGCGGCTGGCGGGACAGCGGTGGCAGCCATGCCGTTTTTGTGATTGGTGGTCCGGACGGACTTTCGCCAGAATTGCGGCGTAGAGCCCGACTCGTGATGGCATTCGGTGCGGCGACTTGGCCGCATCAAATGGTCCGTGTTATGCTTTTCGAACAGTTGTATCGGGCCACCACGATCCTGGCGGGCCATCCCTATCATCGCGCGTGATATCTCCCACTTCGGGGTTGTTTGGCATGCAGCCAGCACTGAACTTGAGCCTTCCCGGCTGGCGTGTGGCCATAGGGGCGTGCATGCTGTGTGCAGCGCTGCCGGCTGCCGGCATCGTCAGGGCCCAGACCGCGCCGCCCGCCCCACCGTCCCCCTTCTCCGCCCCGGTTCTGCCCCCCTTGACACCACCCGGTCTGCCACCATCGCCGCCACAGGCGGCCCCGCCTGTGGCAGCGCCGCCTGTGGGGACGCCCTTCGCCGGTGCTCCGGCACCTGGTGCTCCGCCAGCGGCAGCGACAGGAACCCCGGCAGCCGGGGCGGCACCGGCCCCGCCGACGCCGGAAATGGTTCGGCAGCAGCGTGCCCAGGAACTGGAGGCGGCGCGGGCGCAGAAACTCAAGACCGAGGAGGCCCAGGCCAGGCTGCAGGCGGAAATTGCCGCAATCGGCAAGGATGCCGCCGTGCTCAACCAGAAGTTGATCGATTCTGCCAGCAGCGTGCGCCAGGTGGAGGAAAAGATCCGCGATTCGGAGGAGCGGATCCAGATCCAGACCGAAAAGGAACAGGTGAAGCGGGCCGCATTGGAGTCGCGCCGGACAGAAGTGGTCCAGGTCCTGGCCGCCCTGCAGCGCGCCGGGCGCCGGGCGCCACCGGCGCTTCTGGTGCGGCCCGAAGACGCCCTCGAGTCGCTGCGCACGGCGATGCTGCTGGGTGCCGTGGTTCCCGAACTGCAGGGGCGGGCCGAGCGCCTGATCGGTGAACTGGGCGAACTCGTCACCCTGCGCGAGAGCATCGCGGCCGAGCACAGCAAGCTTGCCGAGGAGCGCGACCGCATCAGGACCGAGCGCAACCGGCTGACCGCGCTGGTTGACGAAAGACAGCGTCTTCAGATGACCAAGAAGGAACAGCTCACCCGGGAAAACGCCCAGGCGGTGGAAATTTCGCGGCAGGTGAGTGATCTCCAGGCGCTGATCGAGAAGGCCGAGAGGGAGGTGCAGAGTTCGAAGCGGGCGGCCTTGCTGGCGGAGCGTGATGCTGCGGAGAAGGCCAGACTGGCGGAGCGTGATGCTGCGGAGAAGGCCAGGCGCGATGCGGCCGCGGTGAAAAAGAACCCTTCCACCTCGCCGCCGATCTTCGGGAACAGGCCGGATCCCGCGACCTTCGATCCGGCCCGGACCCGTCCGGCGCTGGCTTTCGCATCCGCCAAGGGACTGCTGCGGATTCCTGTGAATGGCACAAGGCTCCGGAACTACGGCGCGTCCAGCAGCGGTGGTGTGGAAAAGGGCGATTCGCTGACAACGGCGGCTGGCGCGCAGGTCACGGCCCCCTGTGACAGCTGGGTGATTTATGCCGGTCCCTACCGCAGTTACGGCCAGGTCTTGATCCTGAACGCCGGTGAAGGCTATCATGTCGTGATCGCCGGGATGGAGCACATTTCGGTGAATATGGGACAATTCGTGCGTATGGGCGAGCCGGTCGCAACGATGGGATCGGCATCTCCAGGTTCGATCCTCGGCGGCGGCGGCGGTCAGCCCGTGCTTTATATTGAGTTCCGCAAGGACAATACTCCAATTGATCCCGGCCCATGGTGGGTCGCAAATGAAGGCGAGAAGGTTCGCGGATGATGCGCAAGACGTCAATTGTTCTCCTCAGTGTGGTCGCCGGAGCGGCGCTGACGCTGTTCGTGACCCAGCCGCGCAGTGTGCTGATCGCGTCGAGCGCCAGAGCTGCATCGTCGGATACCTACCGCCAGCTCAGCCTGTTCGGCGATGTCTTTGAGCGTGTGCGCAGTGATTATGTGGAGAAGCCGGACGACACCAAGCTCATCGAATCGGCGATCAGCGGCATGCTGACCGGTCTTGATCCGCATTCGAGCTACATGGATGCCAAGAGCTTCAAGGACATGCAGGTGCAGACCCGCGGCGAGTTCGGCGGCCTTGGCATCGAAGTAACGATGGAGGACGGCCTGATCAAGGTGGTGGCTCCGATTGATGACACGCCAGCGGCCAAGGCCGGCATCCGCGCCAACGATCTGATCACCTCTCTGGATGACGAGCCGGTGCTGGGCCTGAACCTGACTCAGGCGGTCGAAAAGATGCGCGGTCCGGTGGACACCGAGATCCGGCTCAAGATCCTGCGCAAGGGCCTCGACAATCCGATGGAGGTCAAGCTGACGCGGGCCAATATCCGGGTGCCATCGGTGAAGGGGCGGGTCGAGACCGATGACATCGCCTATATCCGCATCACCAATTTCAACGAACAGACCTCGGAAGGCCTCAAGAAGGAGATCGCCACGCTGTCGGAGAAGATCGGCGCCGACAAGCTCAAGGGCTATATCCTCGACCTGCGCAACAATCCCGGCGGCCTGCTGGAGGAAGCCGTCACGGTCTCCGACGATTTCCTCGATCGTGGTGAGATTGTCTCGACAAGGGGGCGCAATGCCGAGGAGACGCAGCGCCGTTCCGCGCACGCGGGCGATCTGACCAATGGCAAGCCGGTCATCGTTCTGATCAATGGCGGCTCGGCCTCGGCCTCGGAGATCGTCGCCGGTGCGCTGCAGGACCACAAGCGCGCCACCATTGTCGGAACCCGGTCCTTCGGCAAGGGATCGGTACAGACCATCATTCCGCTCGGCGGCAATAACGGCGCGCTGCGTCTGACCACGGCGCGTTACTATACGCCGTCCGGCAAGTCGATCCAGGCCAAGGGGATCGTCCCTGACATCGAGGTGCTGCAGACGGTGCCCGAGGAGATCAAGGCCCGTACGGAGAAAACCAGCGGTGAAGCTTCGCTTCCCCGTCACCTGAAAAACGGCAGCGACGAGAAAACCGGGTCGCAATCCTATATTCCGCCCGATGCCAAGGACGATGCCGCGCTCAAGATGGCGCAGGACCTGCTCCACGGCATCAAGAACAGTGCCGCAGTGACACCACCCACCACAGATGCCGACAAGCCGCCGGCGGGCAAAACTGCGAACTGAGGTGGTCGCTGGCGGATCGGCAAAGGGATGTGAATCACCAGGGCGGCCTTCGGGCCGCTCTTTTTCCAGATTCAGCCTGGATCAATGGTCGCCAGGCCTGATATCGGCGAATATCTGTAAATCTCTGCAGAATGGCGAGATTTTTGCCTGAAGTGCGGCATTCCAGGAATTGCTTTTCGCTTTCGACAGAACAGGGTCGAAGCTGGCGAGGCGGCCCACCGCCCCGGCTTCTGGTCAGCTTTGATCCCTGGCGCGTTCGTCCTGTGGTGCCGCCCGTGCGGCCGGCAGGGCGGTTTTCGAGAGGCCCGCAAGCTCTCGCGCCCGGCTTCGCCTCCCGCCGGCCCAGCCAGAAACTGCTCGACAGCGTGCGTCAGGTCGTGGAAAATGCCTGTCATCGCTCATCTTATCGCGTTTGATCCGATCAGCGGTGCGGGGCCGGTATTGTCTTTGTTGGTGCAGGTTTGCTGGCGCGCCACGCCCGCGTTTGACGCCGCACGACAGCTTTGATGACGGCAAAGCCAGCCTCAGAAGCTGAAGCTGTTGAGGCGGGTTTGGAGTATGACGGAGAGGGCTTTGATCCCAGGCACCGGGTCAAAGTTCAAGTCAGAGCCAAAAACCAGAGTGCAAGCCGGATTGACGAAGCAGAATGCCCATTCGACTGGACCGCAGCAGCAGCGATTTTGACCAGCGCTTCGCTGCCTTTCTGGCTGCCAAGCGCGAAGTCTCGGCCGATGTCGAGAAGGCGGTGCGTGCCATCGTCGATGACGTGGCCAGCCGTGGCGACGCCGCCCTGATCGAGGCGACGCGGCGGTTTGACCATCTGGAGCTTGATGCCGCCTCGCTGCGGATCCGCACTGGCGAGATTGAGGCGGCGGTGGCAGCCTGCGACGCGGCAACGCTCGACGCACTCAAGCTTGCCCGCGACCGGATCGAGGCCTTCCATGTCCGGCAACTGCCGCGGGACCAGTTTTTCACGGACGCCGCCGGGGTCGAGCTGGGCTGGCGTTACAGCGCCATTGAGGCGGTCGGTCTTTATGTGCCGGGCGGCACCGCGGCCTATCCGTCCTCGGTGCTGATGAATGCGGTTCCGGCAAAGGTCGCAGGGGTGTCGCGCCTGGTGATGGTGGTGCCGGCACCCGCCGGCAGGCTCAATCCGCTGGTGTTGGCGGCGGCCGATCTCGCCGGGGTCACCGAGATCTATCGCGTCGGTGGCGCGCAGGCGGTGGCTGCGCTGGCCTATGGCACCGCCACAATTGCCCCGGTGGCCAAGATCGTCGGCCCCGGCAATGCCTATGTTGCCGCCGCCAAGCGGCAGGTGTTCGGCAAGGTCGGCATCGACATGATTGCGGGCCCCTCCGAGGTCCTGGTGATTGCCGATGACGGCGCCAGAGCGGAGTGGATCGCCGCCGACCTCCTGGCCCAGGCCGAGCATGACGAAAGCGCCCAGTCGATTCTGATCACCGACAGCCCGCATCTTGCCGGTGCGGTGGAAAAGGCAGTCGAAAAGCAGCTGGCGGCACTGCCGCGGCAAAAAATCGCGGCGCGGTCCTGGGCCGATTTCGGGGCCATCATCATGGTCGGTGATCTCAGCCAGGCGGTGACGCTGGCAGATGCCATAGCGGCAGAACATCTGGAGATCATGACCGCGGAACCGGAAATTCTGGCGAAACAGATCCGTAACGCCGGTGCGGTTTTCCTCGGGGCCCATACCCCGGAGGCAATCGGCGACTATGTCGGTGGCTCCAACCATGTGCTGCCCACCGCCCGTTCGGCGCGGTTTTCCTCCGGCCTCGGGGTCCAGGACTTCATCAAACGCACCTCGATTCTGAAATGCGGACCGGCCCAGCTGCGTGAACTGGGGCCGGCAGCGATCACAATAGGCAAGGCCGAGGGGCTGGAGGCTCACGCACGTTCGGTGGAGTTACGCCTCAGCCAGCCATGACCATGCCGCCCGACGACATTCTTCCCGAAGAGGACGACCCCAGGAACCGGGTCGTGAGCGTGACGCTTGACGAGGAATCGATTGGTCGCTCTGGGCCCGACATCGAACATGAGCGTGCCATCGCCATCTATGATCTGATCGAACAGAATGTGTTCGTGCCTGACGGTGCCGAGGGGCAGGGGCCGTTCAAGCTTCATCTCGGCATCACCGGCAACCGCCTGATGTTCGACATCCGCCTTGAAGACGACACCCCGATGGTGGCCCATCTCCTGTCGCTGACGCCGTTCCGGCGCATCGTCAAGGATTACTTCATGATCTGCGACAGCTATTATCACGCCATCCGTACCGCCACCCCGGACAAGATCGAGGCCATCGATATGGGCCGCCGCAGCATCCATGACGAGGGTTCGCGCACGCTGGAGGAGCGGCTCAGGGGCAAGGTGCGGATTGATTTCGAGACCGCACGCCGGCTTTTCACCCTGATCACGGTTCTGCACTGGAAGGGGTGAGGGGCCTGGCTGTCGCCTGCGGGCCGCCCCCTTCCCGGGTTGTGAAACCTGCCCCCTTCCGATAGGTTCCGCGCCAGATCACCCGCCCCTTTTCCGGGCTCTCTGTCACGAAAACCCTGATGCTTGGCCGTCCAAAAATTGTTCTTGCTTCCGGTTCCCCCCGCCGCCTGGCATTGCTCAGCCAGGCGGGGATTGAGCCCGATGCGCTCAAGCCCGCCGATATCGATGAAACGCCCAAGCGCGACGAGTTGCCGCGCGCCTGTGCCAACCGCCTGGCCTCGGCCAAGGCTCTAAGCGTGCTCAATCTGCTGCGCATCGACGACGAGCTGCGGGGGGCTTTCATTCTCGCCGCGGACACCGTGGTCGCGGTCGGCAAGCGCATTCTGCCCAAGACCACGCTGGCCCATGAGGCCGAGCAGTGCCTGCGCATGCTCTCGGGGCGCAATCACCGGGTCTATACCTCGGTCTGTCTGGTGACCCCGCGGGAGACCTTCCGCCAGCGTCTGGTCGAAACCCGGGTGCGGTTCAAGCGCCTGAGCGAGGACGACATGAAGTCCTATGTCGCCTCCGGAGAATGGCGTGGCAAGGCCGGGGGCTATGCCGTGCAGGGCATCGCCGGCTCCTTTGTGGTCAAAATGGTCGGATCTTATAGCAATGTGGTGGGGCTGCCGCTTTATGAAGCCACCTCACTGCTGGCGGGTGAAGGTTTCCCGGTCCGTGCCGGCTGGCTTGAGACCCTGACCCTTTGAAGATTTCCCTGACCCGGGGGGATGGGCGAGGACTGCGTGCCCCTGTGCCCTTGGCGGCCCCTTGGCGGCCCTTGGCGCGCTGGTGTGGACAGCGCCGTTTCCGCCCTCTATAACCCTGCCCAGCCGTCCGGGAAGCTTTTGCTCCCGGGTTGGCAGTCTGCCCAGGTAGCTCAGTTGGTAGAGCAAGCGACTGAAAATCGCTGTGTCGGTGGTTCAATTCCGCCCCTGGGCACCATCCCCGTAAATTCTCCTTTAATTTTAATGGCTTATTTCGGCGAAAAGAGTCTTGCCGGAAAAGGTGAGACCATAGGCTTTTACTTTTTCAGCTTGTCGATGGCTTTGATGGCGAGGCGCCCTGCTGTGCGGGTGTAAAGTTCCTCTTCGCTGATTCGCGGATTGATGCTTTTCCACCCGAAAATCGCCATCAGCTCGTGTGCCTTGGCTCCAGCCTCTCCGGCTTGGGTCGCCGCCACCTTTGCTGTGCGTGCGCACCGACCTGTTCTTGAGTCGCGAAATCTTCGGGTCCTGAATGCCGCGAATTTCGTGGTTCCAGCGAGGTTTTGGAAAGCTGGCGCAGGTGCGATTGACAATAGGCCGTGGTCTGGTTGGGGCGGCAGCTCTCGTGGGTGTGCTGGGGGCAGTCGAAGATTGACGATTGTTGGCCTTTCTGTTGGCCCCTGCCGCCCTCCTGGCGACAGCTGGTGTGATTGCGAAGGGCGACCAGCCCCGCCCTATCGCTCGCCTGTCGCTTGTGACCACAGAAAATCGACAATCTCTCCAGCCGTGATCCCGGCCACCATTTTTCATTTTCGTGGTCAGAAATGGCCTGCTTCCCCTCAGATATCGTGCCCGAGCCTGCCACTTCCGACTTCCGACGCACCGTCAGAATGCGGCGGATTCTGACCGCCACGCCATCGATAACCTGAGCGAAAACCGCTCCATGATGTGTGACCGAAATTCTCAACGTGGATTGCGAACAGAGAGCATTTCGAAGGGGGGCCCTGCAGTTGTGTCGATGCCATGACACAAAGTCACGACGAAGCGAAATGTTCCGGGCGGAAGCTTATCACCGATGTGGCACCACAGGATGCACTGAGGTTCACATTGATCTCCGGTCCATGGTGGAGGCACCAGAGTTTCGCCGTCACGAAGCGTGATGCACCTCTCCTCGAGACGTTGCACCCTTTCGTGGTTGCTCTTGCTGCAGGTAAGAAGCTTGACGTTGTCCACATGTCTCCATCTGCCATCGATCAGTTGTTGGACATCGACATTGCTGGACAGCGAGACATCTCCTCCGTGGGCGAGGACAGCGAAGGCGCCAGGATCATAATTGAAGATGGAGATAGTTTGAGTGCGACAGGCTGGTGTGAAAAAGCTAAAGAGGAGTGCGACGATTGCAAGTCGTTTCATCAGCGTCTCACATCGAAAGTAGTCCAGACGGGACTTTCCCGGCGGTTCTCTGGGTTATTTGCCGCTTCGTTCGCTATGGCGAGGCAGATTTTCATCGGTGGACGGAATGCCCCTTTTAACACGCGGATCTTTGAAGCGTCTGCCTTCCATGAGGTGGTTCCCTTTGATGATCGGGCCCAGTTGGCCGCGGGTCCCGGATCCTATGGTGGTAGGAATAAATTCAGGCATAGATTGGTCCGAATCGTGTGATCCGATGACCCATTGCGGCCGGAAGGTCGCCTCCCATCTCGTGTTCCAATAAACTGCGGCAAGATGATGAAAATTGTTGTCTGGATCTCTTGCGCTTAGAATTGTGCAGAAAAAAAATCGAGTAGCGCTGCGGCCAAGTAATTAGGTTTTCCTGTTTTGGTATTGTTCTCGACCAAAGGGCATGAGTCACGGACAACGTCGGTAAGCTCTACGGTTAATGTGTGGGGGAAGTTGACCCCCCGAGCGTAACCATTCGTAATCACCCTGCTACCATCGTTAGTGACAAAAAGGTTATCAGGTGTTGGGATGTGAAGACAATTGAGGCAAGACTCCGGTGGGCGAGCGGGCGGGCGGCCGCGTTGGACCAAAAGGCTGCCGTCTGCATTCTGGCGACCGCGATAGCTGTACCAATTGGTCTCCATCCATACAACCTGGATGAACCCGACGGTCCCGCGGGAGGTATCGTCACCGCGGGGCCCGTTGATACCAGTGAGGTTAACTTCGCCAATATTATGTCTCTGCTCTCGAAAGACATTCTGTCAGATGGCACGAGTGGCTGTGTTGATGGCGGGCCAGGTCTGCGGTGCTGCCGGAAGGCCTGCATTTCGCTTTCGAATTTTTGAAATTCCCTCAAGTATTCCTCTGATTCGATCTGCCGGCGGTAGGGGGCTTTGACGGTGGGAAGCTGGCCCACGGCAAGTTTCACAGAATTCTTGTCAATTGCTACAGTTATGCCGATTCCTTGTGGTGCAGTTCCGAAGGGGCCATATCTCAGATCTTGAAGTGAAGCCGGATCTTTTTGATCGGCGAGCGTTCGCTGTGTGTTGGGCACAAGATTGGAGATTGGAATACGGATCACAATGAGTTATGCGGACGCGCGGACTGCGCAAAACCTGGGATCTTATTTCGTCGAAAGTATGGCCAGCGAGTGGCTCGCGTCATTGATTTTCTGTGGGTGCTCTCAACCGCTCCGCGCTCTCGCAATGCGGAAGAGAAAGGGGGGCCCATGCCGACAACTTCAATGACTTGGACCACGAGACCTATTCCAGGGGCTTACCTGTGGCCGGTTGGGCTTGACGCGGTCCTCGAAACTGCTGTCGCCCGACTGTTCGGCCGTATCGACGCCCACGTCGTCATTGATGGTCCTGGAGATTTCGTCCAGCGAGGGCGCGGAAGTGGCGCAGAGAGGGAAGCCGACCTTGTCGTGCGAGCGCCGAGCCAAGACCTGGCGAGATGTTCTCCATTCGCTGGCAGGCTAGCGCCAGAGAGGTCCTGACCCGGCTTCGCACCGGGCTGTTGCCGGTCTCGCAGGTCTGGGCGTCTGGGCCGGGAACGGTTGAAGGAACAACCGGTTTTAGGTATGGCTCCATTCCTCCTTTCTCAATGCAAAACAGAGGTTTATGAGACTTTCAGGTCGCTCGCTACGAAAAATGATGGTCGGGATCATGGCTGGGGAGAGCTGAGGCCCGTCAAACAGGGTGCACGTGCGCGAGGGGCCCCTCCAGAGGTTGTGGAGTGGTGGAGAAAGCGGAAGGCTTCGTCTATTCTCCGACCGGCCTGTCTTGTGCAGGGCCTCTCCAGGGCCTGGGCGCGATGGCGGGCGGCCTGCACTGAAATCCACAAAAACCAGACATCCTTGGAATTTCCGGGGGGAGACCTGCCGATCGCAAGCCGCGCCAGCGGCCCGCGCCCAAATGGAGAAAGATTCAATGAATTTACGTCGTGCCGCCATCGTCGCCCCGATCCGCACCGCTGTCGGCAGATTCGGTGGCAGCCTTGCGTCCCTTGGTGCCGGAGAACTCGGTGCGGTGATTCTGAAGGCGCTGATGGAGCGGACCAAAGTCGATCCGGCCCGGGTCGATGATGTGGTTTTTTCGCAGGGCTACGGCAATGCCGAGGCTCCGGCGATCGGACACTGGTCGTGGCTGGCAGCGGGCTTTCCCCTTGAGGTGCCGGGTTATCAGCTCGATCGGCGCTGCGGATCGGGTCTGCAGGCGGTGGTCAACGCCGCGATGATGGTGCAGACCGGGATGTCGGATATCGTCGTCGCCGGCGGCGTCGAATCGATGTCCAATGTCGAGTACTACACCATCGAAGGGCGTCGGGGGACGCGGGCGGGCGGCCTCATGTTGCACGACCGCCTGGTCCGGGGACGACTGATGTCGCAGCCGATCGAGCGCTTCGGCGTCATCAGCGGCATGATCGAAACCGCGGAAAATCTGGCCCGTGATTATGCCATCAGCCGCGAGGCCTGTGACGCCTATGCGGTGCGTTCCCACCAGCGCGCCACCGCGGCATGGAAAAACGGTTTGTTCGCCGATGAAGTGGTGCCGGTCGTGATCCCGCAGCGCAAGGGCGAGGCGGTGATTTTCGCCCATGACGAGGGCTATCGCGCCGATGCCAGTATGGCGACCCTGGGTGCGCTCAAGGCGATTGAGGCCAGGACGATTGCCGGCGCGGTGGTGACGGCGGGCAATGCGAGCCAGCAGAATGATGCGGCCGCCGCCTGTCTTGTCGTCGCCGAGGACAAGCTGGAGGAACTCGCTCTGACACCGTCGGCCTGGTTTCACAGCTGGGCGGCGGCGGGGTGTGATCCAAGCCGCATGGGGATCGGCCCGGTGCCCGCCGTGGCGCGGCTGTTCGCGCGCAGCGGCCTGTCGTGGCAGGACATTGATCTCGTTGAACTGAATGAGGCTTTCGCGCCGCAGGTGCTGGCCTGTCTGAAGGGATGGGGCTGGAGCGAGACCGACAGCCGCCACGACATCCTCAATGTCAACGGCTCCGGGATCTCGCTCGGCCACCCCATCGGGGCCACTGGCGGGCGCATTCTCGCCAATCTGACGCGGGAACTGGAACGGCGCCAGGGGCGTTATGGTCTGGAGACCATGTGCATCGGCGGTGGCCAGGGCATGGCTGCAATCTTCGAGCGCGCCGTCTGAGGATTTGCCTGGCGCCTTGGGTCCCGGGCGCCGGGGACCTCAAGGAAATGTTAACGCTGCGGTGGCGACAATGGGGTTAAGAGGTCGTTATGCATCATCCCCTCCGTCGTGTCGCTCCGCTCCTGGCGTTCCTGCTCGCTCTCGCTGCACCAGCTTCCTGGGGGCAGGGCAGGATGGCTCCCCCCGCAGCCGGTTATGAGGGGGGCGGTGCGGCGGTGTCGCCGGAGGTCATGGAGGATTATCGACGCCGCCTCGCCGTCTGGAAAGAGGCCCGCGCGCAGTTTGAGCAGGCCTCGGGCTTCTACTGGGAGCAGATCGCCGAGCGACGACGCAACCGCAATGCCAAAAGGCGTGCCCGGCAGGTGATCGGGCTCGAGGACTATGTGCTGGAGCAGCCTCCGGTCTATGCCGGACCGAGACGGCCGGTGAATCCGGAGCCCCGGCTGGAGCCGGAAACCGAGACCCGGCCGAAGAAAACTATTCCTGTGATTGCCGATTTCCTCAAAGCGGCGCTCGAACTCTATCAGTTCACCCCGCAGGGACCGGCAAGCGAGGCGGAGTTCAAGCGCGCCTATCTCGGCTATGCGTTGGCGGCCGGGCTGACACGGGAGCAGGCGGTGCGGGTCTATGCCTTCGAGACGGGCGGTAATGGCAATTACGACCTGCAGTCCGGGGTCCGCAAAGGATCGCCTGCGGTGTCCACCGCGCTCGGCTATAATCAGTTGTTGACCACCAACAGTGTGGAACTCCTGGCCGAGCAGGGCCCTGAATTCATCCGTGAGCTGACGGTGCGGGCGAGCCGGCTTTCCGGACCAGCGCGCCGGATGATGGAGTTTAAACTTTCGGTACTGAAACGCATGGTGGCGGAGGCGCGTGCGGTACCCGACACCTGGTCGGAACATGAGAAGATCGCTAATACCGCGCGCGGCTGGGCCATGCATGCCATGGTGCTCGACATGGATGTCGGACCGATGCTCCAGACCCATAAGCTCCTCACCTCGGTGCGCTTTGCCCGCGCCAGGGGTTATCTGGCGCCGCTGACGGGAGCGGAGCTTGAGATGATGAACCTCACCGGCGACGGCACCGGGCTCGATATGGTGGCGATGCCGCAGGCTTTGAGAGAGCAGGTTCCGACCGCGAATTTCTTCCAGCGCGGCGGCTATGAGCGCAATCCGGTGGCGATCCGCAACAACACGGTGGCGAAGTTGCTGGCGGTGACCGATGCGCGGATGGATTCCAACAGCAACAATCCCGGGGCCCGAGATCTGGCCGCAGCCAATTGAGGCGCAGCGCGGTGTGCCGCGCTGACAGGATGGCGCATTTTCAGTTGAAGTTCATCCCGCCGCTCATGGCGATGGTCTGACCGGTCATATAGGGGTTGTCGATCAGCAGCATGACGGCTTTTGCCACTTCCTCCGGCGTGCCGAAACGCCCGAGAGGGATGCGGCTGGCGGATTGGCTGACGATCATGTCGGTGGCGATCAGGGAAGGGGCCACGGCGTTGACCGTGATGCCCTCGGTGACGAGGCGGGCGGCGTAGCCCCGCGTCAATCCCTCAAGGCCGGCCTTGGATGCATTGTAGTGTGGCCCGATGGACCCGGCGCCCCGTGCTGCGCCGGAAGAGATGTTGACGATGCGGCCCCATTTTCGGGCGCGCATCATCGGCAGCACCGCATCCGTGCACAGGAAGGCGGATCTGAGATTGACCGCGACAGTGAGATCGAAATCGTCCAGCGTGAGATCATCGAGGCTGCGGACAAGCGCGATGCCGGCATTGTTGACAAGAATGTCGACCTCTCCCAGTGTCTGGGTGATCCCGGCGATCATGGCGCGGACGGCTTGCGGGTCGGAGACGTCGGCAGGCGTTATCACAGCGCGACCGCCGCGATCGCGGATGGCGGCGGCAAGCTCGCTGGCGGCATCCATTCGGTGGCGGCAATTGATGGCGAGGGCAGCACCGGCCGCGGCGAGAGCCCGCACGATCGCGGCACCGATGCCGCGGGAACCGCCGGTGACGAGTGCGACCCGTCCGTCAAGCGAAATCGGCATTGCGGGCAGGCTCCTTGTGGTCGGTGACAGGCGGCTTGCGGACCGCAAAGCGCAAACCAGCCCTATGAACAACGACCGTCCGCGCCGCTTGAGACGGATCGCGGGTGGAAGCCTCTCGTTGCGGGTCATGAAGAGCGCGGCGGGGGCCGAGGGTGGCATGACGGCAGCCGGGCTGGCAATCCCTCACGAGGGGTCCGGAAGGCCTTTTGCGACAGGCGCGGCGCAAAAACACAAACCCCGCCATTTTCACAGCGGGGTTGGTGCGGAGGGGCGGGGAGAGAGAGAGGAATTTTTGCGGGGCCACCACCGATCAGGCGGAAATGCGCTCGTCGGCTTCCGTCGGTTCGCGCAGCACATAGCCACGGCCCCAGACGGTCTCGATGAAGTTGCGTCCTTCAGAGGCGTTGGCGAGTTTTTTGCGAAGCTTGCAGATGAACACGTCGATGATTTTCAATTCGGGTTCGTCCATACCGCCATAGAGATGATTGAGGAACATTTCCTTGGTCAGCGTGGTGCCCTTGCGAAGGGAGAGCAGTTCCAGCATCTGGTATTCTTTGCCGGTGAGATGCACGCGCTGCCCGCTCACTTCGACGGTCTTGGTGTCGAGGTTGACGATGAGGTCGCCGGTCTGGATGATCGATTGGGCATGACCTTTGGAACGACGCACGATGGCGTGAATCCGGGCCACCAGCTCATCCTTGTGGAAGGGCTTGGTCATATAGTCGTCGGCGCCGAAGCCGAGGCCCTTGACCTTGTCCTCAATGGCGGCAAAGCCGGAAAGAATCAGGATAGGGGTTTTGATCTTGGAGATCCGCAGCTGCTTGAGCACATCGTAGCCGGACATGTCAGGCAGGTTGAGGTCAAGGAGAATGATGTCGTAGTCGTACAGCTTGCCGAGGTCGACGCCCTCTTCTCCCAGGTCCGTCGTGTAAACGTTGAAGCTCTCGGACTTCAGCATAAGTTCGATCGACTGCGCGACGGCGCTGTCATCTTCAATCAGCAAAACGCGCATGCCAGTTCCCCATAGTAGCCGCTCCGGGCGTCAGGTTCGGCCGCAACCGCGGCACTCAACAAACGCCTTTGAACAACTGATTCGGATCCTGACCACAGATGGTTAACAAAATCCCATTCTCGAAAGCAAGTGCCTCGCCAGCCAATCTTATCAGATTGCTCTAAGGTGTTGCAATGGAACCGGTTTTGCTTATCTATTGCGCTCAAGCTCCATATAAAGAGACGGCTCTAACCGACTCCCGCAGACCCCTTTTTCCAGGGCACCGCTCAGTGACCAAAGACAGCAACGTAATCATTAATGATGCGGGTAAACATCGCGTTAAGCGGGGGACGGAAATGTCGTCAAAGTTGAATTTCCCGCAATTGATTCGTCAAGCC
>WQYW01000085.1 GCA_009781045.1 Alphaproteobacteria bacterium
CCATCGCCCAGGGCTCCGCCGCGTGCAATGGCTGGACCTACTGGCACGTCAATACCTGCAGCGGCCTCAGGCTGATCGATGAGCTGCGCGCCGAAGTCCGCACCTTGATGGCGGTGCCAGAGCCCGCTGGCGCCTTGTGCACGAACGATTTCGTCCGGGACCGAGCGGCGTTGTCGGTTGTTGCGGGGGTGCTGAGCCCCGGGTGGGTTCTCAAGGGCACAGACAGGCCGTCCAATCGCAGCCGGAATCATCGCCACAACACGGAACGGAGCTATTTGCGCGCCGGTTTTGGCGCGCCCGAAGCGCCGCTCTTGCGCGCCGGCTTGGCTTCGCCGCCTTCGGCCGCGGTGGTGAGATCCTCGATGAAGCGGGTGACGCGGGTGGCATTGCTGCCGAAATCGGTGCTGAAATTGCGCGAGGCGGAGCGGATATCGACCCTTGCATTGTCGCCATCGGGGGCGACCCGAATCGCCACATCCTCCCGAAAACCCATGATCGGTGTGCGGGCCACGGCCTCAATACGGCCGATGCGGCGCGGCGGCTGCGGTGGACGGGAGTCGATGATCAGCCATTTGTGTCGGGTGACCAGACGCAGAGCGAAGGTGAAGGCGCTGTCGGCGGAAACCTCGAGTTCGACCGGCTCAATGTCGGGATAGAACTGCCGCTGCAGCTCGGCGGTGGCCATGCCGGGATAGGTCGCAGGATTGGTGCCGGTGCCGGTGCGCAGCCGCGCCAGGAGTTCAAAACCCGGCGGATCGACCGGGTCGGTGGTGATGTCGGTGATCTGCGGCAATTTGCGGTATTGCACAAGGAGATAGGCCGGATAGGCCAGTACCAGGGCGTTGATGAAGAGCGCCAGCACGATGCGTGCGGTGCCCCTTGTGCCGTTATGCCAGATTTCGGCCAGCCCGATCAGGCTGATCAGCACCGACAGCGAGGCGATGCCGAGGCCGACGAAAAAGGTGACCAGCGAGGGGTTGGTTTCGAGGAACTCGAGACGGACCACGACGATCGCCACCACGACGGTGACCACCGCGAGCAATGCCAGATTGCGCGCCCAGGTGGACAAAGGGGAGGCGGATTGCTGCTGGTAAGGGTCGAAAAACCTGCGGGCCATGGATTTCTGAAAGCCTTGCCAAAAAAGCCTTGCCAAAGGTGACTTTGCCAGGGGGAAGGCGCTTTTTCCGTCCCCTCCCGCCCGGCGCCGGCCAGGGATGAAGCCGGAAACGACGCACTCCCCCGGATTTCTGTTGAGAACATGGCAGGAAATCAAATTCAAGGGGTGGAACAGGACGGCAGGGAACGGCAAGGGACGGCAAGCGGCCTCAGGCCCGGCGCTGGCGATTGCCGGCGCGGCCGGAGAGAGGCAGATTCTCCCCCCCCGTTTTTCCGATTTCCGCGGTACAGCAGAACAGTTCCGGCACTTCCGCTTCGTGCCCTGTGGCCGCGTCGGCAACCGGCTCCGGACCTTGACAACCGTAAGTTGTATATGGTTAGTTATGCACGCTTGTGCAGGTATTGGGTCCGGGCGCCAGTGTCGACGACTGGTGGTGAGACGATACCGGGATGACGCGGTGGGAGTCTGTTGGCGTTGTCTGATGTGCCGCAGCGCGTCCGGTGTTCCCCCTGGTTTCGCGCCTTGATGAGGGCAGACTGGCCCGAAAAGCCTATCGGCTGCGATGGGTCCACTTTCCTCAAGGCCAACGTTGCTGCTGGCAATCTTTTGGCAACAGGTCGCAGGAGCGCAGCTTCATCATGCGCCGTATTCTCTCTTCCGAGGTCCTCCGCATCATCTGTCTGTCGCTGTCCGGCAGCCTCCTGGGTCTGCTGCCCGGGGGGGTACCGCTCGCTGCGCAGACGCAGAACATCAGCGGTAATGTCACCATCACCGTGCCCGGCGACCGTCCCAGCCCCTGGGATCTCACCGGCTTCAATCTCCTGGTGGGCGAGAGCGGTGCCGGCTTCACCGCCCTTAAAATCCTTGATGGCGGCGAGGTGCGGGACAGCTATGGCTATATCGGCTACGGCACCGGCACATTCGGCACCGTCTCGGTTCAGGGAAGCGGGAAATGGGCGAGTTCCGGCGAACTCCAGATCGGCGTCAACGGTACCGGAACGCTCGAAGTCCTCGATGGCGGCACGGTGACATCCTACAAGGGACTGATCGGCCTCAATGCCGGCAGCGCCGGCACCGTCAATGTCATTGGTCCGGGTTCAAGCTGGATCATGAAGCAGGACCTTGCCCTCGGTGTCTATACCGGCGGCGACGGCATGCTCAATATCATGAATGGCGGCACGGTGTCCGCCGCCGCGACCACCACGGCGATGTCGATCGGCAACCGCGGCAGCGCCATCGGCGTTGTCAATATCGACGGCACCGGCTCGAATCTCAATATCGACGGTCCGGTGGCGATCGGCCGTTTTGGTGCCGGCTATCTCAACATCACCAATGGGGGCGCAGCGACCAGTACCCGAATGACCATTCTCGCCCTTGAACGGGGTTCGAGCGGCAGCGTCATCATCGACGGACCCGGCTCGAAATGGTCGATGGCGGACTATCTCGTGGTTGGCTATGTGGGCGACGGCAGTATGGCGGTCACCGGCGGGGGCACCGTATCCAGCGCCATCGGCTATATCGGCAACCTTGCGGGTTCCACCGGCACAGTCACGGTCACCGGCCAGGACGCCGCCGGCAACCCCTCAAGCTGGATCAACAATGGCAGCCTTTATGTTGCCAGCAGCGGCACCGGCAGTCTGACCATCGCCGATGGCGGTGTGGTGCGTGCGACCACGGCAACCTCGATTGGGGCGACCGGTGGCGACGGCAGACTCAATATCGGCGCGGCCAGAGGCGATGCCGCCGCCCTGCCGGGCATTCTCGACACCCCGCTGCTGCGCATCAATGCGACCGGAGAGCTGGTTTTCAACCACAGCGCCACCGACTACAGCTTCAGCCCCGCGATTGCCGGCCAGGGGCAGATTTTCCACGACGCCGGCACCACCCACCTCACCGGCACCAGTCCGGACTTTGCCGGTCAGACCACGGTCGGTGGCGGCGTCCTTCTGGTCGACGGCAGGCTTGGCAATCCCTCCAGTCAGATGACGGTCGAAAGCGGCGGCACCATTGGTGGCAGCGGCACCATCGGCGGCAATGTGAGCATCGCCGATGGCATTCTGGCTCCGGGCTATGGCAGCGGCCCGACCGTGCTGACGATCACGGGCGACCTCGTGCTGAGCGCAGATTCCACCATCAATTATCACTTCGGCGAGGCCGGTTCCGTCAACGGCATGTTCAACGACCTCACCCGGGTCGGCGGCAATCTGACGCTTGCCGGCACCCTGAATGTCGATGTGCCCGCGGGGGGCAGTTTTGATCCCGGCGTCTATCGCATCTTCGACTATGGCGGACAGTTGACCGACCAGACCCTGACGCTCGGCACCATGCCGGTTCCGACCTCTCTGCTCAGCGTGCACACCGTCGAAGACGGCCAGGTTGACCTGGTCTACGACCCTGGTGCCGACCCCGGTGCCGATCTCAGGCTGACCTTCTGGGATGGCGATGGCGGGCCGAAGAACAACAGCCATGTCGATGGCGGCGACGGCATCTGGCGCGCCAATGGCGACGACAACTGGACCAACAGCGCCGGCAACCCCAACGCGCCCTATCTCAACGCTTCCTTTGCGGTGTTCGCCGGCGTCCCCGGCACCGTCACCGTCGACAATAATTCCGGCCAGGTGATCTCGGGCGGTATGCAGTTCATGGTCTCCGGCTATGTCATCAGGGGCGGCGCAATTGAGCTTGCCGCCGGCCTCAACCCGATCCGGGTCGGTGACGGCAGTATCTATGGCGCCGGCTTTGTGGCGACGATTGCCTCTGAACTCACCGGTGCCGGTGCCCTCAAGAAGTCCGACGTCGGCACCCTGATCCTGACCGGAGAAAACAGCTATTCCGGCGGCACCACGATCACGGCCGGCACACTCCAGCTCGGTGACGGCGGCACGACGGGATCAATCCCGGGCAACGTCGTCAATAACGGCGTCCTCGCCTTCAACCGCTCCGACAGCTTCACTTTTGGCGGAGAGATCAGCGGCACCGGCGGCGTCAACCAGATCGGTCCCGGCACCACGATCCTCACCGCTGCCAATACCTATAGCGGCGACACCACTGTTACCGCCGGCGTGCTGCAGGCAGGCAGTGCAGGGGCATTCAGCGCCGCCTCGGTGATGAAGGTCGGCGTGGATGGGACCGTTGCCCTCGATCGCTTCAGCTCGACCATCAGGGGGCTGGAGAATGAAGGCCGGGTGGTGATCGGAAGCGGCACCGAGCCCGGCATCGTGCTCACCGTCACCGGCAATTATACCGGCAAGGGCGGCATAATCGCCTTCGACACCGCACTTGGCGCCGACAATTCACCGACCGACCGGCTGGTCGTCAACGGCGACACCTCCGGCCACAGCAGCATCAAGGTGACCAATGTCGGAGGACTGGGGGCCCGGACCACCGGCAACGGCATCGAACTTGTCACCGTCAATGGCGCCGCCAATGGCAGTTTCAGCCTCGCCGGCCGGGTCGCCGCCGGTGCCTATGACTATGGCCTCTATTCCGGCGGCATCGGCAGCGATGCCGGCAACGGCAACGAATATCTGCGCTCCACAATCCGTCCCGAGGTCCCGGTCGACAGCACGGTTCCGGCGCTGACCAGCCGGGTCGGGCTCACGTTGATGGGAAGCGCCGCCGATCGCTCGGGCAGCGACATCTATTGTGCCGACGAGCCGATGCCGGGACGAAAGCCCAACAAAGAACTCAGCCCCTGCGGCAGGACGGTCTGGGGCCGCCTCTTCGGTCAGACCGGTGCCTTCGGCAACAGTCCGACGCCGGGCAGCAGCCCTTCCTACAGTTTCGGCATCGGCGGTGTGCAGGCCGGTGCCGATCTCTTTGCCGGTGCCCGCGACCAGGCCGGCTTCTTTGCCGGTGCGGCACGTGCCGATGCCACCGTCCGCCGCGCTGGCGGCGGCGATTCCGGCAAGGTCGGCATGGATGCCTATGCCCTCGGTCTCTACTGGAGCCACCATGGCATCAGCGGCTGGAGCACCGATGTGGCGCTGCAGCAGGCATGGTATGAGAATATTCGCGCCACGACCTCGGCCGGTATGGCCCAGACCAGCGGATCCAGCTTCACCGTGTCCGCCGCGACCGGCTATCAAATCGCTCTTCCTTCGCGCATGACCCTGCTGCCGCAGGCGCAGCTGATCTATCAGCACGGCAGTGTCAATGGCATCACCGATGCCTGGAGCATCATCCGCTTTGTCGACACCGACCAGGTCTTTGGGCGGATCGGGGCGCGGCTGTCGCAGGCCTGGGAGAGCAACACGGGGAGGCCGATGACGAGCTGGGGCGAGGTCAATGTCTGGCACCAGTTCACTGGAGACGCCACCACCAGCTTTGCCACCCTCAACGGACAGAACCCGCTGACCACGCCGGCGAGTCTGGGGGGCAGCTGGGTCCAGGTCGGGGTCGGCCTTTCGGGTCAGCTGACGCGCCGCCTCAGCGCCTTCGGCCGCGCCGACTACACGGTTGGCCTCGATCAGGCCGGCCACAGTATCGGCGGCCGGCTTGGCCTTCGGGTGCTGTGGTAGGAGGCGGCGCGACGCGCTTTTCAGCGCAGTGCGGAGGCGGTGGCGGAGGGATGGAAAAGACGGGGCACGTGCGCTGCCGTGCCGTCTTTTTCGCCGCTCAGGGCATCACGATGGTGACTTTTCTGGCGGCACGGGTCAGTCCGGTATAGGTCCAGCGCCAGGGTTCGGAAAAGACCCGGCTCTCGTCGAACAGCATGACGCTGTCCCATTGCGAGCCCTGCGCCTTGTGCACCGTCAGCGCATAGCCAAAGTCGAATTCGTCGAAGAAACGGCGCTGGTCCCACGGGATCTCCTGTTCGCGTCCCTCGAAGAAAAGCGGGTGCACCTTGACCTTTACGCTGTCGCCGCTCGCCGCCGCATCCTCCGGGTCAAGGGTCATGTTGATTGCGGTTGCCGTCTGCGTGCGCAGCTTGCGCACATACCAGATGCCGCCGTTGAGGAGCCCCTTCCTGCGGTTGTTGCGCAGGCAGACCAGGCGGTCGCCGGCGACCGGTCGGGCGCTGTCGATTTCCTTAAGCTGGCGGATGCGCCGGTTATAGGCACGGCGGGTTTTGTTCATGCCGACGAGAACCTGATCGGCCTCCATCACCATGTCGGCGTCGATATCCTCGCGGCTCAGCACCCGGCTGTCGCCATAGGATCCGGGTTGGAGCCGCTGTCCCATCCGCACATCCATCGACAAGCGAATGATCGGGTTGTCGCGGGCCTGGCGATGAACGTCGGTCAGCATCACGTCGGGCTCGTCGCTGGTGAAAAAGCCGGTGCCCTCGACCGGCGGCAGCTGCGCCGGATCGCCGAGAACCAGCAGTTTGGTCCCGAAACTCAGCAGGTCATTGCCGAGGTCGGGGCCGACCATCGAGCATTCGTCGATGACCACGAGATCGGCGTCGCGCACCTGACTGTCGTTATTGAGGATGAAATGCGGATTCTCGCTGTCGGGGTTCTCGGGGCGGTAGATCATGCTGTGAATGGTCGAGGCGTTGCCGCAGCCTTTGGAGCGCAGCACCAGGGCGGCCTTGCCGGTGAAGGCACCGAACAGCACCCGTCGCCGGGGCAGTTTAAGATCCTGCGCCAGATGGCGGGCCAGCGTGGTGTTGTGGGTGACGATGAAGTCGTCGGTGAGGTAGAGCTGATCCGTGGCGGCAACGGCGATACATTGCTGCTCGGCGTCTGCGATGCGCTCAATGCCGGTGATGAAGCGCGAAGGTGGTGGATGCCGGGGCAGTCCTGCAGAAGACAGACCTGGAGCAGACAGGCCTGGCACGAAAGCCGGATTGGCGAACTCCAGCCTGCAGCTCACGTTGCCGCAGCCCGGGCGCGTGGTGATGGTGGCCACACCGCCGAGGGAGCGCGTCAGCGTCACGATATCAAGGCTGAGGCCGGACTCCGCAGTGGTGAACTCAAGCCGGCCCTCTGAAGTGAAGGCACCGCCGATGTCGAGGAGGCCCTCGAGCAGGCTCTGGCGCTCCGGCGTGGAGGCCAGCAGGCAGGAGGCGGGAATGCGTCTTGAACCGTCCTCGGCCAGGAGCCGGAGCGGATCGATCAGGGTGGCGCAATGATGGCTGAGCGAAGGCCCGATGAGGGTGGCGTGGGAATCGTCGGTAACGATGAGGCGCAGATCGGCGGGCAGGAGAGGCGCAAGACGATCCATGACGGCAGGCGAGGTGGCAGCAAGATCGATGGCATCCCTGCCGATCCGTGCCCCGGCGAGCAGCACGCCGATCACATAGGGATCGGCGGGGGCTTTGCCGTCATAGTCGAGCGGCCCGCACAAAGGGATGCGCCATCGCGCCGCGCCATTGGCCCAATGGAGGCCGAGGTCGAGGAGCTGGCGCAGTGCCAGGACCTGATGGCGCGGCGTGCCGGTGTCGTCGCTGGTCGCCTCGGTGACCTGCCACAGATGGTCGTCACAGCATCTGGTCGCGGCTCCGTCGCTGAAGCGGACGCAATAGAGGGGTTTCACCCCCTGTGGAAAAACCCCGGTCACCACCGCAGGCCGGCCATCGCCACCGCAGACCCTATCGCCCGGGGCCAGATCGCCCATCCGGCGGGGGCCGGACGGGGTTTGAACCAGGGAGTCGAGGGGCTGGGCCTTGCCGGTTCCGGCATAGCCGAAGAGACGAAATACCTGTGGCGCGGAGCGGTCACGGAACCAGTTTGACACCGCCTTGATTGCGTTTTCTTGCTGGGGCGGGAAAGATGGCATGATGTGATGAGGGCCGGGCGGAGGGGATCGTGAAGTTAAACCTGTCGGGCGGTGGCGGCAAATGGGGTGGCGTGATCGCCGCTGTCCTTGTCAGTCTGGTCGTGCTTTCGCCGGCCTCTGCCGCCGAATCACGGAAATCCGCCAGCCATGTGCGCAGTCCTCTGGATCTGTTGTCGAGCCTGTTAAAGCCAGCTCCTGCTGCCAGACGCAAGCCGCCGCGCCCGAGCCAGGCGGCTGTGCCGAAGCCCCAGGCGGCTGTGCCCAGGCCACAGGCGGCGGCGCCCGGAGTTCAGCCGTCACTTGCGATGAGCCCCGCAGCCAAAGACCCGGGCATTGCCGATGCAGCCGTTCTGCCGGGTTCCTCGTCCTGTCGGCGCGCTCTTGGCGCGTCACTTGCGGATGCGCCCAGCATTCCGGATATCCACGGCCCCGGGGCATGTGGTGGCGTCGATCTGGTGCGGCTTGAGGCAGTGGTGCTGCCGGACAGAAGCAGAGTGGCGATCAGGCCGCCCGCCATCCTGCGCTGCGAGATGGCGACGGCCGTGGTGGCGTGGGTCCGGGGTGAAGCGGTGAAGCTGACCGCGACAATGGGCGCCGCGCTCAGTGAACTCGACAATTTCGATTCCTATGAATGCCGGGGCCGCAACCGCGTGGCGGGAGCCCAACTGTCGGAGCATGGCCTTGCCAATGCGCTCGATGTGCGGGCACTGCGGCTGGCCGACGGACGCCGCATCAGGCTGACCGATGCCGGCGTGGCCCATCAGCTGCGTCAGCAGGCCCGTGAGTCACTCTGTTCCCGCTTCACCACCGTGCTGGGGCCAGGATCCGACGGTTATCACGAGGATCACATCCATCTCGATCTCAGAATGCGGCACCACGGTTTCCGCATCTGTCACTGGGAGGTCCGCGATGCCAGCGCCGCAGCTGCTGGCGCCGGAGAGGGAGCGGGAGGTCATCGGCCCACGAATCCAGCCAGGAATGGAGCCAGGGATTCAGCCAGACGTCATCCCGACAAGCCTCATCCCGACGGGGATCATCCGAAAGCGGTCGTCGCGCCTTCGGCCGCAGGAGGGAATCAGGCGGGCAAACAGTGAAGGCAGAGACAGAAAAAGCGCCGGTGATCCCGGCGCTTTTTTGCGAAACCTTGTTTCTACCCACGTTCCATTTCTGGAACGACTGACTATGCGAACACTGAAAGGAGCGCTGCCTCACCAGCTCTGGGTGCCGCCGCCCTGCAGGGCCACCCGCGAGTTATAGGGCGAATCGCCATGTTTGGGGTCCAGCACCACAACGATGGTGCCGACCTTGACCCGGTTATAGAGGTCGATGGCATCTTCGTTGGTCAGACGGATACAGCCCGAGGAAATCGAGGCCCCGATATATTCCGGCTGGTTGGTGCCGTGAATGCGGAACAGCGTGTCCTTGCCGCCGGAATAGAGATACATCGCCCGCGAGCCCATCGGATTGTCGGGGCCGGGCGCCACATAGGTGGGCACGCCGAGGCGGGAGATCTCGCTTGCGGTCGGATGCCAGGCCGGCCATTCGGTCATGCTGCCGATCTTGGCAATGCCGGACCACGCCATCGCTTCCTCGCCCACGGTGATGCCGTAACGGATCGCCTTGCCGCCATCGAGGACGTAATAGAGATAATGGTTGTCGGAATCGACCACGATCGATCCGGGCGATTCCTTGCGGTGATAATCGACAATGGCTCGCCGGAAAGGTTCCGCCACCGGGGTATTCTGGTAGCGGATCTTGGCCAGATACTCACGATCGCGAGGTTTGAAACTCTGCGGATTGGTCACTTCGTATTGACTGGCGGCCTGCATACAACCTGACAGCAGCAGTGCGGCCACAAGTCCCAGGGCAATTCTGAACGATGGCATTGCTCGCTTCCAACTCAAAACAACCACAAGGCGAGCCCAGGGCGCAGTGTGGCCCAGTCTCGCGATCGAATCGGCCTTCACTATCGTTGATAAGTGAAAAAATGCCAACCGTTAGAATGGCATTCATGTTCGCTCGGAGGTGGTTGTGGCTTTTGTGCCGCAAGTTGTCCCCAGTCGGATTCCCTGATCGGGATACCTGCAAAATATCTGCAGTTTCCTTCCTGTCCATTTCCGGGTTTTTGCCGGTTTTCTGCTCGCTCCCTGCTCGCTCCCTGCTGGTTCCCTGTCTGTACCCTGGTTTGCGCTGCCGGTCGAGAGGCGCTCCCGGCAGCCCCTTGGCTGCGGATCCCTTAAACCGCGCACGCCCTCTCACGGAGATTGCGCAAGCAAAGGTACACTATTGTTTCTCCAGCTAAAAATTGACTGGTGGGCTGAACCTTTGGGCGAAATTTTTCTGTCATTATGGCAATGTCTGGCGGAAGGAAGTGTCATGGCCGATCATTGCAGCTCATCGTCCTCAAGGGTGGTGGATTTTGCCACCTGGCGTCGCGATCGCGATCGGCTGGGGGCGGGGGCAATGCGTCGCTGCCGCCACTGCGGCGGGGTGCTGGGGCATGACGAAAACGAGGACGACTGCTCCAGCGCCTTCAATCTGGCGCCATCCGGCCCGCGCCCCCGTCTGGCCGGCGGCAGGCGGCGTCAGCGCCGTTGAGGCGGACAACCCGGGCGGGAGTGGGGGGCATGGCAGACCCCGTTCTGTCAGACAGGCGCCGCGTCAGACATGCTGGCCGCCATTGATGTGGATCTCGGCACCGGTGACGTAGGATGAGGTTTCCGTACACAGGACATAGATGATGCGGGCGACCTCATCGGGGGTGCCGAGGCGGCGCAGCGGGATCTGGCGCTCGACGATTTTTTCGGTACCGGGGGACAGGATCGATGTGTCGATTTCGCCGGGGGCGATGGCGTTGACACGAACCCCGACCCGCCCGAAATCCGATGCCATTTCCCGGGTCAGCGCCGCCAGTGCCGCCTTTGAGGTGGCGTAGGCGGTGCCGGCGAAAGGATGGACCCGGGAGCCGGCAATCGAAGTGACGTTGACCACCGAGCCGCGGGCGGCCGTCAGTTCCGCGATCAGGCCGCGGGCCATCATCACCGGTGCAAAAAAATTGACGTTGAACACCTGTTTCCAGGTGGCGAGATCGGTGTCGATGCTGTCGAGGCGGGCGCCGTCGGTGCCTTTCGGCGACACTGCGGCGTTGTTGACCAGGGCGTGAAGCTCGCCATTGCTGAGGCGGATGCGGATTTCGGCGATGGCCCGGGCGGTATCGGCGCTGTCGGCGAGGTCGACCTGGATGTGATCCTCGGGACCGGCGGCCCAGGGGCAGTCTTCGGGAAAGGGATGGCGAGAGCAGGTGATGACACGCCAGCCGGCACTGGAGAAGCGGATCACGGTGGCATGGCCGATGCCTCGACTGGCCCCGGTCAGCAGCAGGGTGCGGCGCGGCGCATTGGAGGCGTTCTGCATGACGGTCGGATCCTGGCTCGGATGTCCAGTATGGCCCGGTATGGCTGCAGACGAAAGCGGATCTCACCGGATCTGATCCGGCTTTCCTCACCAATCGGCGCTGACGGGAACGACGGCGGTACAGAGAAGGCCCTTCGGTCAGCCGTTTTTGCAGGACCGGAACCGGGGGCAGTTCGCAGCTGGCCTGCAAATCCGGGAAAAACTGCGCCTCTCCAGCCGGGATGATCAGCCATCTGCCAGCAATCACCGCCATCACGAAGGGCGGCTGGCCTCGACAGGGTCAAAAAGGGGCACAGTCCGCCGCTCCACACGCGGAACCTGGGAAGACACGAAAATATGCTGAAAATTTCACGGATACATCCGTGTCCGCGACCACGGGCCGGCGGCGCTGGCCCGGCGGAAGACGATGCGGTCATGAAGCCGGAAGGGCCGGTCGTGCCAGAATTCGATTTCAAGCGGCGTCACCCGCCAGCCGTGCCAGCCCTGGGGCCGCGGCACCTCGCCGATGGCGTAGCGGGTGGCGACCCTTGCGATCGCCTGCTCGAAGGCGAAGCGGCTCTCCAGCGGCTGGGACTGCTTGCTGGCCCAGGCACCGATCTGGGCCTGTTTGGGGCGGGTGGCGAAATAGCGGTCGGCCTCGGCGTCACTGACGGCTGAAACCGGGCCGCGGATGCGGATCTGGCGGCGCAGTGATTTCCAGTGGAACAGCAGCGCGGCGGCGGGGTTGGCGGCGAGCTGAAGGCCCTTGGCGCTGGCGGTGTGGCTGTAGAACACGAAGCCGTGAGGATCGAAACCCTTCATCAGCACCATACGCAGATCGGGCAGGCCGTCGGCGTCCGTGGTGGCCAGAGCCATGGCATTGGGGTCGTTGGGTTCGCTCTGCCCGGCCTCTTCCAGCCATTGCTGGAACAAGGCGAAGGGCTCGCCAGCGGCGGTAAAATCACCGGTTGTTAAGGGAGTCTGGTGTTTCATTGGTGTGGTTTCAGTCATGCCTGGAGTACCCAACCGTGTCATCGTCCGCTCACCGCCAGTATAGGGCATGGGGAGCCGTTGGCCTATCTGCGATGCGGCGCCTCCTGCCGCTGGTGGCACTGGTTCTGATCGTTGAGGGGGTCGCCGGCTGCGCCTTCACGCGCAGCGATTTCGGGTCCTTCACCCGGGCGGGAGACGGCGACATAACCGGTTCGATCAAAAAGACGGTAACCCCGACCGACAGCGATCTTGCCTTCGTGCGCACCGCCGCCTCCGACGTCCTCAACCGGGGCACCAGGGATTCCAGCCAGCACTGGGAGAACCCGGAAACCGGCGCCCATGGCTCGGTGACCCCGATCGGGGAGGTTTATCGCGCCGAAACCGGGAAAAAATGCCGGGATTTCCTCGCCAGCCACGTCAATGGACGGGCCGAAAGCTGGCTGAGGGGGGCGGGCTGCCAGGGCGGTCGTGGCAATTTTGAGGTGATCACGCTGAAAGTGAGTGGATTAAATTCCTGAATTCCGTCCCGGAAATGTCCATTGGAGTTGTAATTCTGTCACAAATACCCCAGATGGACGTTCATGTCAGTGGCTTTGCCGAGAGTGATTCCCCCCAGAGGAGAGGTGACCGATGCGCGACCCCTATGAGATCCTGGGGGTGCAGCGGAATGCCAGCGCGGCTGCGATCAAGAGTGCCTATCGCAAGCTTGCCAAGAAGCATCATCCCGACAGCAACAAGAACGACCCTCGTGCGGCAGCGCGCTTTGCTGAGATCAACAGCGCCAATGAAATTCTTGGTGATGAAGCCAAGCGCAAACAGTTCGACCGCGGGGAGATCGATGCCGAGGGCAAGCCGCGCTATCAGGGATTTTCATCCGATGGCGGGCGCGGACGGGCGGGGGGCTTCGAGAGCCAGACCTTCCGCAGCGGCGGCGCTTTCGAGGACATCCTGAACAGCATGTTCGGCGGCGGGATGCGCAGCACCCGTTCCTCCAGCCACCATTTCGATTTCGATCGCGGCGGGATGGCGCCGGATTTCGACATGAATGTCAGCATCTCGGTATCGCTGGAAGAGGCGGTACGGGGTGCGGAAAAGCGCATCCGTCTGCCGTCGGGCAGGGAACTCAACGTCACCATCCCCGCCAACGCGGTCAATGGCCAGCAGATCCGGATGCGGGGCCAAGGCCAGGCAGCGCCGGGACATCCACCCGGCGACCTCGTGCTCACGATTGCGGTAGCCCCCCATCCGATCTTCAAAATCGACGGTGCCGATCTCCGGGTTGACCTGCCGATCACGCTCTATGACGCTGTGCTCGGCGGGCGGGTCCGGGTGCCGACGCTGGGCAAGGCGGTGGAGCTGACGATTCCGCGCAACACTTCCAGCGGTCGCACCCTGCGGGTCAAGGGCAAGGGTCTGCCCCGCGGCAACAGCGCCGGCGATCTCTTCGTCACCATGCGGATCGTACTGCCCGAGGAAGGGGATGACGAACTCGACCTCCTGATGCGGCGCTGGCGCGAGCGGCGTCCCTATAATCCGGGTGGCGGTGGCGGCAGCAGCGGCACCGGCAGCAACAGCGGCGGTGGCTTTTATTGAGCCGGAAGGCTGCCGCGTGGGCATGACCGGCCCTTCCGCCAAAGGGGGGAGGGCGCAGGAAAGCCCCGGGGAGGGCACCGGGCCTGCGCACGTCCCGGCCCGCACAGGTCAAGGTGAGGTCTCACAGAAGGGATCTCTGCGCCCTCAAGGATTCGAAAAGCCCAAAGGGTTCTCAGCATGTCTTTCAACAGTTTCGGTCACATGTTCCGGGTCACCACCTTCGGCGAGAGCCACGGCGTGGCCATCGGCTGCGTGGTCGACGGCTGTCCGCCTATGATCCCGCTGCCTGAAGCCGACATCCAGCGTGACCTCGATCGTCGCCGCCCCGGTCAGTCACGCTTCACCACCCAGCGCCAGGAAGCCGATCAGGTCCGCATCCTTTCCGGCGTCATGAATGCGGAACCTGGCGGGCAGGTGACGACGGGAACGCCGATCGGACTTGTGATCGACAACACCGACCAGCGTTCAAAGGATTATTCCGACATCAGGGACAGGTTCCGCCCCGGACATGCCGATTTGACCTATGAGGCGAAATACGGCCTGCGCGACTATCGCGGCGGCGGCCGTTCCTCGGCGCGGGAAACCGCCACACGGGTGGCGGCGGGAGCGATCGCGCGCAAGGTGATTGCAGGCGTCGTGGTGCGCGGCGCTTTGGTGCAGATGGGGCCGCATCGCATTGATCGTGACAGATGGGACTGGGACGAGGTGGCGCGTAATCCCTTCTTCTGTCCCGACCGGGACAAGGCTGAATTTTTCGCCGAATATCTCGACGACATCCGCAAGCGCGGCTCCTCGATCGGTGCGGTGGTTGAGATCGTGGCCGAAGGCGTGCCGGCAGGCTGGGGCGCGCCGCTCTATGGCCGGCTCGACGGCGATCTGGCGGCGGCGATGATGGGCATCAACGCGGTCAAGGGGGTGGAAATCGGCGCCGGCTTTGCCGCTGCCGAACTGAGCGGTGAGGACAATGCCGATGAGATGCGGGCTGGTCCGCAAGGCACGCAGTTTCTGTCCAACCACGCCGGCGGCATTCTCGGAGGCATTTCCACCGGCCAGCCCGTGGTGCTGCGTTTCGCCGTGAAACCGACCTCCTCAATCCTGACACCGCGGCGCACGGTGGATCGCTTTGGCCAGGATACCGAGATCCATACCACCGGGCGCCACGACCCCTGCGTCGGCATTCGCGCGGTTCCGGTCGGCGAGGCCATGATGGCCTGCGTGCTGGCGGATCACTTTCTGCGCCACCGCGGTCAGATCGGCGGCTGACGGGAGCCCCGCAGGCAGGGAAACACTTCTGGTTCTTCGGCTGGCAGAGCTGTCCCGGTCCGGTTGCCGGCAGGAAACTCCCGGGTTCCGTTGCGAGGGAGCATTTCGCGACAGGGACCCGCGCGCCCCGGCACTCCGAGGGACCACGGGGAGAGACCGGGGATGCCAGGGCCAGCCGGGTTCGGCGCTCGCCGGCGGCAATCGAGGCTGTTGCGGGCATCGCCCAAAAAGCCCGGCCTGCCTGTGGATCCCTCAAAGCGCGCGCCCCGGGTTCCGGCGGGACCTGGTGCATGCATCGCTCTCCTGCCTCAGCAGCAGGACATTGCGTAAGTGGTTCGATGCACATATCCGGGATTCCGGCACGGCAGAGGGATGTGAGCCAGGCTGTGGTTTGCAACCAGGCAGTGGAGAAGGAGATGTTTCTCAAGTCACTGGAACTGATAAATTTCCTCAGCTTTGGCGAGTCCGGGCAAAAACTGGAGTTGCAGCCTCTCACGGTGCTGATCGGCCCCCACAGCGCCGGCAAGTCAAATCTCATCGAAGCCATCGCTCTGATCCGCGCGACATCCGCGAAATCGGGTCTGCGTGCAGCCATTCGGGAGGGCGGTGCGGTGCGGGACTGGCTGTGGCAAGGGGGACGTGGCGCAGACTGTGCGACGATCTGCGCGGTGCTCGAGCCTGCAGAGGGAGTGCCTGCTCTCAAAACAGGAGGCCTCCGATACAGCTTCAGTTTTTCCGAGGTGGAACATCGTTTCACCATCGTTTCGGAGAGTGTCGAGAGCGGGAGCCCCGAGCAGGGGCAGGACGGGCCCTGCTCTTACTACCGCTATGCAAAGGGGCATGCGACGGCGAAGATCAACGGGCGTGTGCGCAGCCTGCAGGTTGACGGGATTGATTCATCTGCGTCGATCCTGTCCCAGCGGGGCGATCCGGAACATTACCCCGAGTTGATGTATCTCGGAGATGTATTTGCAAGGATCCGGCTGTACCGGGAGTGGAGCTTTGGACGCCAGAGCATGGCACGGTTGCCGCAGAAAGCGGACCTGCCCGACGATTTTCTCGAACCCGACGCCAGCAATCTGGGACTGGTCCTCAATCGTTTGCGTCGGGATGCGGCGATGAAGCAGAGGTTGCTTGCCGAACTCAATGTTCTCTGCGATGGGATCGACGACTTCGACGTGAGGCTTGAAGGCGGCACCGTCGAGGTGCTTTTCCATGAAGGCAGACGGACGATTCCGGCCACCCGCCTGTCGGACGGTACGCTGCGTTATCTGGGCTTGCTGGCGATTCTGTGCCATCGGACGCCCCCGCCTCTGCTGTGCATCGAAGAACCGGAACTTGGTCTTCATCCGGATGTGCTGCCAGGTTTGGCCAGTCTGCTGAAGGAGACGTCGACGCGAACGCAACTGATCCTGACCACGCATTCCGACATCCTGGTGGATTGCTTTACGGATGAGCCGCAATCCGTTGTCGTCACGGAGAGAAGCGCCGATGGAACGACATTGACGCGGCTCAATGGCGACAGGCTGAAGCCGTGGCTTGAGAAATACCGACTGGGCCAGTTGTGGACCCGCGGAGATCTGGGGGGGACGCGGTGGTAAAGCTGTCTGTCGAGGGCGGCGCAGACACAGAGCTGAAAGCCCTGGTGTCGGGAGGGTAGCTGCAGCCGTCGTGGCAGGAACGGGCATCGACACAGCTGCCTTCGGATCGCAGCCGGGACCCTGGAGCTGTCGCCTGCGAATCGCGAACAGCTCTGCATGGCAGTCTTTGGTGGAATTGTCGGATACGCACGCGGTTTTCAGCCGTGCTGGCGGCCACAGGCGCATCCGATCCGCTTGATGACGATCGGCATGGCGCATTCCCTGCGCAGCCCGCAAAAACCGCCAGAGTGAACCCCGGCAGATTTCCAGGAAAGCCGGGCGTTTCTGCACGTGAGCTGTCAATATTTACTGTTTTTGTGTCGCAGACTGCTTTGCCTGAGAGGCGGCGCTTTCGGAAGCTGCGTTGGCCAGCTCGCGGCATAGTGAATCCATGCCGGGTGGGCAGGATGATGTGGCGAGCGTTTTGATCCTGTCGAGATCGCCAGTATTCAACGTGGTGTCGACGTGGCGAAGCACCAATGATCGGAGTGCCGGATTGTGCTCGATCATTGCAGCCAGTTCCGGCAGCAGCTTCCAATGATCGACCAGGAGCCGGGCGATGCTCTCCGAATTGCCTTCCGCGATCTGGCCGTCATCGCAATGACCGTATCGGGTGAGCGTCTCGTTGACTTTCTCCCAGCTGTCGAGGTGATCGACCAGGGCGTCTGCCGCAGTCGCGTCCTTCGGTGTGCATGTCTTTCCCAGAGCCGACGGCACTGTCAGCAGCGCCAGCGTGACGACAATATATGCAAAGCATCTCTTCATGAGTGTCTGCCGGTGCTCAAACGGTTTGTTCGCGTGCGATTTCGTGCCGATGCGGTTCTCGCCGCTGCAGCGTGATTGTGGGTGACTTCGATGGTCGTCAGTCGATCGCCAGCCATCAGGCGGGAGATGGCAAGCATGGCATCGTCGGTTGTACGGATGCAGCCCATCGTAGGTGTTGAGGGCCAGGAAGATGGCGCGCAGTCGCTCTGCCGGAATGCAGACCAACGCCAGGGTGGCCGTGAACCTGGAAACGGACAATGCCATGCGATCCGTAGGGTCCGTTGGGATCCGCCCGATGCGAATGGGGGACTCGTTGATCCTGGATCGCATAATTGCCATTTTCGATATGGCGTATCGTTGCGTGGCTGTCGACGTTGTTATAGGCGACATATGTGCCGACTACATGCCCTGCGCTATCGATGAGTTCTATCTGATGCGTCGAACCATTGTATCGCAGTGTCGACATTGGCGGAAGCTCCCTGGCGGATTGCAGGTTGCGCAGGATTCAGCCGGATTCGGGCGGAATTGAGGCCGAACCCTGGGGCGGGTAAGAGCCGCACGGCAGAGCGGATTGCTGCAAAGGGGAGGATGCCCGCTTGAGGTTTCATGGAGGCGGCCGGACAGGCGCTGGATGGATGATGACAGTCTCGCACCCGTAAACACCTGCACACCGAAGGGCAAAAAGTGCTTCGTGTTCGGGGTGACAATGCAGAGGTCGTTGGTCTTCGCGATTGCCGCGATGAGTGGATCGGCCATGGCTTCCAGCTCTCCTGCGAAGCGCGGCCGTCGAGCCGTCAGGACCGAGGATCCTGTGCCTTTGGTTCGGTCGGCTGCAGCGGGGACGTCTGGGGCGTTCGTGGCCGCATTCCTCAAGGGGACCGAAGCCGGCGGGTGCTCATCCCGTCGGCAGCGGCCTGTGGGGGGAGGTGCGAAGCGGAGGCTGCGCGTGCCGCGTGGATCGCGAGGCCGACATTGAGGGGCCTCGTTGTCGCTGCGCCAGGCCATGTCGGCCCCCCATCTCTGTGATTGTGGGGCAGGATCATGCCTGCATCGGCATCACCCGGCATCGCTTTGACAGAATCGGCACAAAGTCCACATGATCTGGGGTGCCTTTCTGGAAGCCAGTCTCCGTTGGCACTATGAGCAACAGGAGCCTCGCGCCAGGGTTCCTTTTCCTTTTCCGTATCCGATTACCCGGTGTCGTCCTTCGGCACCGATTGCGCACTCCTGTTCAGCCCATCGCGAAATTTCTCCGCCCATGCCCGGCCAGCCTGGGCGTCGGAGATGTCCTGCTCCATATCCCAGCCTTCCTCCGCGAGACTCTTCAGCATCGCTATGTGATCGTCCCACACTTCCGGTGGCGCCGCCGCCCGAGGTGCCTGGATGATCCCCGGGAAGTGTCCCCGATTCGTAGCCATTGCCTCTCCCTCTCCCCCCTGGATGGGCTGGCGAGCCCGTTGGAGCCGCCGCTTGCTTCGTCAGTGAACGTCTGCCGAGCTCGACACGAAAACCTCGGGAGGCCGCCATTGCGGTCAAATGATGAACAATATCCGCCATGCTGGCCGTGAAGAGCGGAACCCGCCGGGCGCTGCCGGGCAGATATGAGGCGACCCGAATTGCGCGACAAGGAGGCCTGCGGGGAGAAACGCAATTCTGCCTGGGGCCGATTCGGCGCCCCGGCGAGGTGGCACAGGCCGTTGTCGCCTGCGGGTTGAGGGTTGATTTCGCACCGTTTTTATCGGGAAAGAGGGGTGCCGGGTGGAAATACGCGGCCCTGGAGCCTCTCTGGATCCGTCGCCGAAGTGAGGCTGCGACAATCGTCGCTGGCGGCAATGGACATTGTAGTGCTGCGGCGAAATCCGGCCGAAAGCGTCAGGGGACGGGCAAGAGGCAGGTTTTCGGGAGATTGCGGTCTGGCGCGCAAAGCCAGGCTTGGAAGTTGGCTTTCACCAAGGCATACAAAGGCGTGGTGGCGTGGCGAAGGCTTGGGGCGCGGGGTCTGTGCTTTCGTAATGTTAAGGGTGTGGGTGTGAGATTCATGCTGGAGAGGCAGCCGTTGACCCGGGAATTTTGTGCAAGCCGTTGTATTCCAGATGTAAAGCGGCGTGGTGCGCGGCGTTCGAGGCCGATCTGGTCGCGCCTGTTCCGACACGCGATCCTGGCCTGCGGGATTGCCTTGGCCGCCTGCACGTCGCTGCCGCGAATTCCCTATAGCGCGACCGAGGCCAGCGGCGCGCGCGTGCTCGATCTCGACGGGCTGCGGCGCTATACCGACGAGCCGGTTTCCAGCCTGAAGATGCGGACCACCGAGCCGATGGTGACCTATCTGGCTCTGTCCGGTGGCGGTGCCGATGGTGCCTATGGTGTCGGCGTGCTCAATGGCTGGAGCGCCACCGGGACCCGGCCCAGCTTCACCGTGGTGTCGGGCGTCAGCACCGGCGGTCTGATTGCACCTTTCGCGTTTCTTGGTTCCCGATATGACGAGACGCTCAAGGAAGTCTATACCAGCGGGATCGCATCGAGCCTGCTCGATAATCCCAGTATCGTGCGGGTATTTGTGGGGTCCGGCCTGTTCAGCAACGCGCGGTTGCGCGAACTGGTGGCCCGCTATGTCGGACCGGAGGTGCTGGCTGCCGTGGCAGCCGAGTACGCCAAAGGGCGCAGGCTGTTCGTGGTGACGACCGATCTCGACAGCCAGCGTACCGCGGTGTGGGATATGGGGCGGATTGCCGCGATCGGCTCGCCCGAGGCGCTGCAGCTGTTTCGCGACGTCATGGCGGCCTCGGCCAGCATTCCCGCGGTCTTCCCACCCATCCTGATCGAGGCGGAAAACCGGGGACACCATTTTCAGGAGATGCATGTCGATGGCGGCGTGACCATGCCGGTGCTGACGCTGCCCGATGCCCTGCTGGTCCAGGGCCGCATGCCGGGGAGCCGGTCGCTGAACATCTACCTTCTCATGAACAACAAGATCGAGCGCGATTTCCAGCTCGTGGGCAATGACACCGTCAGTGTCGCGGCGCGAAGTCTGTCGTCGCTGACCCAGGCCCAGACGCGCTCGGTGATCAACTCGACCTATAGTTTTGCCAGAAGCAACCACCTCGGCTTCCATCTGTCCTATATCGAGCGCGACATCCCCTCGCCCTCGTCCCCCGGCTTTGACACCGACTATATGCGTTCCCTCTACCAGTATGGCTATGAAAAGGCTGCGTCCGGGAAGGCCTGGGTGGGTTCGCCGCCATGATCGCCTGCCGCATGCCGGGCTCTGTGTGCCCCCTTGCGGGCGTTTGGCGTTTCCTCGTGTCCTTCCCGGTATCGCCCTCGGCGGCGCCCGCTCTGGGTTTGCGCTTGATGGTTCACCTTGCTTGCTCCCTTGTCGCGTGTCGTGTATGCGTCGCCGGCACGTTGCTGTCTTGCGCCCAATGGGAAGGTGAGAGGGATGAATCGTCATGATGCGAAAATTTCAGGACATGCCGTCGAGTGCATAATAGGCATAATGGCAATCAGCCTGCTTATGCTGTCAACGACATACGGCGCCATGGCGGCTCTGCGTTGTCAACCGCTGGTAGGGGGAAAAGGAGATGGTATTCCCCGGCTTGTCGTTTGTCTGAAAGCGGAATTGTGGCCCATCATCAGTATACCTTGCTGGTCGACGGTCGAGCGGCATTCACGCGGATCGACGATGACGTGACGCGTTTCTCAGTGGTTGTGGATAATCGCAGAATTACCGGCGGTTGTGTCCCCGAGAACCGACATCACACGCGAAATTTCCCGTACCTGTTCCGCGCGCGTGGATGGCAGATTTGCCGGCCAGACCGTCTTCCGGCACTGACGAGGTTCCCGCTGTCTTTCAAGAGGTGCTGGGCCTCCGCCATGGCCGCCTGGTGTGTGCAGCAGGAGATCCTGGGCCGGAGACTGGTTTTCGTCCGCAAAGACGCCTCTTTCCGCTCAACGGGACAAAACCGCAAATACCCTTCCGGGCAGCCTGGTTCATTCACCGTCAGAAGTGCGCCGGAGTCGCATGAGAGCAGGGTCTGCGGAGTTCCGGCGACCTCAGAGCAGGAAGCTGCCCTGCACGCTGTCGTCCTGCCGGGCGTTGCTGACAGCAGCATTCCCTGTAACCCGCAGGAATGCCTCTTTGGAGGATGTTGCCTCTTCAAGAAGGGAGCGTTTGTGAAGGGACACATAGAGCGCGGCCGAATATGCCTGGCAGTTGATTGAGCGCTCCGGGTTGAACTCAATGTCAGTGAAGGCGGAATAGTCCAGGAGCTGAGCGGCCAAACCGGGATGGCCATTCAGAGCACTGATGTAGAGCCAGTCGTAAAACGCGGTTTGCGGTTCAAGCTCCCAGTCTGTGCCGAAGAAGCGGAATGCCGTCAGACGGCCCGACGACAGCAGTCGCTCGTCCTTCTTGGCTTCGCGGGAGGTCATGTCCAGGATGTCGATATAGGGGCCTCCATGTTGGAAAACTTTGCTGCTCTGAAACGCGCATTCCACGCTGAAGGTTCGGCTGCATTCTGCCATCGTCAGGGAAAGATTGAAGGCACTCAGTGCCGACCCCAGCCTTTCAGGAGATTTGCTGGATATTTCCAGAACCCTCTCAATTCCGGGCAGCAGGCGAGTGGCTTCGTGCAGCGATGTGATGGATCGCTGTTTTTGCGAAACCGACATCCCGGGGAACCATGTGAAACGGACGTGCCGGGTGGTGACGAGCGTTGCGCCATCGACGGAGGGGATAAAGACGGGTCGTTGTGCCATGACTGCCGGCCTCAGTCGTCCCGCAGAATGTCATCACGGAACCCGAACATCTGCTTGTTCTTCTGACAGAGATAGAGGTCTCTCGCGCCGAGATGGGGGAGGTAGGTTTTGTACACATCATTCCTATCAAAGGAAATTTCGGTGATGTATTGCGGCTCGATCACATCAAAAACAAGAACCTCGGCTTGCACATCGGTGGGGTAGAAAGAGTCGAGTTTCTGTTCTTTTCGGGTCTTGCAGCCTTCTTTTCGGGTCTCGCAATCTCGGAGTTCCTCAAACATGCCCAGGAACGATTCGAGCGTCTTGAGCTGGGGGAGTGGCTGTTTGCTGATTTCGCTCGAGGCCGCATTGCGGCGGCAGAAGGCGCAATCCTTTTCCCAGAGTATTGCAGGGTTGAGGCCGAGCACGACCCAGTCAATACCCTGGGAGTTCGATCGATATTTAAAGAACAACTGGCAGTTCGGGAAGGCGATCGAGACCGAAGTTGCGTCTCTATGGCGGTCGAGCCGAAGGTGATCGTTGATGGCGGGTGCGACATCAAGCTGGTGGGCGCGCCTTATAGAGTAG
>WQYW01000086.1 GCA_009781045.1 Alphaproteobacteria bacterium
CATTCTGGCTGGTCAGGAATGCAGAACTCATGGCTGCATTGAGGATATGCCGGTTCAATGGCGACTGGTCACGGTACTGGGAGACGAAAATGGCCGCCTGAGGTCCCCCAAGGTTTTAATCGCCCCCCCCTGGGGCTGGTTCAAAAACTCCAGCGTCCCGGTGAAGAACAATGCGGTTCAGAGCATGTGCTTTGTTTTGTGCGGGTTTGGACTGGCGCTGGGGGCCTGGCGGCTGCGCACGCAGAACCGAAGCCGCGCCATAGGGATGGCGCTTGCGGCCCTGCTGTTTCTCGCCGACATCCATTTCATCCTGGTGTCAAAGACCGGCCTCTTGGTGGAGTTGGCGCTTGCCGGACTGTTTCTCCTCCACATTGGCCGACCCTATCCGCAAACAAATCCAGCAAGCTGCGGCTGGTCCGTGGCCCAAAAATATATGCAACGAAATTTTCTTCCTCTTCGTGAACGCCTCTTATCTCTTATAGCTATCGCGACAATCCTTACGAAAGGGCGTTGCCATAATGAACCTCAACTCTCTCCTATCAGCACATTGCAGCATCGACACTAAGATACTTGAGAAAGACTTGGGAATCATATTTGAAAGCCGAGGAAAATCCGGCAAAACGCCACCTCCCCCCCAACTTACTTAACAGCACCATCTCTCCCCCCATCGAAATAGAGCGCGTCATGAAACCTTGGATAGTTGTGTGCATGCTATCCTTAACTTAACAGCACCAACATGGGCAGCGGGGCAAAAAACCGCCCAACCCAAAACAGCATGGAGCGCGCCGCCTGAAAACAACATTCAGGCGATAATGCAAAAAGCAGACCCAAAGCGCGAAATGAGTGACCTGTTCGGGAACCCTTTTGCCTGGGCGCAGGTATGGCAATGGCGGATAGGAAGGGGAGATACGGCCGGCGCAAAATGCGCAGTCCGGGAGGTTCTCTATTTCCACCGCATCATATCCGCACAATACAATGTCCTCCTATCGAACGTGAACAAGCCGTATTTAGATGGCGATGTTGACACAGCAGCGGCGGCGAAAGGATACGCCGATATGGAGGGCAAAGACCTGCAAATCAGGAAAACGCAGGATGGGCATCTAAACGTCTCGTATAACGATAGTGGTATGCGGGACAACCACATTCTAATGACGCCGGAGGAAGTACTCGCATATGCGTTCAAGTTGAGCGCGAAAGACGTTGATGGCTTGTTCGCAAACCTCAGTAGTGGTGATACCGAAAGTGGAAAATGTGATGAAGTAAACAGCGAAGAAACACGAAATTTACCGCCCACTCGCCGATAACCCTTCGCCGTCAACCCATCGGAATAGCGCCCGGCTGCGCACTCACGTTCGGCCCAGCCCCCGGCGCCGGTCCGCCCACTGCCGGCGGCCCAACTTGCGGTTTTCGCCGGCACGCTGCTGTTCGGCCTGCGCTTTAGCGATCAAATTCTGGAAGAATTTCTGGCCATACCACTGGACGGCATCGCGCGGCATGACGAACTCGCCGGCGTTGAGCCGCGCCGGAACGTCGGCCGTCAGCAGGCCACCTGACGGCACCGCCCGCTGCGGGAGGCATTGCCTGCCCTTCTGCGAGCGAAGCTTTTGTTCTTCAATTTTTCTTTTGAAATGTGGCCTCTGGCGGAATCGAAGTGTCGTTGAACCGATCCTCCGTCTGCACCGTGAATCCGACCGGAAAAATAATTCGCAATTTTCAGGGAAGAGCCTGAGGACAGCAGCCTCCCTGCCCGACGGCCCCTGCACCAGAACAGAAATGCATGCCGCTTCTGTCGCCAGGCAGTGTCCGAATCGCTTCCCTCACTGTAAGCAATTCCAGGCAATTAACGCAATCCTTGCGCAAGCGCGCAATCTTCTGGCATCTGGAGAGGCCCAGGACACGGGCGGCATGGACGTGTGACCCGTTTGGGAAAGCACTCCCTGCCTTGCCGCCCCTTCCCTGTTTTGTTGGTCAACCGCTTGTGTGCGCGGGGCGCGCAGCACTGGCGGGGCGTCCAAGGCTCGCTGGAACCTTCAAGGCTCGGGAGACCTTCAGGACTGGGCCTGGCAGCACGGAGCGGACGATGACGCCCGACGTCGAGAGCGATCGGATAAGGAGAGTTTTTCCAATGCTGTGCCTATCGGGTGCCGACGATTGTTACCGACAGCCTCTGATGGCGCCCCCCCGCAGGGTTGAGCGCCTGGCCGGGCGGGTCGCCTGGCTTGATTCGGCGCGCCGCGCATGAGCGATCTGATCTCCGTCATTTTGACGACCTATAATCGCGAGGACGCCTTTGATGCCGTGCTCCGATCGCTTGCGCATCAGACCGATGCCGGTTTCGAGGTGATCGTGGCCGATGATGGCTCCGATGAAAAAACCGCTGCGGTTGTCGAGGCGTGGCGCGGCAGGCTGGGGGGCCGGCTCGCCCATATCTGGCACGAGGACCGCGGTTTCCGCGCCGCCGAGATCCGCAATCGGGCGATCCTGGCATCCCATGGGGCCTATTGTGTCTTTCTCGACGCCGACTGCATTGTCCGGCCGGATTTCATCACCCTGCATCGTCGCCTCGCCACCACTGGTGCTTTTGTTGCCGGAGACCGCATTCTGCTTTCGCCCGAGCTGACGATGACCGTCCTGGAGCGCAGCCTCACGCCGGAAAACTGGACCCTGGCGCGCTGGCTCAGCGAGCGCGTGCACCGGCGCATCAACCGTCTGGCGCCGCTTCTGCGCCTTCCGCTTGGCCCGCTGCGCTGGCTTCGCAGCCGCACCTGGCGCAGCGCGCGCTCCTGCAATCTGGCGATCTGGCGCTGCGATCTCGATCGCGTCGACGGTTTCGACTGCGGCTACAGCGGCTGGGGCAAGGAGGATTCCGACCTCATCGTGCGCCTGCTGCGCGCCGGCGTGAGACGCAAGGACGGCGTTTTCGCGACCGGTGTGCTGCATCTGTGGCATGAAGCGGCGCCGCGTGACCGGCTTGCTGAAAACGAGAGCAGGCTCTCTGACAGTATCGCCAGTGATCGTGTGCGCGCGCAAAGCGGGCTATCCACGCTCAAAGATACGGCCTGAAGCCGTGTAACAAGGCGGCCTGCGCCCGCCCTGGCAGAATATTCTTCCTTCCCAACCGGAGCAGACAGGTGGCGGCAGTGGTTTCTGGATCTGGACTGACGCGGCGGCTCTGCGACCACCGGACGTGGCGCGCGGCCGCCGATCTTTTTGCCATCCTGACGGCGGCCGCACTTCCCTGGTCGACGTCCCTGACGGCAGTCTTCATCACACTGATGATCCTCTGCATGGTGCCGTTTGCCGAGTTCCGAGCGTTCTTCCAGTCGCTGACGCGGCCGATATCCGCGCTGCCGATCGCACTGGTCCTGCTTGCCCTTGTCGGGACGCTGTGGTCGCAGGCCCCCTGGGCAGAACGGCTTCATGGCATTAATCCCACCGCCAAACTGCTCGTCCTTCCCTTCCTGTTCCACCATTTCGAACGCTCCACGCGCAGCGCCTGGATTTTCACAGCCTTTCTTGTCTCCTGCGCACTGCTGTCGCTGATGTCCTGGCTGGTCCTGTTCGCACCCAACCTTTCCCTGAAAGCCCCTCCTCATGACCCCGGCATCTTCATCAAGGACTACATCAATCAGAGCCAGGAATTCACGCTCTGTGCGGTAGCACTCGCGTTGCCGCTTCTCAGGCTGTTGCGGGAAAGGCGATTCCGGCTCGCCGCACTGCTGATTGCCGTCGCTCTGAGCTTTCTCGTCAACATGGCCTTCGTGGTCGTGTCGCGCACCGCACTTGTGACCATGCCGATCATGCTCGCAGCCTTCGCGCTGCGTCATCTGAACTGGCGCAGCATCCTGTTGATCTTTGCCAGCCTCGCCGCCCTCTCGGTGGCGGCCTGGGAGACCTCGCCCCTGTTGCACAGCCGGGTCGACAGCTTCTCAAGCCAGTACCGCGGCTATGTGGAGAAGGGCGCATCCACCTCGATCGGGCTGCGGCTGGAATTCTGGCGCAAGTCTCTGGGCTTTTTCGAACAGTCCCCGCTCGCGGGGCACGGAACCGGGTCAGTGCGTTCCCTGTTCCGGCAGGCGGCCACCGGCAGCACCGAGCAGACCTCCAGCGATATCACCGACAATCCCCACAATCAGACGCTGAATGTGGCAGTCCAATGGGGCACCATCGGCATAATCCTGCTCTATGCCATGTGGATTGTGCATCTGCTGTTTTTTCGCAGCGACGGACTGGCCGACTGGATCGGATTTCTGGTGGTGGTCCAGAATCTCCTCACCTCTCTTTTCAATTCCCATCTGTTCGATTTTCATGAGGGATGGATGTATGTTCTCGGTGTCGGTGTTGCCGGCGGCATGGCGATCCGGGCCCAGCGCGCCCGATTGACCGCCGGGGGAGCCGGCCTGGACAGGTCGGCACCGCAGGAGAACAGCGGCAATCACCCCTGACCGCCCCAAATGGCGCCACAGGCCGCTATCCGCTATCCCCTCACGCTGGAGCGGCAGATTTCGCAACGAGCCTGCCGCAACGGCACCGCCAGGCGCCGATCCCGACCTCGAACTGGCAAAATACACCTCTCGCTCGTGCCGCCCGACCTTTTCAGTCGTCCTTCGCCTCGTCTTGCGCCTCCCGCCTGGTTCCGCTGTGACTGCGCTGCGATTTACCTTTGATCGTACCGGTAATATCCGGATCGTGCGTACCATAAGGGTCGCGGGCGCGCATATGGGAAGCCACAAGCTCCCCGGAGGTCGCCGCCGGCTCGCAGACCTGGCGCGCACTGGCGCGACGCATCAGGTCAAGATGGATGTGATCGTCATGATAGGCGTTGGACCCGGGTGCCAGCACAGTCGAGAAGCGCTGGCAGGCCCCCGCCTCAAGGTCGCGCATGAAACCCTGCTCTTCGGGCAGACCATACCAGCCCGAGCGCACCGTCACCTCGCGGCCATCGGCGAGAATGAAGGCGGCAATGTCCAGGGCGTTGCCGAAGGCATGTTCAGAAATATGGGCGTGCGCATTGCCGTTCATGCCGCGACAGGAATAGGCAGAGACCTGCTTGATCTCGACGACGCGCTGCCCGAACCAGTGCAGCGCCGCCGGCTGCACCGTCTCATCAATATAGCGATCGAGCACCGCGACGATGGGACAGGCAAGCGTCGCGGTCGGCTTCACCACCACCGGAGCGCCCAAAGCGGTGGCGCTGCCGCGTCCGACAAGAAGACCGGGCTGCGACTGGGCGGAAAAACCCGGCCGATTGACCACGACATCGACACTGCTGCCACGGGGAACAGTGATGTCTATATTGCGCGATGTGCCGGCGCGCTGTGGCGGGGATGCAGAACCGCGGCCATAGCCGACCCTGGCCGGCGGACGCAGATCCTCATCGGCGAATCCCAGAGTGCCACGTCCCGTGCCCAATGCCGAGACATGCAGGGGAAAGTCGGCGCCGCACACACCGGGACCGGAGATCGGACTGATACGGACAACGTCCGCACCCTCCCGCACCTGGCCGGATTTGAGACAGGCGACCTCCGCCTCGCCACGCCAGGGTTCGCGCTCGGCTTGAAAGAAGCCATGCCCGCAACCTGAAAGCGTTCCAGCGAGGACGACGGAGCCGACGAGATACAAGGCAACTCCACGCGTCATTCCCCGACATTTGACCAATTTGATTAAGGATCCTTCAATGCCTTGGGTGCGCCCGAGCCAAAATGCCCTGAATTTCCCGTGGACGAGGATTTTTGGTAACTGCCCAGGTCGGACCAGAGGTAGCTCGCACTCGGCTCAAAATCCTTCGAAAAATTGCCGTTGTCCAACCAGGATGGTCATCCATTTGCCACGAAACACTTCCATCTCAAAAGGCGGCTGGGCTTCGACAACGCACAAAAAGGAGCCGTGGAAAAATAAGTGATCCGGCCCCCAAAGATCGCCCCATCGCAAATAGCCCCCTGCCAAAGCGCACTCACGGGCGGCGCCCCGCGCAGTGCACCCGACGGCGGCCCACTCGCCGCAACCGCCCCTTTCCCAAAATCAGGCTTGACACCCCAACTGTCGGTTATATCTTACACATGGTCACTATCGTCCGTACCGAGGAATTCGCCGCATGGCTGAGGGGGCTGAGAGACCGCCGAGCCATATCAAAAGTGATATCCCAAGTGAACCGCATGGCGCGGGGAAACATGGGTGACGCAAAAGCTGTTGGAGAAGGGGTCAGTGAAACGCGAATTCACTACGGCCCCGGGTACCGGCTCTATTTCCTGGTTAAGACAGAACGCATCGTCCTGTTGTATGGCGGCGACAAATCGACGCAGCAGCGAGATATCGCCACTGCGAAACAGCTTGCCAGAGGAATACCACCATGACCGACAGACCTCTTTTCAATCTACTCACGCCCGATGCCTACCGCGCAAAGGGACACACAAAAACCGAAGTATGGGACGCTGCCGAATTTCTCTCCGACGACGAGACGATCGCCGCCTATCTGGAAGATGCTTTTGAAGAAGCATCTCGAGACGGCGATACTTCAATCATCACAAAAGCTATCGGCGACGTAATGCGCGCCTGCAACATCTCTGAGATTGGGCGCGCCACAGGCCTGTCCCGCGACACGCTCTACAATGCGTTCGGCCCTGACGGAAATCCACGCCTTGCCACACTGCTCGCAGTGACCAAGGCACTCGGGTTCACACTCACAGTCAAGCCCGCCCACGCAGAGCCCTGACTTATCCCATCGGAATAGCGCCGGTGCGCACTCATCCCCGCACCAGGCGCCGGTCCACCCACTGCCGGCGCGCCTGCTCCCGGGCCTACTGCCGGCCCAAGCGGCCCGACCGCCAATTTCACCCGTTTCGGGCTGGGACCTGGGCAGTTACGATTTTTGTGGCAGACTGCACCATCGTGAGCTGAAAGATGCCGCCCTGTGCGCGGCACCTGCCTGGAATCTGGCCCGCAGAATATCCGCCACGTGATCTGCCATCAGCCCTTGACGGTGAGAACCGGCCGGATCCGGGCCACCGCGCTCACCAGTCCCGCTTCAAGCTGAGGGGCAAGCACAGTGTCGATCGGCCGGTAGGCATCGGGAGCCTCTTCGCTAAGCCGGCCCTGGAGTTCATGGACAATGTCGGCGCGGTTGCGCAAATCAGGGGCATGGAGATCAAGCGGGCCGACGACACGAAGCCGATCCGGGATCCCGGCCTGGGCCCGTGCCTCGTTGCGCGACAGACGTCGGCCCGCACCATGGGCAGCAGACTGAAGCCCGGCCGCGCAGCCTGCGCCTTTCAGAAGCCAGGTCCCGTCACCCATCGAACCGGGCAGGATCACCGGCTCTCCCAACCACTGATAGGGCGAACCGCAAAGTTCGCCCAGGCCGCGTGCCGGACAGGCCCCCTTGCGATGGCGAAAGATTTCGCCGTGACGCCAGATCAGATTGTGCGGCGCGTCATAGACCAGGTGATGTGCGATCCGCCGCCCCAACAGGCGCGAAACCGCCTCAATCGCTGCAAGGCCGATCAGAAACCTGTTGGCAAATCCGGCATTGGCGGCATTCCCCATGGCGTTGATGGTGCGAGCGGCAAGGTCAGGACTTTGTTCCAAACTGAGGACGCGCCTGTCGCCCGCAGCGACACTCCGGCGCAGCTGTTCGCGCACCCGCGTCCCCACAAGCTGCCCGAAGTCGAGCGACCCGGAATGGACCAGGACGACCACGCCGCCCTCGGTGAGGCCGGCGACCGCAGCAAAGCGGCGGTCGGTGATGCTGTCAACGACCCCGAACTCGACAAAGTGGTTCCCGCCGCCGATCGTCCCCATGATGGCGTCATGACGATGATGGTCGTCGACCGTTGCAAATTCGGCGAAATCCCGATCCACTGTCGTGGTCGCGAAGCAGCCGTCATCGCATGTGCGGTTCACGTCCCGCCAGCACGCCTCAAGATCCACTGTGGCGAGAAGCCCCCTGCCCCGGCGGTGCGTGAGACTTTCGAGCAACCCGCAAATACCATCGCGCAAGCAGGCATGGCGCCCCCTGCCGGTCAGCGCGATGTCTCTGCCGCCCTGAAAAAAGAGATGGCGCAAATGGGCATCGAGCCGCGCATTGAGATCGCCGGGCTTCACGTCTGAAAGTGCAATCAGCCGCATGCCGCAGCCGATGTCGTTGCCGATGATATGCGGCATCAGCCCGCCGACCATGTCGAGGACGACGCCGACCGGAACCGGCTTGCCAGCGTGAAAATCCGGCGTTGTCACAACGCGGACGATCTCGCAGCCGGCCAGCGACAAGTCCGAAGGCAGAGGCAGTGCATTGGCAAGATCCGACAGGGCGCGACGGCGCTGGCGCGGCCCTTCATCGCACGCCACCACCTGGCGCACGAGGTGACCTGAGACGCATGCATATGCAATCGCAGACCTGGAATCTGACGTTTTCATGGGAGTCTCCGTGAGGTGTCGGTTTCAGCAGCCGCAGCAACACGGAACACCTCACCCTAACCGATCCGGGAGCGGACTTCAAGGGTGGTGACGAACAGGCAAATACGTCCGGGACAGCACACGTCTGGCAACGGAGTGCATGGGGCCACATGCACTCCGTTGGCTGTTGCATCGCAAGAAACTGACCAACCCGAAAGATCCGCAGCAATGCCCGCCTGGCGCTCGCAGGAGCCCCGGTTCCGCGACAGGAAGTGGCGATTGGAAGCGCCCGGGGCACGGCGCGCCACCACCTGCCACGGCCTCCACAGTATATGGATTCCGGATCTGAGGTCGGTCAGGAAAGACCGCACACGCGAAAATCGCGCCCCACCGTCATGTACCCCTGACGGTGACTTGTTACCCGTTTTTCCGCCTGGCAGATATTCTGCACAGATTACTGCAACAGCCCGTGCCGGACCTCAGCCCTCACCTCGCTCCGGCCCGCTCCTTCGCTACCGACACTGTTTCCACCGCTGTCGGACAGGAAATGCAAAGCTGGTCTGACCCGGATATCACATATTTCATCGCAGCCAGCCCCTGCCCTGTGCTGGCCAGGCGCGGCACCGCCCGAAGCTTCGTGAAGTGGCAGGCCGAAACCGGCGAAGGATGTCTTCTCGCTCTCCACGCCTGCCCGTTCATGCATATCGAGCCTTTGGATTTCTTCTACACCTGTATCCGAAGCCATCCGAAGCCTTGGAGCACTTGACCAGGCCTTCTTCGACACGCTCTGTGATCGATCCTGGCGCGGTGTTGTCTGGGGCGCATGGCTTGCGATGCTCGAACCCGTGCCGAATTCGCGCCTGCCAACTGCAGGCAGCTCTGTCCCATCCCGCCAACGAGTGGCTGGTCGACTGCGCCCTTTCGGTGATTGAAGACGCACCCCGCGCCGAGAGCACGAGACTTTTGTATCCGTTGCGGCGCGATGTCGACGATGTCTCGACCAGGTGGCCGCGCGCGCCCCCCGTGGTTCTGTCGCGCCTCCAGCGCATCGGAAACTGCCCTTCTGGCCCGGGAACGCGAGCACATGCGCTCCGTCTGCATGCAATCCGGGGCTGACGCCGCGCTGGGCTGCATTCCTGGAACCCTTCTTGGAGACTATATTTCGGATCATGCGCGCTGGCTGCGAGGGCTTAAGGCAGGACCACAGAACTCCGAGTGCCGCACGCCTCTCGTGATGATCGATGATCGCCCTGTTCCGCCCCCCGTCCCAAAAGCCTGGCAGGGCCGCAAATGCGGTCGCGACAGTTCAACGGCGCGGCCGGACTGCCGAAAACGGTCCGCCCCATGCGGCCAGGGGCACAACTGAAACGGGGACAGGCCTTTTCGGTGACACAGCCGTTGGCTCTGGCCGGATCACCAATCGCGACGGCTCGCCCCCCCTGTCGGGCGATCGCCGAAGAACACAATGTCGTGAACCGTTGCGGTCTCAAGAACGCTGGCAGCCCGCCTGGGCGGGAGGACATCTTCGGGTTGTATCCCGGACTGCAGCGGATGTGCCATTTCTGGACAGCATGGTCCCGGGAGGAATTCAGATGGGATGCCAGTGCGGGTGCCGAAAAAGAGGAGTGCTGGCCCGAAATCCGCTCCCCCTCAAAATGCCAGACCGGCCCGTACGGGAAGCACGGACCGGTCTGTCTTTTTCGAAATCAGGCTGTGATTGTCCTTCTGATGCGGCCTCGGGCTGTCGACCCCCAGAACCTGCTTAAGCATCAGAAGTTCCTTCCCTTTTCAGGGAGGAGAGGTCACCACACGCAGCGCATGCCCCAGGGTGTCGGCACCCAGGTTCCGCCCCAGCAGCCGCCGTAGTAATAACCACGACCCCAGCCGCGACGACCATAACCACGGTAACCACCACCACGGTAGCCGCCGCGATATCCGCCACCACGGAAACCGCCGCCATGGAAGCCACCGTGACCGCCGCCATGGAAGCCACCGTGACCACCGCCACCATGGCCGCCACGCGCCGAAGCGGTGGGCATCCAGGCCACGCTGGCAAAAGCAAGCGTGGCAACCGCAATCAAAGCCAGAGCAATTTTACGCAACTCGGTTTCTCCATCTTTTGTGATAGGTATCGGCACGATCGCCCCCGGGAACGTCCTTCGGGAGATCCCAGAGGTTTCCCCAAGTCTGTTATGATAGCAAAATTGGCGGCCAAATCCAGCGTGCAAAACTTCAAACCACTTCAAACCCTCTTGAGGACCCCGTGATCCCGCTGCAAAGGCCGCCAGCCCCGCCTCCCGGCTTCTGCCACGCCGGGAATCGACATTTTTTTGGGCGGGCCGCCGTAATTCGACCCCATCCATGCGCTCTGACACTCGTCCCCGCGCATGGCAGCCCCTGATCCGCGACGGGAGGCCCTGGTGGGAAAGATACGTCCGACCCTGACCCCGCATACCGTCCTGATCGCAGGAACCGTGCTCCTGTCATCGTTCCTCATCACTTTTGCCACCGTGAGCTGGCTCGCGGGTGAACGACCTCAGACTGACTCCGACAGCACAACCGCGGCACAGGTACAAACGGTACCTCCACCCGCACCGGCAGTGGCACCGACGGCGGCTACGCTGATCACGCCATCACCGGTAGCACATGGTTCCATCGTCGTTGCCCCGGTCACGATTTCGCTGGCGAGCATTCAGGATGTCATCGAACAGCAGGCGGGACACAAATTCACTGGCAAGGTTGGCAACCGCTCGAACAATCTGATCGAGCAGTTCCTGCACAAGAGCGACATCGCCTGGACGCTGACACGCGGGCCGATGGCGGTCAGCGGCAACAATAATGTCCTGTCGCTGTCGTCGTCCTTCAACGGCAAAGTCAATGCCTCCGGGACATTGTCGCCAAAGGTCGCAACCACCCTGACCGCGGTCCTGGGCAACGATGCCGCCAAGCGCGCCGTACCCTCCAACAACCTCAACGCCACTGCCGACATCAATGGCCGTATCACCATCTCTTCCAGCCCCAAACTCGCCGCAGCCTGGCATCTGGAGCCCAATTTCACCGCCCAGCTCACCCTCAAAGGCGGCAACCTGGCGCTGGGCGGCACCCGGATCAACCTGCCGACCCAGGTCAAACCCCTGATCGAGAACACCCTCAACGAACAGCTCAACCTCGCCGGCGACCGCATCCGCAACGACCCGACCCTGCGCGAGACCGCACGGGCGCAATGGAGCAAGGCCTGCCGATCAATCCCGCTTCAGGCAAGTTCCGAGCTGCCGCCACTGTGGCTTGAACTCAAGCCGGTGCGGGCGATCGCCAGCCAGCCCCAGATCGATGCCTCGACGCTCACCCTGTTTCTCGGCCTCGAGGCCGAAACCCGCATCACCGCGACCGAAACCATGCCCGAATGCAAGTTTCCCGACACCATCTCAATCGGTCCTCCCGGGGGCACCGGGGTCAGTATCTCAATGCCGATCGATGTCTCCTTCAGCGAGATCAACCGCATCCTGCAGACCCATCTGGTCGGTCAGACCTTCCCGAAGGATGGCACCGGGAAGGTCAAAGTCACCATCAATGCCGCCAGTGTCACCCCGGCCTATCCCTGGCTGATCACCTCGCTGACGATCCGTGCCATCGAAAAGAGGGGCCTGTTCGGCTCCGGTATCCACGCCACCCTGAACATCCGCGGCCGTCCCGTGCTCGATCAGGCGCAGCAGACCCTGCGCCTCACCGACATCCAGCTCACGGGCGAGCCGGATGCGCTGGAGCGCCTGAGCCCGGTTGCCGCCCAGATGGTAACCACATACCTCCAGCAGACCCTGGCGCAACAGGCCGTGCTTGATCTCAAACCCTTTGCAGCCAGTGCCAAAGAGAGCATCACCCATACCATCGCCACCTACCGCAGGAATGACGGGGATCTGCGGGTCGACGCCAGCATCGACAGCCTGGTGCTTTCCGACATCGCCTTTGATGACAAAATCCTGCGCGTCACCGTGGACGCCGGCGCCAATCTCGCCGTCACCATTGGCAAAGCGCGCGGGTCGTGAAACAGCAGGGCAGCAACTGCGGAAGGCAAGCGATGAGAATCTCCGTCCTGTGCACAATGGTCACCGTCGCCGCACTGGCCCTGGCGCCATCCGCGGGTGCCGATGACCACCGCCACGCCTATGACGCCATGATCGCCGCAGCAGCCCGGGCCAACGGGGTTCCTGAAGCGCTGGTGCACCGCGTCATCGTCCGTGAAAGCCGTTATCAGCCCCGGCTCATCGGCCAGGGCGGCGTTTACGGGCTGATGCAGATCAAGCTCGCCACCGCCAGGAGTCTGGGATACCGCGGCGACACAACCGGCTTGCTCGACCCCGAAACCAATCTTGCTTATGGTGTAAAATATCTCGCCGGAGCCTGGCGTATGGCCGACGGCAACGAGGACCGCGCGGTCCGTTATTATGCACGCGGCTATAACGAAAACCACCTGCGGTTGCATTCCCCACGCCCCGGTGCCCCCCGCTCCCTGCTCCCAGCCCCGGCGGCCCCTTGAAGCGATAACGCGTGATAACGCGTTGACAGTCGGCGCCACAGGGCTACATTGCGCCCCGTTCCGAGGGGAGCTCCGATGCGGAGCTGAGATACTGTCCGTTCGTGGCCTGACGCCCGCGACACCACAGTGACCCTTTGAACCTGATCCGGGTTATGCCGGCGAAGGGACAGGGATGCACATGAGTACAATACCACCGGGCTCGCCGGTTTCGATTGTTGGCGCCGGGATTGCCGGTGCCTGGCAGGCGCTCCTCTTCGCCAAGGCGGGCTTTGCTGTGACACTGCATGAACGCAGTGATCCGGAGATGCTGGAATCGACCAGCCACTGGGCCGGCGGCATGCTGGCGCCTTATTGTGAGGCCGAGATCGCCGAACCGCTGATCAGCCGGCTCGGCCTCAACTCGCTTGAGGTCTGGCGTCGGGAACTCCCCGAAACCGTGTTCAACGGCTCGCTGGTCGTGGCGCTGGGGCGTGAGCGCCGGGACTTCGAGCGTTTCGCCCGCATGACGCCTGGCCATGAGCGCCTTGATGCGGCACGCCTTGCCGAACTCGAGCCCTGCCTTGCGGGACGTTTCAACGAAGCCCTGTTCTTTCCCAATGAGGGCCATGTCGAACCGCGCCGCGTGCTGCCCAAACTCCATGAACGCATCCTTGCCGCCGGCGGCACCATCAAATTCAACAGCAAGGTCAATCCAGGGGATCTCGACGGACTGGTGATCGACTGCCGCGGCATGGAGGCGCGCGACGTGGAGAGCGATCTTCGCGGCGTCAAAGGCGAGATGGTGATCATCCAGACCAGCGAGGTGCAGCTGTCGCGCCCGGTGCGCCTGCTCCATCCGCGCTGGCCGCTCTACGTCATTCCGCGCGAAAATAATCTCTTCATGCTGGGAGCGACCCAGATCGAGAGCGAGGTCGACGACTACAAGGTCACGGTTCGCTCGGCGCTGGAACTCTTGGGCGCCGCCTATGCGGTGCACCCCGCCTTCGGCGAGGCCATCATCATGGAGCTGGGCTCGGGTCTGCGCCCGGCCTATCCCGACAACCTGCCACGCATCGGCATCCGCAAGGGCCGGATTTCCGTCAACGGTCTCTACCGCCACGGCTTCCTGATGTCGCCTGCGCTTGCCGAACTGACGCTGCGCTATGTCGAGCGCGGCCAGATCGACAATGAGGTAATGCTGTGCGGGTGAGCATCAACGGCGTGGCGAAGGAAATTGACGCCACCACCATCGGCGCCCTGCTTGAGGAACTCGACTATGGCACAGGCCATGTCGCGGTGGCGCTCAACCAGGATGTGGTGCCGCGCACGCGCTGGAACGAAACGCCGATTCAAGCCGGCGACGACATCGAGATCCTCAGCCCGCGCCAGGGTGGCTGACGACGATGCATCAACCAACCCGTACCCTGGTCCGCCCGGGGTACACTGAGCTACGCCGGGATCCTCTGTGGTTGTACACCACCGAAAAGCTTCGCGGGAGAAACTGAAAGTGATCAATTTCTACGGCAAGACCTTTTCCTCGCGGCTCCTGATCGGCAGCGCGCTCTATCCGTCGCCGGCGATCATGCAGAACGCGATCCGCGCCTCGGGTGCCAACATCGTAACCGTGTCGCTGCGCCGCGAGGCTGCCGGCGGCAAGGCCGGCGAGGGCTTCTGGAAGCTGATCCGCGAACTCGACGTCACGGTGCTGCCCAACACCGCGGGCTGCCGCGGCGTCCGCGAGGCGGTGAGTACGGCACAGCTGGCACGCGAACTCTTCTCCACCCCCTGGATCAAGCTCGAGGTCATCGCCGACAACGACACCCTGCAGCCCGATGTGGTCGGTCTGGTCGAGGCCGCCACCATCCTGATCAAGGACGGCTTCGAGGTGTTTCCCTATTGCACCGAGGATCTCTCGGTGGCCAGCCGCCTGGTCGACGCCGGCTGCAAGGTGGTGATGCCGTGGGCCGCGGCGATCGGCAGCGCACGGGGCATCACCAATCGGGACGCGCTGATTCTGCTGCGCCAGCGCCTCCCCGATATCACGCTGGTGGTGGACGCCGGTCTCGGCGCTCCGTCCCATGCCGCCTCCGCACTCGAACTCGGCTTTGACGCCGTGCTGCTCAACACCGCCATTGCCAAAGCCGAAGATCCGGTGGCCATGGCCGGTGCCTTCCGTCTCGGCGTCGAGGCCGGACGCAAGGCCTATGAGGCCGGGCTGATGGAAGCCCGCGACTTCGCCTCCCCCTCCACTCCTGTCGTTGGGACACCGTTCTGGCATGCCGTATCCTGATCGTTTCTATCCAATCGTTGACAGTGTCGCCTGGGTGGCGCGCCTGGCCCGCCTCGGGGTCGGCACGATTCAGCTCCGGGCCAAGAACCTCTCTTCTGAGGCCGCCGGGCACCTCATCGGCGAGGCGCTGGCGGCAACGGCAGCGACGCGCACCCGCCTGGTGGTCAACGACTACTGGGCAGAGGCGATCCGACTCGGGGCCCGCCATCTCCATCTCGGCCAGGAGGACCTGGCGGGAGCGGATCTCGCAGCCATCCGCGCCGCCGGACTGACGCTCGGCATCTCGACCCATGACGACACCGAGCTTGCCACCGCGCTGAAAGCCCGCCCCGACTATATCGCGCTGGGGCCGATTTTCCCGACCACGCTGAAAGCGATGCGCTTCGCTCCCCAGGGCATTGCCAAAATCCGCGACTGGAAACAGCGCATAGGCACCATCCCGCTGGTCGCGATCGGCGGCATCAAGCTTGAACAGGCCGCCGACATCTTCGCCAGTGGTGCCGATTCCATTGCGGTGGTCAGCGACATCACAGGCAATGCCGATCCCGACGCGCGGGTCAACGCCTGGCTTACGCAGTAATCTTTCGCTCCTGCACCCGTTCCGGAACTTCGTTCCAGACACGGCTCTTCAACCTCACCCCGTAACCTCAACCAGTCCTTGCCACAGCGACTGAACGCAAGAACCAAACGCAAGAACCAGACGCAAGACAGGGAGGCTCTCGTGAACATCACCAACCCCATTCCCACCGTGACCACCGGTCCGCTTCCTGCCTCGCGCAAGATCCATGTCTCACCGGCCGAGGCACCCGATCTCAAGGTGCCGCTGCGCGAAATCCTGATCTCCGACCCGGCCCAACCCAGCCTGCCGGTTTATGACACCTCCGGCCCCTATAGCGATCCGCAAGCCTCAATCGACGTCAATGCCGGACTGCCCCGCCCGCGCCATGCCTGGATCCTGGAACGCGGTGGGGTTGAGGAATATGCCGGCCGCAGCATCCGGCCCGAGGATAATGGCGCCATCGGCGAAGACGCCAAAGCACACGCCTTTCACGCCCGACACACCCCCTTGCGCGGTCTTGACGGCGCGCCTGTGACCCAGCTCGAATTCGCCCGCGCCGGCATCATCACCAAAGAGATGATCTACGTCGCCGCGCGCGAAAATCTCGGCCGCCGGGAACAGCTTTCGCGCGCCCGGGCCGCACTTGACGACGGGGAAAGCTTCGGGGCCGCGATCCCGCCTTTCATCACGGCCGAATTCGTCCGTTCCGAGATTGCCCGCGGCCGCGCCATCATTCCCGGCAACATCAATCACAGCGAAGTCGAGCCGATGATCATCGGCCGCAACTTCCTCACCAAGATCAACGCCAATAGCGGCAATTCCGCGGTGACGTCCTCGGTCGAGGAGGAGGTCGAGAAGATGGTGTGGGCGATCCGCTGGGGTGCCGACACCGTGATGGATCTCTCCACCGGCAACAACATCCACACCACCCGCGAATGGATCCTGCGCAATTCGCCGGTGCCGATCGGCACCGTGCCGATCTATCAGGCGCTGGAGAAATGCGACGGCGACCCCGCCCGCCTCACCTGGGAACTCTACCGCGACACCCTGATCGAGCAGTGTGAGCAGGGCGTCGACTATTTCACCATCCATGCCGGCCTGCGTCTGGCCTTCATTCCCCTGACCGCCCGCCGGCTAACCGGCATCGTCTCCCGCGGCGGCTCGATCATGGCCAAGTGGTGTCTGGCCCACCACCATGAAAGCTTCCTCTATACACATTTCGCCGATATCTGCGACATTCTGCGTAAATATGACGTGGCTTTCTCGCTTGGCGACGGCCTGCGCCCGGGATCGATTGCCGACGCCAATGACGCGGCGCAATTCGCCGAACTCGAAACCCTGGGTGAGCTGACCCGAATTGCATGGGACAAGGGCTGTCAGGTCATGATCGAAGGCCCGGGCCATGTGCCGATCCACAAGATCAAAATCAATGTCGACAAACAGCTCAAAGAGTGTGGCGAGGCTCCGTTCTACACACTGGGCCCCCTGACAACCGATATCGCACCCGGCTATGACCACATCACATCCGGCATCGGCGCTGCCATGATCGGCTGGTTCGGCTGCGCCATGCTGTGCTATGTCACGCCCAAGGAGCATCTTGGCCTGCCCGACCGCGATGACGTGAAGACGGGCGTCATCACCTACAAGATCGCCGCCCATGCCGCCGATCTCGCCAAAGGCCATCCTGCGGCGCAGTTGCGCGATGACGCGCTGTCACGGGCGCGTTTCGAATTTCGCTGGTTTGACCAGTTCCACCTCAGCCTCGACCCCGATACCGCGCGCAACTTCCATGACGCCACGCTCCCCAAAGACGCCCATAAGCTCGCGCATTTCTGCTCGATGTGTGGTCCGAAATTCTGCGCCATGAAAATCACGCAGGACGTGCGCGATTATGCCGCGGGCCTCGGCGACAACGAGAAAGCCGCCCTCGGCCTCGACGGCGCTGCCGCCGGCATGCAGGAAATGAGCGCGAAATTCCGCCGCCTGGGCGGGAAGATGTACGTCGCCGAGGAGGACGTGGCGGACGAGACCAGGAGCGGCAACCGCCCCTTGTGAAGAAAGTGGAGCGGCCGAACGACGCGATTGCGCCGCTCCCCACACCGCCAGGGACTGACACGGTCAGATTTTTTCTCCCGACGACCTTCCCCTTCCCTCTCGTCCAAAACCACACACCCCGCCCTTTTCCAAAGAAAACCGCTTTCCGCATCCGCAATTTGCGGCCAGAACGCGTCAACGCCGCAGCCAACCTGGATCAGCGCCGGTTGCCTGATGTCGCCAAGACGTGCCCCCTTGCCGAGACGCCATTCGACGTAGCGTTCAAAAGCCTTTTCAATCCTCACGACACCGAGCGGCCCCAACTGCCCGGTGAAGCGGGTCTCTGCTTAAAGCGGATTGGTGCACAGACGCCGCTCACACTCGATCGCCCCACCGTCATCGCCATCGTCTTCAATCACGAGGACATAATGTGCCGGATTCTCGATCGCAACCAAACCGGAGAAACCTCCCCTCCCCGCCATGCAGGCGGCGGCGATGCGCCTCCTCGATCTTCTCTCCAACCAGACCCGCGATGTTTCCGGCCCGCCCCCTGAAAGCAGGCATCGGGGTCTGCGCCCCCACCTCGTTACGCATCCCGCTGCATTCGACTTCATCGCCAATGCGGTAGCGGTACCCCCCGGCGTTGCGACAATCAGGTGAAGACCCCCTCGGTTGAGAGCATTCCCCTGGGCTGGAGTTCAATTCCCGGCAACATTGCCTGCAGCCGCGCCGCCGCCGATCGCGAGTGCCGCATCCGCCCACGCACTGACCAGCCGCAACCGCGACCACAGCGCCACAGCGTCCATTCGCCATGCCGGCCATGAACCACGCCGCGCGTTCCAGTCCGCAAGGCTGACGTCGGAGTAGCCTGCCGATTTTTTCACGGCGTTCGACCATTGTCTCAAACAGCATGATCAGAAATGTCGGGCTCCACACCGAGATGAACGAAAGCTCCGGACAGCCAATGCCGCAGCGGTCTGCAACCGCCAGTTCCCGACATCAGCCAATGAACCCAACCCGGCAGCCGACCACGCCACCACCCGCGATGCGCGCCACACAAGCCGCAAGGCTCATTTTTCCGGTCACGACGTCTCAGCCGATGCGCGCCACACGACGCCCAAATCTCCCTCTCTACTTCTCCTGGAGCCTTGTAATCGCAGAGTCCTGCAATCGCACGGCGGAATTGGCGCAGGACCACAAATTCGCCTGCGGCTGCCTTCAGCCATCGGACCGGGTGCGCTCGATCGCTGTTGACAAACGGCTTCCGATCCAAAACCGCCTCAGGTTCTGGCGCCGAGCGGCTGGAGGACGGGCAGTGGCCCCTGACCACACGGTGAGGCCTGTGGATTGCGACATGACCGGCAGTAATCAATGCACTCCCTGCCGCCCTCCACCGCGCCTGCCGATGAAACCTCCAACCTCCGCCTCGTTCCACTCTGCCAGGATGATCCGTATCTCGCGCTCGGCGCGCCCCAGGAATAACCAATCCCGAGTTTCACCATCGTCACATTGGTCCTGCTGTCCGGCTCCATCACCCCATGCCCGGGGTCGGCCAGATTGGGCACCCTGGCACTGGCGCCATACTTGAACGCCGTATAGCTGGCCTCGGCGCTGACATGCCAGTTCCGTGTCAGCGCGCAGTCGACGCCGGTCGCCACCTTCCAGGTCAATCCGGACCCCAGCGCCATGCCATGTTGCCGCGCATTTTCGATGTCAGTCTGGGCCCTCCGAGGCCAGCCCGAAACAGCTCCGGGAGCTTCACATCAAGGTCAACCCGCCGCAGAAATAGCTTTTTGTTTCTGCAAGCCGTGAGGGTGGTTCTGGGACCATCTGCGGAGTTGCGCAATCACCCTGGACCTCCCCTGGGTTCCCTGGATGCCTTCCGGGTCTTGCGGTGGCGTTGACGGGCGATGCGCTTTTCGCTCTCGTTGACGGATTTCGTGGCCGGGAGGCCACGGGCCTGCGAAGAGCGCGCGTCAGCCGGGAGGCGAGTGTGCGGGGCCGCGAGCGCACACAGCAAGTTCACCCACCATCGGATGGCGGCCTATCTGGTGGTCGAGCACTCGATCTGGAACAGGTTGAGCGCCGAGGCGGGGTCGTCACGGACAATTTTCGAAAACGCCTTCACCGGGAATTTGCTGAGCGGCGTGAGCCGGATAACAATTGTCTGGCCGGGGCTTTCAAGGAAGCGGACGATGGTTTCGCTTGCCGCAATAGCCTGGGCGTTGGACAGGGCGGCGCCAGTTGCCTTGACGGTGTCGATCAGACCCTGACGTGCGGCGTCAGGACTGAGATCGTGAGCCTGGCCGAATTCGGCGGCGATGAGGTCGATCACACCCGCATCCGCAAGGCTGAACTCGATGGGGCCGGCCTCGATCTGGGCGAGCGCAATCGGGGCCTGCGGCTCGCCGAGAAAGACGGCGGGCGAAAAGTTGCCAAGGCTGAGGTGAAGTCGGGTCCTGAAGAGCTTGTCGACATCGAATCCGGGAAGCGTGAGCGCGAAAGTCCCTGCTTCTTCCGACAAAGCCAGTTGTAACCTGCCGCTGAAGTGGATTGGATCAATGCCGCGGGAAGAGAGGCGTTGCAACTGTTCGGAGGCGGCAGGGTCGACCGGAATGCGGGAATCAACGGCGAGTTCGGCTTGGGCCGGAAAGGAGCCTGTGAACGGTCCCCAACGGAGGCTGAGACTGACGAGTTCCAGCATTTTTCCGGTGTGGCTGAACGGGACGCGGAGACCCTGGAGTTCGAATCCGCTGAGGCCATGAAGGAAGTTCAGAACGCTGTCGGCGGAGGCGAAGAGACCACGGTTTGTGTCGGTGGCAAGCATCAGCCTGCCGATGTCGAGATCCCTGATGGTGACATGTTTCAGCGTCGTCGGGTCCTGGCCTCCGGCACCCGGCACGGTAACCCCTTCGATGGCAAATGCGCTGGTTTCATAGCCGATCCGGTCGATGTGGCGGGCTCCGTCAGGGGAGTGCAACACAATGCCAGCGAGTTCGAAGCGGCCGATGTGGAGCGCGGAAAGGATGTTGGCGCGGCCCTGGGTTGCGGCGATCTTTTCGCCCTCGGTAGAGGGCGACGATCGCGGAAGGTTGATCAGGGCGAGCCCCAGATGCAGCTTTGATGGCTGGATGGCGATGTCATCAACGCTCCATCTTTCGATTCTGTCCTCCGACGGAATCAGGATGCCGGCGCTTTCGGTCGTGACCGAAAGCGGAGCCAGAGAGAGGTGAGCTGCGATCTGACGGTAGCGGTCGCTGGTGTCTGCACTGGGGTCGAGCAGCGCAATCAGGGGCGTGGCATCGAAATCCCTGATCCTGAGGCTGGCCAGTTCACTGGTCTGCCTTTTCGGATATCCGTCCTTCGGTGCCACGTAGTTGGCACTGAATGTCAGGCGATCGATTTTCCCCCCTTCGACCCTGCCCTGGCGGAGATTCTGCCAGGAGATGCCCGAGCCGGCAAAAGTGGCATTGAACGGACCGAGGGTCCAGGTCCGGAATGAGACATTGAACGAGAACGCGGGCTCGGCGCCGGCCGCCTCTGCTGGTGCTGCTGGGCGCCGGTCCGGCTTTGTTGTCGTCGTGTCGTCCGGAACCGGCGGGTTGGGGGGGCTCATGCTCAGACTGCCGGTGAAGCCCGGCATGGTGACCGAGGCCGCGCTGACGCTTGCGAACTGTTCCAGAACCGCTCGGGTGACATCGGTTGGGCCGTTCGTTGCCGGCGCGGCAAGGCGCACCGGAGCCGAAAACTCCCGCAGCGTGATTTGCGGGATGGCGTAAGAGAGTTTGTCCAGCGTGTCACCGGGGCGATCATTGGTGACTTCGACATTTGCGACCTCGATCAGGGAGGCCGCGAAACCATCTGGTGTGAACTGGCTGACACCCGTGGCCTTCAGACGGCCGATCCGGATTCGCGCTGCGGAAGAGGCCCTTCTGGTATCAATCGTGATGTCCTGGATGGTGAGGCTGCGGCTGGCGGCATCGAAGTCGACCTTGCCGTGGCTGGCTTCGCCACCAACGGCGCGGATGCGCTCGAACAGGGCGTCGATCTCCGATATTGCCGACATCTGCGCAAAGCTGCGGATGCCGAGGAATGTTGCCGCCACGGTGACGGAGGCAAGGGTAAGGCTGAACAGGATGCGTTTCATCGGGAAATCTTCAACATTGCAGTGTCGCCGGGGCCGGGACGCTAACACATGCCTTGTCCTCCCGGCAGAGCGGGTTTCCCGTTGGCGCTTCACATCAAGGTGAAGCGCGCTGGCAATGTCTGTTTTCGTGACTGAAGCCTGAAATCCGTCAGGATGTTGATCTGATTTTCGCCCTCCCAAGATGGCTGTTCCTTCGATTCATCGGCACCGAAGGTTGAACCGACCATGCCACTCAGCGACCACACCAGCCTCTCCACCGGGGACACCTGCAGCAGGACACCGGTGCCACCATACTGATTCCGGCAGGTTTCGCCCTCATTGACCTTTCTGTCCCATCGACGGTAGCCATATTCGGCGAAGGGGGTGATCATCCAGTACCGGCCGATGGCAAATCCCTGACCGAATCTGAGGCTGAAATCGTCAAACTCTGCGTGATTCTTTTGTGAGCTCGGGCTGGTGATATCCCCGCTGGCATTTAGCCGATATCCTGTGTAGTTGACGTGACCGGCCGAACAGGTCCCCTCGCCCGAGAAATATCCGTTGTCAACCAACCAGTCGTTCATCACGGACAGTGTGAGGCCGCCCCCCGGAGTCCAGCCTTTACTCTCCGTCTCGCGGTAGGGCCGGCCATTGCTGGCCGCCCCCCGCACAGATCCCGGCGAGCGGCTTTCCCGCGACCGGGCTCCTCCCTTGGGTCGTGCCGGTTTGCACCACGTGTGCGCGCCGAGCCGGTCCAACGCATGGGTCATGTGTAATCCGGCTTCTCAAGTCCGGCACATGTCTTGTTGGCCCAGTCTCCCCTTGGGCCTCGGCCTTCGCTCCACCCGCTCCG
>WQYW01000087.1 GCA_009781045.1 Alphaproteobacteria bacterium
GCACCGCCGAACAGAACGCTTTCGGGACAATTTCGAAAGCATAGCTATCGTTACTCTATGGGTGGTCTGGATCGTCCTCCTTGGATCAGGAGTCACGTGGTGCTGGCACGCCCTTATGCCCGATAATTTGCATTGGTTGTCGACAGACCAGGTTGCCAGGCTCCAGAACATGATAACTGGCGGCGTCATTACGGGAATTGCCACCGCACATCTCCGAAGGAGACTGTCATAGTTCCTTCCACATGATGCCTCCTGTCGGTCTGGAATCATCAGGACGGATTCAGGACCGATTCTTTCGAAGAGGAACGCCGTGATCACCCGGCGCTGCCCCGGTCCGTTGCCGCACGCAGCTGCACCGAATCACCACAGCCACAGGCTGAAATCTGATTGGGATTGTTGAACACGAACTGCGCCTGCATCCTGTCGACCCGAAAATCCATTTCGGTGCCGAGCAGAAACAGGACGGCCTGGGGATCCACCAGAACGCGCACGCCCTTGTCCTCAATCACCTCATCGCTGTCGCGGATCTCATGGGCGTATTCGACGCTGTAGGACTGCCCGGCGCAACCGCCTTTCTTCACCCCGATGCGCACACCGACGATCCCGGCTTCCGCGCGTCCGGTCAGCTCGGCAATCCGCTGCGCCGCGGCCTCCGTAATCCGCATCACCGCAGGTCTGGATCGCGGCGCAGCTGTGGTCGCCGCCGGATCCTTCGCAACTTCCCTGTCCACAGAACCGCTCATGACAACCTCCCCCACATCCTCTTTCGTTATCCGGATCCTCAGAGTCTCGCGCGTCACCACATGTCGAGAACCAGCCGGGCCTCGTCGCTCATGCGCTCCGGCGTCCACGGCGGCATCCACACGATCTTCACCGCCACCACGCCGACGCCGGGAACACTGGCCACCGCGTTCTCGACCATCACCGGCAACTCCTCGGCCGCCGGGCAGTTCGGCGTCGTCAGTGTCATGTCGACATCAACCGAGCGGTCCTCCTTGATCTCGACCTTGTAGATCAGACCGAGCTCGTAGATATCGGCCGGGATCTCGGGATCATACACGGTCTTGAGCGCCGCGATGATGTCCTGGGTCAGCCGCTCGGTCTCTTCCGCCGAAAGCGTCGAGCCGGTCGTAATCGCATTGGTGTTGACTTGGTCCATGTTGACTTGGTCCACGTTGACTTGGTCCATGACGGTTATCCGAACAAATCCCGCGCCTTGATCAGCGCCTGCGCCAGATGGTCAATTTCTTCACGGGTATTATACATGGCGAAGGAGGCCCGGCAGGTCGCGGTGACGCTGAAGCGCTCCAGAAGCGGCATCACGCAATGCGTGCCGGCACGCACCGCGATGCCCTGGCGGTCAATCACGGTGGCGATATCATGGGCATGGGTGCCCTTGAGTTCGAAAGAAATCACCGGCCCCTTGTCACGGGCGGTGCCGATCATGCGCAGGGCGTTGATCTCGCCGAGCTTATCTTGCGCATAGCGCAGCAGATCCTGTTCATGGGCGGCAACACGCTCTTTGCCGATCGAATCGAGATAATCGATCGCCGCGCCAAGTCCGATCGCCTCCACGATCGGCGGCGTTCCGGCTTCGAATTTATAGGGCGGGTCGCCATAACTGACGCGGTCACGGGAGACCTCGCGGATCATTTCTCCACCCCCGGCATAGGGCCGCATCGCCTGGAGATGGGCATGCTTGCCATAGAGCACCCCGATCCCGGTCGGACCATAGACCTTGTGGCCGGTGAAGGCGTAAAAATCGCAGTCGATATCCTGGACATCCACCGTGAGATGCACCGCGCCCTGGGCACCGTCGACCAGGACGGGTATGCCGCGCGCGTGGGCCAGCCGCACCACCTCCCTGACCGGAACGAAAGTGCCGAGCGCGTTCGACATCTGGGTGATCGCCACCATGCGGGTCCTTGGCGACAGCAGCTTTTCGAACTCCTCGATGAGGAAATTGCCGTCCTCATCGACGTCGGCCCATTTGATCACCGCGCCACAGCGCTCCCTCAGGAAATGCCAGGGCACGATATTGGAGTGATGCTCCATGATCGAGAGCACGATTTCATCGCCGGGCTTGATGTTTTCCCCGCCGAAGGAAGCGGCAACCAGATTGATGGCCTCGGTGACATTGCGGGTGAGGATGATCTCCTCGGGGCGCGCCGCATTGACGAAGCGCGCCACCCTCGCCCGCGCCCCCTCATAGGCCTCGGTCGCGGCATTGGCGAGGCTGTGCAGACCGCGATGCACATTGGCATATTCGGTGCAATAGGCCCGCGTCATGCGCTCCAGCACGGCGAGCGGCTTCTGCGCCGAGGCCGCATTGTCGAGATAGACCAGCGGCTTGCCGTGAACCTTCAGCTCGAGTGCAGGAAAGTCCCGGCGAATCCGCGCCACATCGTAACCATTCTCAACCGCCGGGTGGATCATGTTCCCCGCCTCTCCAGCCAGAGTTGCGGCAGCGCCTGCACCGCCAGGCGTACCGCCTCATCCGCAATCAGCTCCATCGCCTCGCCGACAAAGCCCTGAATCAGCAGTGCCTGCGCCTCCTTTTCGGGAATGCCGCGGGCCCGCAGATAGAACAGCAGGCTCTCATCGAGGGCGCCGGTGGTGGCGCCATAGGCGCAGGCCACGTCATTGGCAAAGATTTCCAGCTCGGGCTTGTTGTCGGCTTCGGCCTGATCGGACAGAAGCAGCGCCCGCGTCACCATCCGGGCATCCGTCTTCTGCGCACCCGCACGCACGATGATGCGGCCCTGGAACACCGAATGCCCGCGCTCATCGACCACGGCACGAAATTCTTCGCGGCTGGCGCAGCCGGGCACGGCGTGGTCGACCACCACTGTGGTATCGCCATGGGCGCTTGATGCCAGCAGGCTGACGCCCCCGAAGGACAGCGTCGCCCCCTCGCCGGCCAGGGTGAAGGTGGCGGCAAGCCGGCTCAGCGCCGCTCCGCTCGTCATGTTGAAGAAGTTCAGCTTCGTGCCGGCCCCGATCCTCACCGCGGTCGAGGTGAGATTGACCGCGTCGGGAGCATCGTCCATCAGCCGCACAAGGCAGACTTCTGCATTGTCGCCGATCTCGATCTCAACCCGGTCGCTGACCTGGTAACCCCCTGACGGGGCCGCGGTGACGAAGCTCTCGATCACGGTAACCGCGACGCCGGCCCCGATGTGGAGCCCGGAGCGGGTGAAGCTTGAGGCCTGATCGGTGCATGCCACATGGATGATATGAAGCGGCCGCTGCGGGCGTCTGCGCTCCGCAATCTCGAGGACGACGCCGTCGGTGGCAAGCGCCGCGTTGAGCGCGAGCATCGCGTCATTCCCGGCCCCGGTGCCTGCCATCTCCGCTTCGCCAGGCACTTCACGCAGGCTCCGCAGCGTGACGCCGCTCTCACAAAGCGCGGCGTCCGACAGTTCCGCCATAAACACGCCATCGACCAGCACCACAGAATGGGCATCGACCACAGCAGCGCGGCGCACCGCCTCGCGCACCCGCGCCTGCACCTCTTCCCGGGGCGGGGGTGCCAGAGGCAGCAGTGGGCCCAAAAGCCGCCGCAGATCGGTATATTTCCAGTCCTCGATGCGCCGGTGCGGCAGGCCAAGACGCTCAAAATCCGCCCAGGCCGCCCGCCGTGCCGGCGTTGCTGCACGGCGCTCCGCGGCGCTGGCAAACAGTTCGGCAGAACCGGCACTCGCTTCAATCTCGCTCAAGGCAACACTCATCGCGCCAATTCCCTCAAGCCGCATCCTCGAAGCGGGCATAGCCCGACTTCTCAAGTTCCAGCGCCAGTTCCTTGCCGCCGCTTTTGACCACGCGCCCCTTCGACATGACGTGGACGACATCCGGCACGATATAGTCCAGCAGGCGCTGATAATGGGTGATCACCACCATCGAACGGTGAGGCGTGCGCAGGGCGTTGACGCCATCGGCGGCAATGCGCAGGGCGTCGATATCGAGCCCCGAATCCATCTCGTCCAGGATACACAGGGCGGGCTCCAGCAGCGCCATCTGCAGCACTTCGTTGCGCTTCTTTTCGCCTCCCGAAAAGCCGACATTGACGCCGCGCTTGAGCATGTCGGGATGGATCGAGAGCGATTTGGCGACTTCCCGCACTTTCTTGAGGAAGTCCGGAGTGGAATATTCAGCCTCGCCGCGCGCTTTGCGCTGGGCATTCACACAGGTGCGCAGGAAGGTCATGGTCGCCACACCGGGAATCTCGACCGGATACTGGAAGGCCAGAAACACCCCTTTTGCCGCCCGTTCCTCGGGCTTCATGGCGAGCAGATCGGCACCCCTGAAGAGGATCTCGCCGCCTGTGACCTCGTAGCCGGACTTGCCGGCGATGACATGGGACAGTGTGGATTTGCCCGAGCCGTTCGGCCCCATGATGGCATGGACTTCGCCCTCCTTCACGGTCAGGGTGAGGCCGTGGAGAATCTCACGTTCATCGACGCGGACCTTCAGGTCTTTGACTTCAAGCAACGCCATCTTCGACTTCCGGATCTGACAGGGTTTTCAGGCTTCTGTTGGGTACCGCCGGGCACGCGATCCGGCTCAGCGATTTTCGGGATTGTCTTCGGGGATACCTATCCCACCGATCCCTCAAGCGAGATCGAGATCAGCTTCTGCGCCTCCACCGCGAACTCCATCGGCAGCTGCTGGAGCACATCCTTGACAAAGCCGTTGACCACGAGGCCCACGGCCTCTTCCTGGCTCAGGCCGCGCTGGATGCAGTAGAACAGCACGTCCTCGGAAATTTTCGAGGTCGTCGCCTCATGCTCGAAGGTGGCGGAGGAATTGCGTGCCTCGACATAGGGCACGGTATGGGCACCGCATCTGTCGCCGATCAGAAGCGAGTCGCAGGCGGTGAAATTGCGTGCACCCAGCGCTTTGCGATGCGCCGAAACCAGTCCGCGATAGGTGCTCTGCGAGCGCCCGGCGGCGATGCCCTTGGAGATGATGCGGCTCGTGGTGTTCCGGCCGAGATGGATCATCTTGGTGCCGGAATCGACCTGCTGACGGCCGTTGGAGATCGCGATCGAATAGAACTCGCCCCGCGAATTGTCGCCGCGGAGAATGCAGCTGGGATATTTCCAGGTGATGGCGGAGCCGGTCTCGACCTGGGTCCAGGAAATATGGGAATTGACGCCGCGGCAGTCGCCACGCTTGGTGACGAAATTATAGATCCCCCCGACACCGTCGGCATTGCCGGGATACCAGTTCTGCACCGTCGAATACTTGATCTCGGCGTCATCCAGCGCGATCAGCTCGACGACCGCGGCATGGAGCTGGTTTTCGTCGCGCTGCGGTGCAGTGCAGCCCTCGAGATAGGACACGTAGGAGCCCTTGTCACAGATGATCAGGGTGCGCTCGAACTGCCCGGTATTGCGCTCATTGATGCGGAAATAGGTCGACAGCTCCATCGGGCAGCGCACGCCGGGCGGCACATAGACGAAGGAGCCGTCCGAAAACACCGCCGAATTCAGGGTGGCGTAGAAATTGTCGGAAGTCGGCACCACGGAGCCGAGATATTTCTGCACCAGTTCGGGATGCTCGCGGATCGCCTCCGAGATCGGCATGAAGATGACGCCGGCTTTTGCAAGTTCGGCCTTGAAGGTGGTGGCCACCGATACCGAATCAAACACCGCATCGACGGCGATTTTGCGCGCCGGGGCAGCGGTCGGCTCGACGCCTTCGAGCACCGCGACCTCGCGCAGGGGGATGCCGAGTTTCTCGTAGGTTTTGAGGATTTCCGGATCGATGTCGTCGATCGAGGAAAGCTTCTTTTTAGCCTTGGGCGCGGCGTAATAATGGATGTCCTGAAAATCGATTTTCGGATAGCTCACCCGCGCCCATTCCGGCTCGGTCATCGTGACCCAGCGCCGAAAGGCATCCAGCCGCCATTCCAGCATCCAGGCGGGCTCGTTCTTCTTCTGTGAGATGAAGCGGACTATGTCCTCGGAAAGCCCCCTGGGAGCCTTCTCACTGTCGATCAGGGTCTCAAAACCATAACGATACTGATCAACGTCGATTCGGCGCACCCGATCGACCGTCTCTTCTACGGCTGGCATTCCATCCTCCGCTCGCGGTTTCAAGGACCACGGTGTGGATCAAAGTCGTCCATGTTTACGATGTTCTCTGGCAAATTGCACGCGCTCAGATCGATCTGCTGGTCGATCGGTCGGCCGCGGGCGAGCCCGGCCGTCCATGGCCGCCTGTGGGTCCACCCATTGCTGCCCGACGGGCTGGCGGGCAGTCCACCCGTGGCCGCTTGCGGTCCCCATTGGCGCCAGTGGGCTGGCGCTCAATCCGTGGCCGCTTGCGGTCCCCATTGGCGCCAGTGGGCTGGCGCTCAATCCGTGGCCGCTTGCGGTCCACCCGCCGAACGGCCTTCTATTCGCGCATGTCTGGCACGAATCCGATGCCAGATGTCAATGCAGCGGTCGATCTCCGCCTCGGTCGTCGACCCGCCCAGGCTGATCCGCAGCGCCCCGCGGGCACCGTCGGCATCGCAGCCCATGGCCACAAGCACATGGGAGGACTGAACTTTTCCCGAGGAACAGGCCGCGCCCGAGGACAGCGCAATGGCATCCAGGTCGAAGTTGATGACCGCAGTCTGCGCCTGCAGGCCTGGCAATGCGAACAGGGTGGTATTCGGCAGCCTGTCAACCTGCTGCGAGAAAATCCTCGCCCCGCTGTCTTCGAGAGCGCTTTCCAGCCGCCGGCGCAAAATCGCGAGCCGCGCCATATCGGCCTCTCGGGCAGCGATAGCGGCCACCGCCGCCGCGGCAAAACCGGCAATCCCGGCCACATTCTCGGTTCCGGCGCGCCGGCCCTGCTCCTGGCCGCCGCCGTGCAGCAGCGCCTCAGGTCCAGACAACCCATCCGCCAGAATCAGCGCCCCGACCCCCTTGGGGCCACCGATCTTGTGCCCCGACAGGCTGCTCAGATCCGCCCCTGCCACATTGATATCGTAGGGAATTCTGCCAAAGGCCTGGATGGCGTCGACATGCAGCAGGCCGCCCTGATCATGGACCAGCCGCGCCGCTGCAGAAATCGGCTGTATCGCCCCGGTCTCATTATTGGCGGCCATGATCGACACCAGGGCCGGCGGCCCGGCGGCAAGGAGTTCAGCCAGGGCATCCAGATCAATAATGCCGCAGGCGTTCACAGGGATCCGGCTGACCGCCTCAGCGGGAAAGCGCCCGCCCGCCAGCACGGAGGCATGTTCGATGGCCGATACCAGGAGGCGGGAGACCTGCCCTTTTCGTCCCTGCTGTGGGGTCAGGGCCAGTGCGTTGGCCTCGGTGCCGGACGAGGTGAAGATGACGCCATGCGGCCGTGCCCCGAGGCTCCGGGCGATGTCAAGGCGGGCATCTTCAACCAGATGTCGTGCCTGCCGGCCCTCTGCATGGATCGAGGACGGGTTGCCGACCAGGTCAAAAGCGGCTGCCATCGCCGCCCGGGCCTCGCTGCGCAGCGGCGTGGTGGCGTTCCAGTCGAGGTAAATGCGGCTCTGCATGGGATGTATTTTATCGCCGTTCAACCCATATTCCCCTCTGTCAGGGCGGTGATCGAAAAATGTTCAATCACGAGGCCCTGATTTCGTTAACGAAGCGTCCGCGTCAAGGATGGAAATGACGGTGACAAAATCAGGTCGCGGAAGTGAAACCAGGTGAAACCACAGGGCGCGTGCGAAACGATCAAACGGGCGGATTCACAGGGCCCGCCCACAGCCATCGCCCAGCCGTCCCCAGGTCCAGATCGCCGAAGCAGCCGGCGGGGATATGCCAATCCACCCCTCAGGCCCGGGGAAGACGTTCAAAATGCTTGATTTCTGCCCTGCGCCTCATGTTAGAACGCGCACCGTCATCACCACAGGCTGGAACCTCACGCGACCAGCCGCTGTCTGAGGCTGTGCTTCACTGCCTCCACGCTTTCAAGCGCCTGTGCCGCCACCAGGTGCCTTTGACCGCCACGATCGAACACCACCGGTTGATCGCCCGAGAACACGTCCTTTTGAGGGAATCGACACCTTAAAATTTACGGACAAAGAGACCCATCCATGCCTGAAGTCGTATTTACCGGCCCCGCCGGCCGTCTCGAGGGCCGCTATCACCCGGCAAAGCAGAAGAACGCGCCGATCGCGATGATCCTGCATCCGCATCCGCAGTTCCACGGCACGATGAACCATCAGATCGTGTATCACTGCTACTACGCCTTCGCCCATCGCGGATTCTCGGTGCTGCGCTTCAACTTCCGCGGCGTCGGCCGCAGCCAGGGCTCGTTTGACCATGGCACCGGAGAATTGTCGGATGCCGCCTCGGCGCTGGACTGGGCGCAGACCATCAACCCGGAAGCCCGCGCCTGCTGGGTCACAGGTTTTTCCTTCGGCGCATGGATCGGCATGCAGCTCCTGATGCGCCGGCCCGAGGTCGAGGGTTTCATCTCGATCGCCCCTCCTGCCAATCTCTATGATTTCTCCTTCCTGGCGCCCTGCCCGTCATCGGGACTGATCGTCCATGGTGAGAAGGACGCCGTGGTGCCCCCCAAGGACGTCAATACCCTGGTGGAGAAACTCAAGACCCAGAAAGGCATCATCATTGATCAGCAGGTCATCCCAGGTGCCAATCATTTCTTCGACGGCAAGCTCCAGCCTCTGATGGACGCCATCACCACCTATCTCGACATGCGGCTCGCCAACGTGCGCTAAAGAGCCGGGGCAGAAATTCGTCAGTCGCTTCCCGGGGGCCGGAGGTGGCCTCAATCCTGGCGCTCTCCACGCCGACACGGGGCGCGATTGTTCCTCTACGGCTTCCCGAAGCCCGGCTTTCGCTGCTTCTGCCTTTGTCGATCTCCGGCACGAGCTGGGAAAGACTGCGGCAATGTCAGCGCCGGGCTGGCGAAGGCAAGGTGGCGCCCGAAGCTCCGGCGCTGCCCGAAGCTCGCCGGCTGCGACGGCGCGCGCTCTCGCCTCCCCTCGCCTTCGTCCTTCACGGAACCATAAGCCGCAGCCGGCCTGCGCAGCACGGCGGCAAGACGCTCGCCGCTGCTGGCCGGTGGCCGCAGTTCGACCACTTCACTATATCCCGCCGCCATTTCCGGCGCCGCCCCTTCATTCTCCGGGGTGCCGAAGCGGTTGGCCTGCGGCGTTCCCCCGCGCAGGCCGCACTGTACCAGAACCCAGATCTGACCGGCGCAGATCAGATGCTGGTCAAAGGGAACCGGAATCACGCCGGCGAGAACCCAGACGCCCGACTGATCGTGGTCGTGAAATCTTTTGATCGTGCTGGCAAGGTTGATCCAGAACGCCAGTCCGAATCCGATCACGCAGATTGCCAGCAGTTCCGCCGGCCGTGCCGCAAGGATGTCCCGCATTTCGGGGCCCGCCTGCGAGAGATCAAAGTCCACCCCATAGACCTGGTTGAGGGAGATGGCTGTCGCCGCCGCAAGCACGATGCCGAGGATCTGGCACAGCCACCATTTGCCGCGCCCGATGCGTCCTTTAAATCCAAATAACAAATTCACCTGGCCGTTCCCTCGAAAATTTGCCGGGGACGAGAACAAACAATCCTGAAAAACACCGGCACTGTAGCGCAGGGCCTGCCGGCATGTCTGCATCATAGAAGGGAGCTGGTTATTCACTCCGCGCCGCGAAACGGGCGTATTCAGGCCTGTGGTACAAGGCTTTGTTAACGCAAGCTGTCACCCGATCCCTCTCGCTGGCGTTCTGTGCCATCGAAAGGCTCCGCATGACTCAAAGCGGTGCCAGCACCCCGCCCGTCATCGGCTGCTTCACCCCTGTGGTCGCCGGATAAGACAGCGGCAGACCTTGTCGGCTGCGCACCGCGAGGAAGGCAAAGGCCTGGGCCTCAAGAGCATCCGAGGCCCAGGAAAGCGCCGCCGCAGTCTCAACCCGCGCCGGTGCCACCGCTTCACCCAGCATGCGCAGAAGTGTCAGGTTGCGTGCGCCGCCGCCACACAGGATCCAGCGCTGCGGCCGCTTCGGCAGCAGATCAGCAATACCAGCGATCGCCGCCGCTGTAAAAGCGGTCAGGGTCGCGGCGCCATCGGCCAGCGCAGGGCTGCCGAGATCGAGTGCGGCAAAATCATTGCGATCGAGCGACTTCGGCGGCCTGCGAGCGAAAAACGGTACGCTCAGGGCGCGGGCGACAAAGCCCTGATCGACCCTTCCCTGCGCGGCAAGGCGGCCCTGGTCATCGAAGGGCTGGCCGAGAGTCCGCTCCATATAGTCATCAAGCAGCGCGTTGCCCGGGCCGGTATCGCAGGCGATGAGGTCGTCGCCGTCGATATAGGTGATGTTGGAGACACCGCCGATATTGACCACGACCACCGGCCCTTCCTCCCCGCAGGCCCTGACCAGCGCCCGATGATAGACCGGGACCAAAGGGGCACCCTGTCCGCCGGCGGCCACGTCGGCAGCCCGGAAATCATGGACCACGGGGATTGCGATCGCGCTCGCCAGGCCCACGCCATCGCCGATCTGCACCGTCAGGCCCGCCTCGGGCCGGTGCAGCACGGTCTGGCCGTGGAAGCCGACGACATCGACGTCCGCGGCTCTGATCCCGTTCCCCCTCAGGAAAACCCTGACCGCCTCGGCATGCGCCTGGGTCACCGCCCGCTCGGCAGCTGCAAGGATCCCGGGGCGGGCGGCGCGATCCCGCAAGTCGACGGCCGCACCCAAGGCCTGCCGCAGCAGTGCGCGTTCGCAGCGATCATAGGGGCGGCAGGCGGATGGACCGAAGGAGGCGATGGTTTCGCCATCGGTTTCGATCAGGGCCACATCCACCCCGTCCAGCGAGGTCCCGCTCATCAGACCGAGTGCCGTAAACATCATTCAACCATGCTCCGCCCGCCCGCCTTGTGTCAAAGCACGACATCTTATAATGCCACAGCACATTGTGGCAGCCCGCATCCCCCTCGAAGGGCCGAAACGCCACCCACTCCCCCCGCGCGCGTTTACCGCAAGCCCCTTTCAGAGTTGCCGACAAATGACTGTTTTCAAATCGGATTTCCTCAATATCCTGGACCAGCGGGGGTTTATTCACCAGTGCTCCGACTTTGCCGGCCTTGATGCCCTGGCCGCCCGCGGGCAGGCCACCGCCTATGTCGGCTACGACTGCACCGCGCCCTCGCTCCATATCGGCAACTTCCTGTCGATGATGATGCTGTACTGGCTCCAGCAGTCCGGCAACCGGCCGATCACACTGATGGGCGGCGGCACCACCATGGTCGGTGACCCCTCCGGCAAGGACGAAAGCCGCGCCATCCGCTCAATCGCGGAGATCGAGGCCAACAAGGCCAGCATCCGCGGCGTATTTTCGCGGATCCTGCGCTTCGGCGACGGCCACAGCGACGCCCTCATGCTCGATAATGCCGAATGGCTGACGAAACTGAACTGGATCGAAATGCTGCGCGACATCGGCCGGCATTTCTCCGTCAACCGCATGCTGACCATGGACTCGGTGCGCCTGCGCCTGGAGCGCGAGCAGGAAATGAGTTTCATCGAGTTCAACTACATGATCCTGCAGTCCTACGACTTCGTCGAACTGGCGCGCCGCGCCGGCTGCCGCCTGCAGATGGGGGGATCCGACCAGTGGGGCAATATCGTGATGGGTGTCGATCTCGGCCGCCGCATGGGCACCGATCCGCTCTACGCTCTGACCACCCCGCTTCTCGCCACCGCCTCCGGTGCCAAGATGGGCAAGACCGCGCAGGGCGCGGTGTGGCTCAACGCCGAGCAGTTCTCCCCCTATGACTTCTGGCAGTACTGGCGCAACACCGAGGACGCCGATGTGGTGCGCTTCCTCAAACTCTTCACCACAATGCCGCTTCCCGAGATCACCCGCCTGGCCGCGCTTGCCGGTGCCGAGATCAACGAAGCCAAGAAAATCCTGGCCACCGAGGCCACAGCATTGCTGCACGGCCGTGACGCCGCCAATGCCGCCGCCGAGACCGCGCGGCGCACCTTCGAGGACCGCGCGCTGGCCGAGAGCCTGCCCTCGGTTGAAATTCCACAGGCCGAGTTCGATTCCGGAATCGGGGTCATCAACGCCTTTGTCAAAGCAGGTCTCGTCGCCTCCAATGGCGAGGCCCGGCGTCAGATCAAGGGCGGCGGGCTGCGCGTCAATGATGTTGCCGTCAGCGATGAAAAAATGACGCTGCGTCCCGCCGATCTGTCGCCGGAAGGCGTGATCAAGCTCTCGCTGGGCAAGAAACGCCACATCCTGCTGCGCGTGACTTAGAGCCCACGCGCTGCTGTGCCGGGCGGTGATCGAACGTGGAACGGAAATCCTGTGAGCACGCAGCACACGTTTTTCGACGGGCCAGGCCGTTGTCCCGCTTTTGCCGTGACGCTCTTTGGACGACAGCCGCGAGGCGCTTTTCGCCTCACGGTTCCTGTCCCTGCCAGTCCGTGGGTGCGTTGGTTTTGCCGGTGTTGAATTCCATGATCTTGCGGGTCACGCCCGGCAGCAGCAGCGACACCGGGTTGACCCGGACCTGGGGCTTTTCCGGAGTACCCACCACCTCAAAGGTCACAGCAAGAAGCCCCTGATCCTTGCCGCCGGCCAAAAGGCCAACCACGGGAATCTGACCCATGATGTTGTTGATGCCGTAGAGCGGTACAAAAGTACCGTTCATGCGTACCCGGTTGCCGGGATAGTCGATCCCGCCCTCCAGGGTGACGCCGATCATCGGCCCCTTGAGCACGCCGTCGCGGATCGTCAGCACACCGTTCTCCCGGGTGATTTCCGCCCGCAGCGCGCTGAAGACCACGCCATCCTGGCCGCCATGGACGCTGTCGCCGGCCTGGCGATCCAACTGGGCCTCGCCCTTGACGACGAAGTCACGCATGTTGATCAGGCCTTCGCGCGCCATCGGCTCCGGTGTCGACGGTTCCATCGACAGATCGAGAATCCCGCCATAGGCCTTGGTATAGATGTCGGCGAAGCGCAGCAGCGCGCCGGCGTCGCCGGTCTGGACATTGATGACCTCCCCCCGCGGCGTCCCCGCACCGCGCAAATCCGCAGCAACCGGAGTATCCCGGCCAATCTTGCCGGTGAGGGCGAGAGTCTTGAGGAGGCCGCCGCGGCGCTGCATCCGGAGATCGACACTGCGCATCGCCTCTCCCGAGTAACCGGTTACCGCGCCCAGCTTCACCTTGAGGTCGAAATCAATGGTCTTGAGCCTGCCCTTGCTGTCCTTGCTGGTATCCCCCGACACCATCGACTTGATGAACCCGCGGCCGTCGAGCACGTCGCCAAGCATCGTCACATTCATGACGCCGTCGGCTCCGCGCTCCATCTTGAGCGAGGCCTTGTCCCCCTCGGAGGGCAGATAGGTCGGGAAACTGGCATTGAGGAGGTCCCCATTGCCGTCCAGTTCCAGCGATCCCTGTACGGAGGCACTGCCGCCATCGACAACGATGTCCTCAAGACGGGTCGACTGCGGCCGCAACACCACGTTGAAGGTCGCCCTGCCCGGCCGACCGGCCGGCTTCACCCAGCCCGGCAGCACATTGTCGAGTTTGAGCTGGGCGAGATCACATTCGACACGGAGTTTTGACGTCTGATCACGCCCTCCGATTCTGCCATTGAGCTTCATCTGCAGCGGACCGGAGACCACCGGGCTGAGATCCACACCGAAACGGACCCGACTGGCCTCATCCAGCGTGGTCTGCAGCCGGACCTCGGCGTCGCCCTTCGCCGGCTTGCGGTACTCCAGCGGAACCAAGAGGCCATTGATGCGGACGTCACCCTTGACCTGATAGCCATCGTTATTGGCGATGATCTTGAGGCTGTTGGCCTCGAATTTCTGATTCATCACCAGCTTTTCGGCGGCAAAGCCGGTGAGATCGGCGTTGACGCTGTAACTGGTGTCAGCCCTGGTCAATTCGCCCTTGACCGGCATGGCGAGGTTGACCGTGGCAGCAAAGCTGCCTTTGGTGCTTGCCGGATCAAGAACACCGGCGCCGAGATCGCTGAGGCGGTCGGAGGCGAGAACCTCCGCTGCCGCTGCCACATCGCCCTCGACCCGGAAGCGGCTCTTCGACGGCGATGGCTTGGGAGCCATATCCGGAACTTCAAAGACAAAATCCGAGATCGCGATGGTGCGCCCGGCTTGCGTATCGGCAATGGCCTTGCCGATCGTCACTCTGGCGGTGCGGCCGGTGATATGGGCCTTGAGGTCGGCGTCACGGGCCGTGGGCATGCCGTCCACGGGATGGACTTCAACCTCGCTGGCGAGGATATCGACAGCGAGACCGTCCTCGGGCACCGGCGGCCCCTTGCGCGACAGGTTGTGCAGCGGGGAATTGACGTGGATATCGACGCGATGCACCGTGCCGCGGCCGATGCGCTCCATCACCCATTCGCGGACTTCCGGCACGATCAGGCTCGGCCACATCCGCTTGAGGCTGACGGTGGACATCGGGGTGGCCGCGACCACACCAAGGGTGAGACGGGGCTCATTGCTGTAATCGATGGCACCGGAAACGGCGACACGAATGTCGCCGTTGCTGACGTCGGCCTGGGTCAGCTGCACCCGCCTGTGCTCGGTGTCAAAACGCAGGCCGATCCCGATCTTGTTGAAAAACAGCGGCGGCGAACGATCAACGCCGGCGAGTTCGATCGAGCCGGAACTCAGATCCAGCTGCCAGTCCATGACATCGCCGTTGGGCGGCACCAGCTGCGCGGCAAGCGCCACCCGGTTGGCTCCAGATGTGATGGTGAAGGGCAGCATCAACACCCGCCGTGCAGCGTTCCATTCGACATCGACTTCCGCCGAATCGATCTCCATCGGATAATCGGGCGTCTCGGTATCAATGACATGGCCCCGGCCCGCGCGGATCCGGCCCCGGAAAAAAGTCGGCATCCCGTCGCGTCCGATCTGCCCCGACAGCTCTCCGGAGAGCGGCAGATCGGCATCATAGGTCAGGTCCTTGAGCCGTGCCGCCAGAAGCATGGTGCGGACCGACACCTTGTTGGCCCGGATCTGAACGGCGCGCACCCCATTCTCGGCCGGACCCATCTCCATCTGCAGGCTCCAGGGCTGATCGCCCTCCTGCCCGAGACGAAGCGCCACGGCCCCGCTCTGGGGCCGGCGCAGCGTCAGCGAGATGTTCTTCATGCTCCATCGGCCGCCACGCTGCTCGTCGTCGACGATCAGATTGCCGTTGCGAAAACCGATCTCGTTGAGATTCTCCAGTTCCCTCATGCTCAGGCTGTCGAGCCAGTTTATCCCGGCAAGAAGCCCGCTCGGAGCCTGGGCACGCCCAGCTGTGCTGCCGGGGCGATCGACACCGGCGCCAGCTGCTGCGGTCAGAGGCCTTGCGGTCAGAGGCCGTTCGGTATTGCCCGCCGACACCGTAACCTGGCCGTCGCGCGTGACCCGGACCGCAAGTTCGGCATCGACCAGCTTGATACTCTGCGCATGCAGGCGTCCATAGATCAGCGACAGCGCCGACAGACCGACCTCGACCTTGGGAGCGCTGGCGATCGCGGCATGGTCGGCGCCACGGATGACGACGTCATGGAGGCGCACCGCCATGCGGATCTTGCCCACCAGTTCAATCTGGGTGCCGCCGACATCAACGATCTTGTCGTGGCCGATATTGTCCCGGATTGCCTCTTCCAGCCATGGCGTCACCAGGTCGACATTGATCGGACCGGCGCGCAACCGGATGTAACAGGCCCCGAGCACAACAACGACCGCACAGACCAGCGCCGCGAAGCGCTTAAGCCAGCGGCCACGCGGCCGGCCACGCTTTGCGGTGGCGTTTTTGTCAAGGGCCGGCGGCTCCCGCCGGCGACTGACGTTGCGCCGTGGCGCGGCATCGCGGGGGCGTGCATTCCCCGGCGGCCGGCCTCTGGTATTCCTGATATCCGTCATGCGGGCGACTTGACGCTCTTCTTCCTGTCGTTTCCAGGGGCCGGATACGGGGTGCTGCAGCCGACCCGCGCGAGCCGTCCCAGGACCCTGACGGCCGATCCGCATGGATGCCACGATAGCATTGCCCCGGATATTCCCAAAACGGCGATTTACTGCCGCACAGCTACAAAATGTGGTAAAAAACCACAGGTTCCACCTATGTGTTGACAGCGCCACAACTCTCCAAGGGGGCGGTTTTCCGAAAAATTAACGATAATCGGGTCACATCAGCACCACAAAAAATGCGCCGACGCGGAGTTTTTGCGATCGCCCTGTGGAGCGCCGATGTTGAAAAATTCCGTCCTTTCAGCCTTTTACCCCAAACACCACGACCGGCCTTCCCCCCAGCCCAGAGCGGCAACGCGAGGCGGCTATGCCATTGTCCACGGCGGCAGGCAGTTTCGCCTTGGGCCGGTCGCGTTCTGGACCATGATCCTCCTCGTGATTCTGCTCGGCCTGTGGTCGGCTGCCACCGCCACCTATTTCGCCTTCCGCGACGACGTTCTGACCCGCCTGCTCGCCCGCCAGGCCGAGATGCAATATGCCTATGAAGACCGCATCGCCGAATTACGCGCCCGGGTCGATCGTGCGGTGAGCCGCCAGCTCCTCAACCAGGAGCAGTTCGATCAGAAGCTTGAGCAGGTCATGCGCCGTCAGGCGACCCTGGAATCCCACGCCACTGCGCTTGACGCCATCACCGACGTGACCGGGTCGATCCAGCCGGCGGGGCGCAGTTCCGAGCGCGGCAATCCGGGGCAGAACAGCCAGCCGGAACCGGCGATATCCAAACCCTCGCCGATCAATGACACCGCAGTCTATATCGCTCCTCCTGATCGCGAGGCGCGGCTTGAATCCCGCGTCCCGGTCATGACCGCGCCGCAACCGAATCAGTTTGCCAAGGCGCAAGGGGTCGACAACGCGCTCCAGCACCTCTCCACCTCCCTCGACACCATCGCCCGCCGCCAGACCGCCGCGCTCAACAGCATTGAGGACGGCGTCGAGGCACGGATGCGGCGGATGCGCGGCGTGGTCAGTGATCTCGGCCTCGACATGGCGCAGCTTCAGGCGGCGACGCCGCGTGCGGCCGCCGTCGGCGGCCCCTTCGTTCCGGTCAAAGTGCCGCCCCAGGCCGACGCTTTTGAGACCCATCTCTATCGCATCTCTACCGCCCGGGCCGAGATGGAGCGCCTCACCCGCACGCTGGCCCAGGTACCCTACCGCAAGCCTGTGATCGGCGAGGTCGAGTTCACGAGCGGCTTCGGGGTGCGCACCGATCCCTTTCTCGGCCGCCCGGCGATGCACACCGGACTGGATTTTCGGGCCGCCTTCGGCGACCTGGTGCGCGCCACCGCCAACGGGGTCGTCACCTCGGCAACCTGGTCGGGCGGCTACGGCCGCATGGTCGAGATCAACCATGGCAACGGCCTATCGACCCGTTACGGTCACCTCTCCGCGATCTCGGTGCGCCCCGGCGAGACCGTCCGCATTGGACAAATCATCGGCGAGGTCGGCTCCACCGGACGCTCCACCGGCCCCCATCTGCATTATGAAACCCGAATTGATGGCGAGGCCGTCGATCCGCAGAAATTCCTCCGTGCCGGCCTGCGCCTGACCTCCCGCCAGAGACTCTAGATCCGGCAAATCCCACAGGCGGGCAGCCGACCTCCCAAGACTTTTGCCCCAATTACGTTTCAACGGCGCTCTTGAATTGTCGGAAGAATAAAGCCGAATCGCCTCGCGAACAAAGCATCATTGTGGCGAAGATGCCCACAGATTGACTCGCACCCGATGCACACGGCGCTCTCCCTTCGAAACCATGACGAAGGCGTCTTTCCGCTTTTACCCGGGATCATCCCTCTTCTCTATCTGTCCCTCCAGTTGGAAAGAAAGGCGGCATTTCCCGACAACCTCGATCACGGCTTTCGTCCGTTCCCCCTCCCCATCCTATTCTGCCTCATTGCCCCGCTCCTCATCGCCTTCCTCACCACCGGGGACAATTGCCGGCTCGTCTTCTTCCCCTCCCTCCCAGTCCGGAATGACGCGTACTGGCTTCCTCCTCTCTCCCCCCTCCTGTTCTGCCTGATTGTCATGGCCTGTTTCGCCACCAGACCATTGCGGAGCGGACGCTTCCCAACGAAAGGAACCAAGACCGCATTCGTCGTTCTGATGCTTCTGATCGCCCCCGTTTCCGCAAACGCGCAACCGGGCGATCTCGATCTGCAGAACAGCGTTATCCGTCGCTGCGAGAGCTTGACGAACGAAGCGCAACCATCGAATACGATCCCTTCCCACGCCCCTCCTTCAACCTTAAGCATAGCAAACTGATCTCCCCGCGACACCCCCGTCGCTGCGGATCGACCGCCACTATCCCAGACATCCCAGACTGGACGGCGCGCTTGGACTGATCCCCCTATATGCGGCCGCCGCCAATGCCATCTACCGCTATAGCGAAGAAGGCGAACCGGGTTACTACGAGGTGGATCCACGCCGTGATTTCGTGGTCTCCAATGAGACCTCCCCTGCCGCTTACAAGGCCCTCCTTGACGGCAAGGTCGACATGATCTTTGCCGGCCCCCCTTCCAAAAAGCAAACTGCACAAGCCGCCGCTAGACGCATCCGATACACGATCACGCCCGTCGCCAGGGAAGCGTTTGTGTTTCTTGTCAATGAGCAGAATCCGGTGAAAGGGCTGAGCGTCAGCCAGCTCCGCGACATCTATAGCGGCAGGATCACCGATTGGAAGGAGGTCGGTGGCACTCCCGGAAACGTCATTGCTTTCCAGCGCAACGAAGGCTCAGGCAGCCAGACCGTGATGTTGAACCTGGTCATGCGTGGAACAGTGATGCAAAAACCAGTTCAGGCTCAAGAAATAGACATGATGTCCAGGATTCTTTTCTCTGTTGCCGACTACTGTAACTTCGGCAACGCCATCGGTTATTCATTCCGGCATTACGCCACGCCACAGTCATGAATTCGGTTCCCGGCATCCGCCTCCTTGCCATCGACGGCGTCGCACCTGGGGTCGAAAATATCCGCAACGGCAGCCATCCCTTCACACAGGAGTTTTATATCGTCACTGCCCGGCCACTCACCAAAAACGCCAAAAAGCTGCGCGACTGGTTCGTCAGTGACGAGGGGCAGCAATTCGTAGCAGACGTGGGTTTTGTCCCTCGCCCGAAGTGCCCGCGCTGATCCGCGCGGGCTGTTCCTTGCCGTCAAAGCGTCCACAGCCGACGATCCCTGCCACCAGACGACACCAGGCTGTCGCCACCCCGCGCACGTCGTTCACAAATCCGCAAACCCCGGGTAACTCCGAGTCGCCAGACCGCCCCAGACCGCCTCATTCCTGTTGTCTGCCTCTGGCGTCTCCGATTCGCGCGCCTGCGATTACCCGCCCGCATCGTGCGCAGTGCCTTGCCACAACCACAAGGGGGCGCGACTTCCCGCAATCACCAGCAAGTCGGCACGATCGGCCGCAGTTCCACGGTCAAAACCCGGTGAGGTCCCCTACCCCCGCACCGTTTCGGCTGGCGCGGGGACAATCGCCCGGGGCATTCAGGTGCTCCCGAACCGATCCATGCAGGATACCGCAGGCTTGACAGATCGGGCCAATTCGACAAATCCCTGCAACGTTCAACCGTCACACGGGAGTACCGTCATGACGAAGCCGATCGGGCTGCGTCCCCATCTCTCGCTCAGCGAGACGCTGCTGCTCGCCGACGTCCCTGAAGCCACGGTGCGAAAGGACATCGCCGACAGCGTTCTGCTGCCGATCCGCGAGACCGTTGACAAAGAGCCCCTTTTTCGCTGGGTCGATCCATTCTTTCTTGCCGCGGTCTATCGCAATCCCGCTCTCGGCCGCCGCCTGCGCCGGCGCGCGCTTGATCGTCTTGAATTCTGCGTGGCTCCACCTTTGCGCAAAGTCTTCCTTCTCAACACCGACAGCCCAGCCAGTCTCGCGCTCTTTCACAGGCCGAGCCGGATGGTGAGCGGTGAGCGCATCAGCCTTGATGAATATTTCTACCTCGACTTCGAAGCCGTCCGGGAAGAAGTCGGCCCGCGCGTCGATCTCTATGCCAGGGGCCTTTCCCGAATAACGGAGAATTCGGCTGTGATCGAGGACGAAGCGGTGTTCCGGGATACACGGATGTCCGTTCGCCATATCGGTCAGATGGCAGCAAGCGGCACACCCGTTGCGGATATCATTTGCGACTATCGCTATCTCGGCAAGAAGGATATTGCTTTCGCTGTCCTCTACAGCCAGGCGCATCCGCTGATCGAGCGCCACCTCTCGATCCCGGGAAAAGCCAGGAGCGGGGTTCAGCCGGGATGACGGCGTGGCGCCTGTGCCCTGCTGCCAGGCTCCCTGAGAGTCTGTGGAGCCACTCCCATACGCAAGACCGCACATCTGTCGCAATCCACATCATTTGCTGGAGCGATCCTTGTCGCTGAGGTGTTGCCCTGACCCCGAACCGCCCAACATCCGGTGTCGAACCAGGCTCCATTGAATCGAACCTCACAGACAACCGCAAGGCATAAGCCCGAATCGCTCCCGCGCGGGCCGCCCCATCAAGGTCAATCGGTGCCAGGCGCTCCGCCCGCACCGAACCTGCGCCGCCACAAACTGACGCGGTGGGAATCGTCGTCCCTTGTCCCTTCCGCACGTTCGGTAAGTTCAGGCAGATGCTGATCGCAGCACCAGAACCCGCGACTTCTGCTCCGATGGCAAGGGCGTGCGTCCTTGCGAAAGCAGACCTTTGATGTTCGAAACCGGGCCATGGAGGTTGGCGGGATGGACTATTGACTGTGTGCGCCAACTTTCTTCCGGAACTTTCGTCTTTTGTGGTATGAGTTGCAATACCGTTCAGGTGTCGCATACTTTAAGTCTTCTCCGAACAAAATACCGCATAGTTACTTGCCACATGCAATATACGGAGTATCATGATGCCTGCATTCTCAACTCTGAAGAATATAAGATAGTTCTTGTAAACCGGAGAACCCCATACCGCTCAAATCGAGGCACCAAAGAAGACGCACTTGGTGACGACGTAAGGGATACGCAGGCTTGCTTCAGTTCCTCAACGAAGGACAATGCGCGCGGGGGGTTATCATTTGCAATGTGGTCCGCAATCTGTATCAAGTCGGCCTTTGCTCTGCGCGTGAAGCGGAGCTTCATTCAGACGTCCCTCTCAGCATCGTTTTGTAACGATCCTGCAATTCGTTGAATACATCGTCAGCATCGCAAGTCCGACCCGCATCCGCGTCGGCCAAACCACGCTTGATCGACGCGTCAAGTGCAGCAAGTTGAGTTTCCCGATCCTGAATAAGTCGGACACCTTCGCGCAGTACCTCACTATTGGAGCCGTAACGCCCGCTATCAACGAGCTGCTGCACGTAGCTCTCCAGCTGGTTGCCAAGTTCGGCGCTGATCATTTCGGATTCCTCGTGCCTCTTTGTGTGGGGGCAGACAATATCAAGGCTGTAAACTGTTATCAAAAACGGCTCGCTGCGGGATTATCCGGACAAGCAACTGAAATAACACAGGAAAAATCGTTCCGACCGCCAGTTCCGATTCATTTTGTGTTGCTGTGTGGCGGCAGTCGGTTTCCCGACCCCAGATCGCCAGCACAACCGGGCCCGACAAGTCCATTCCTCCGTCCGTTATCAAAAACTGGGCAGCGGGCGCCTGTTCCGCCGTCGGCTGCCGTGCGACTGGCTCGTGAGCGAAGAGCGCCAGCAATCTGCTGGACTGGCGAGGAACGTGCGCTGGTGAGACGCCCGCCCCCGCAAGCCAGGGTGATCCGCGCAGCAAGCTCACCGCGAGTCTGCCGGATCGGTCACTGGAGCAAAAGCGGCGGGCCGAGGTGAGCCGCCCGCCACACCACCAGGACCAACCGCCAAAGACCAACTGTCAGGGCCCCCCAGCATTTCGACTTTCCACTCCCCCACGGGGCCGGCGTGCAAAGCCTTACCACCCGCAGACCTTAGGATTGCCTTTCCTCGGGTGACCGGACCAGGGTTTGTCGTTTGTCAGAAACCAAAGTGATCGCCAGCACGATATCGGACGAGAAACCTCTGAGCCGGGCGACCTGTTCGCGACGATTGACGATTGATTGCGCCAGTCTCTCATTTCGCAGTCGTCCATTCCCGCAAAACTGAGGGGCCGCCGCTGCCGCGACATGCACATCGAGCGTGGCCGGATGCCTGGTGCAGCCACCCCGCTTTCCTGCGGTCCGTCAGGGCGGCTTATGACGACGCGTGCCGCGCGCGCCCCATCGCCTCCCATGGCGAACGAATTTTCCTTGCGGCAGGCGACCTCCCTCAAGCGGGGGATTGCCGGGAACCGCACCCTTCGACCATGCTGATGGATAAAGGCACTTCGTCCGGAGAAAGAGACTTTGCGCAACCGTCTGGTGTCACGCTCCACCCGCGCCCGGGAGTTTTTGCACTTGCAGCAGCCAACAGTTCGCCGCCCCCATTTCCTCCTTCCAATACCCTGGCAATCCTCGCTTTGTCCGCGGTGCCTGGCGATTGGACTGCGACAGAAACCTGACCCGGTGGCTCGATTGCCCGATTGCCGGGTGCGAACCAAAGTGTGGTCAGATGCTACGCTGCCATTTTGGCGTCCCAGAAGTCGCCCCAGCCGTCATTGGCCCGGCAGATGCGGATGGCAATCATGCTCTCCGCATTCTTGACCCGC
>WQYW01000088.1 GCA_009781045.1 Alphaproteobacteria bacterium
CCGGGACCCTGACCATCAACGGCGATCTGACGCTGAACGCGAATTCCAGCCTGTTCTACAACCTGCAGCAGGCGGGGGTGGCCGGCGGCCAGCTCAACGACCTCACGGTCGTCACCGGCAAGCTCGACCTCGCCGGCACCATCAACCTTGCCTATAACGGCGAGCCTCTGGGGCCGGGTGTCTACCGGCTGTTCGACTATGGCACATTGAGCTGTGGCGGCCAGACCTGCGACGGCAGCAATGGCCTCAAAATCGGCGACTATCTCACCGTTCCGACCTCGCCGCAGGACAGTGCAACGGTCGTCGGGCCGATGAACACCAAGCCCACGGACTTTCTGGTGCAGCTCTCGGTCGCGGGTCAGGTCAACCTGGTCAGTACCGGCGGCATCAACGTGAACTATTGGGATGCGCCGCCGAAGGTCAGCAACACGGTCTCCGGCGGGACCGGGACCTGGGTGGCCGACGGTTCGAACACGAACTGGACGGACGCCAAAGGTCAGATCAACGCCTCCTGGAGTCCCGGCGAATTTGCGATCTTCATGGCGAACCCCGGGACCGTCACCGTGAGCAATGCAGGCGGTGATGTCACCGCCCAGGGGATGCAGTTTGCGGTTGGCGGCTACGAGGTGACGGGCGATCCCATCACCCTGGTGAACACCGCCAATACCTCCTATTCGGTGATCCGGGTCGGCGATGGCACGGCGGCAAGCGCCGCCATGACGGCGACCATCAGTGCGGCTCTCCAGGGTGATGCGGGCCTCGTCAAGGAGGATTACGGCACCCTGGTTCTGAGCGGAACCAACCTCTATACCGGCGGCACCTATCTCATGAACGGCACGCTGCAGATAGCAAGCGACGCCAATCTTGGCAGCGCCGGCATGAATCTGCGCATTGCCAACAACTCCACGCTTGCCACCACGGAGAGCTTCACCATGAGCCGGCCGATCGTGCTCATGGGGACGGCGGACAACCCGGTCGGCGGCATCATTGACACCAAAGCGGGCACCACGCTGACGGTTTCCGGTGTCATCAGCGACATAACCTTTGCAGGCTCGCTGACCAAGGCCGGCGACGGCACACTGGTGCTCACCAATGAGAACTTCTATACCGGCGGCACCACGATTGCGGCCGGCACGCTGGCGCTTGGCAATGGCGGCACCTCGGGTTCGATCCTCGGCGATGTCGTCAATTCCGCCACACTTTCCTTCAACCGCTCTGACAGTGTCATCTTCGGTGGCATCATCTCCGGCAGCGGCGCGCTGGAGCAGAACGGCAGCGGCACCACGATTCTCACCGCCGACAACAGCTATTCCGGCGGCACCACGATTCAAAGCGGCACGCTGGCGCTCGGCAATGGCGCCACGTCGGGCTCGATCAGCGGCGATGTCACCAATGGGGGCACGCTTGCCTTCAATCGCACCGATCTGGTCACTTTCAATGGCGTGATTTCGGATTGCACGATTGCCACCTGCGGGACCGTGTCTGCGGGCAGCGTGGTGCAGAAAGGCTCCGGCACCACGATCCTCACCGCCGACAACACCTATTCGGGCACCACCACAATTCAGAGCGGCTGGCTCTATATCAACGGCGACCAGAGTGCGGCTACGGGCGTGCTGACGGCACAGGCCGGCACAAGGCTCGGTGGTTCCGGCACCCTTGGCGGCAATGTGTTGATGGCGGCCGGCAGCACGCTGGCACCGGGAGCGGCGCCGACCCTTCCCGGAACCCTGACCATCAACGGCGATCTGACGCTGAACGCGAATTCGAGCCTGTTTTACAATCTGGGGCAGGCGGGGGTGGCCGGCGGCCCGCTCAATGACCTGACCGTCGTCAAGGGCAATCTCGACCTCGCCGGCACCCTCAACCTTGCCTATAACGGCGAGCCGCTGGAGCCCGGTGTCTACCGGCTGTTCGACTATGGATCCCTGAGTTGCGGCGGTGCAGCCTGTACCGGCAGCAACGGCCTTGCCATCGGCGATTACCTTACGGCTCCGACCTCGCCGCAGGGCACGGCGAATGTTGTGGCGCCGCTCAACGACCCCGCAAACCCCGCCTTTTCGGTACAGACCTCGATCGCGGGCCAGGTCAACCTGGTCAATACCGGCGGTCTTTCCTTGAACTATTGGGATGGAGAAAACGGAGGAAAGAACGACTCCCAGATCACCGGCGGCGATGGGAAATGGAGTGTGGGTTCCGGCGCCCCGGACAACTGGACGAATTCCGGCGGCAGCGCCAACGCCCCCTGGACCAAGGGCTTTGCCATCTTCACAGGCACCGGCGGCACGGTGGCGGTGGACAATTCAGGTGGCGCTGTCACCACCCAGGGCATGCAGTTTGCTGTCGATGGCTACCGCGTGGTGGCCAATAGTCCGGGGGATGTGCTGACGCTGGAGAACACCGGCAGCACTCCCTATTCCGTGATCCGCGTCGGCGACGGCACGGCGGAGAGCGCGAACATGACCGCGGTCATTGACGTGCCCCTGGTCGGTGCTGCGGGCCTCGTCAAGGAGGATTACGGCACCCTGGTTCTGAGCGGAACCAACCTCTATAGCGGCGGCACCTATCTCATGAACGGCACGCTGCAGATCGCAAGCGACGCCAATCTTGGCAGCGCCGGCATGAATCTGCGCATTGCCAATAACTCCACCCTTGCCACCACCGACAGCTTCACCATGAGCCGGCCGATTGTGCTGATGGGGACGGCGGACAACCCGGTCGGCGGCATCATTGACACCAGGGCGGGCACCACTCTGACGGTTTCCGGCGTCATCAGCGACATTACGTTCGCAGCCACGCTGACCAAGGCCGGCGACGGCACCCTCGTGCTCACCAATGACAACCTCTATACCGGCGGTACTGTGATTGCGGCGGGGACGCTGCAGCTGGGCTCTGGCGGCACCTCGGGCTCGATCCTGGGCGATGTCGCCAATTCCGCCACACTTTCCTTCAATCGCTCCGATGCCGTGATTTTTGCCGGCACCATCTCCGGCAGCGGAGCGCTGTTGCAGAACGGCAGCGGCACCACGATTCTCACCGCCGACAATACCTATTCCGGCGGTACCACGATTCAAAGCGGCACGCTGCAGCTTGGCAATGGCGGCACTTCGGGCTCGATTATCGGCAATATCAGCAATGGCGGCACGCTTGCCTTCAACCGCGCCGACGCGTTCACCTTCAACGGCGTGATTTCGGATTGCACGATTGCGACCTGCGGGGCGGTGTCTGCGGGCAGCGTGGTGCAGAAAGGCTCCGGCACCACTATTCTGACCGCAGACAGCACCTATAGCGGCGGCACCACGATTCAAAGCGGCACGCTGCAGCTTGGCAATGGCGGCACTTCGGGTTCGATCACCGGGGATGTCGCCAATAATGGCACATTGTCCTTCAACCGTTCCGGCACGTATATCTTCGGCGGCGTGGTGTCGGGATCCGGTGCGGTGGTGCAGAAAGGCTCTGGCACCACCATTCTGACCGGCGACAGCTCCTATAGCGGCGGCACCACGATTGCGACCGGCACGCTGCAGCTCGGCAATGGCGGCACGTCGGGTTCGATCACCGGCGATGTCGTCAATCAGGGCGTGCTGTCCTTCAGCCGTTCCAGCGACATCACTTTTGCCGGCCAGGTGAGCGGGGCGGGGGCGCTCAGTCAGATCGGTGGCGGCACCACCTCGCTTACCGCCAACAGCAGCTATAGCGGCGGCACCACGATTCAAAGCGGCACGCTGCAGCTTGGCAATGGCGGCACCAGCGGTTCGATCACCGGGGATGTCGTCAACAATGCGACACTCGGCTTCAACCATTCCGATCTGCTGGTACTGATGGGGACGATTTCCGGAGCGGGCAATATGGTGCAGAGCGGCAGCGGCGATACCGCTCTCTATGGCGATAACAGCTATTCTGGCACCACCACGGTCAGCAGCGGCGGGCTCTATATCAACGGCAGCCAGAGCGGCAACGGATTGACCACGGTGAATGTCGGCGGCACGCTGGGCGGCACCGGCACGCTCGGGGGCCCGGTCACGGTAGCCGGCACGCTGGCACCGGGCAATGTCGGCGTGCTTCCCGGCACCCTGACCATCAACGGTGACCTGATCCTCCAGTCCGGCTCGACATTGTCCTATGACTTCGGTCAGGCCTATGTCGTCGGCGGGCCGCTCAACGATCTCACCGTGGTCAACGGCAATCTCCAGCTCGGCGGCACTATCGACGTGACCGAGACCCTGGGCGGGTCGTTCGCGGCGGGGATTTATCGTGTCATCGACTATAGCGGCAATCTGTCCGGCAGCCTTGACCGGAGTACAAGGGTTGCCGGGCTTGGACTGGAGGTGCAGACCTCGGTGCCGCAACAGGTCAACCTGGTCAACACCAACGGTCTGGTGCTGAACTTCTGGGACCTGAACCCGGATAACAGCGTCATTGATGGTGCGGGCACACAGGGCACCGGTGACTGGAAGCTGGGTGACAGTGTCAAAAACTGGACCGATCTTATCGGCAGCTATAACGGCACCTTCACCAATGGCACCATCGCCATCTTCACGGCAACGCCCGGCACGGTGATGGTCGACAACGGCCAGGGCCAGGTGAAGGCCGGCGGCATGCAGTTCGCCTCCAGTGGCTATGTGGTCTCCGGCCAGGCCCTGGAACTGGTCCCCGGCGATTCATCGTCGAACGCGGCGGTGATCCGGGTCGGCGACGGCTCGTCCGATGGCGCTTTGATGACCGCCACCATCAATGCGGCCCTGATCGGCAGCGCGCAGCTGATGAAGACCGATCTCGGCACCCTGGTTCTGACCGGGAGCAACAGCTATAGCGGCGGCACCGCGATCGAAGGCGGCACGCTTCAGGTTGGCGAGGATGCCAATCTCGGTGCAGCCGGGACCAGTGTCGACTTCAACGGCGGTACGCTGCACGCGACCGCAGGCTTCAGCATGGCCCGCAACTCCATGCTCGCTGCGCTCGGCGGCACCATGGCGGTGGATGGCGGCGCGGTGCTGGAAGATAACGGCACGATCTCAGGCGAGGGGGCGCTGACCAAGAGCGGTGAGGGCACCCTGGTGCTGGGGTCGGCCAACAGCTATTCGGGGGGCACGGCGCTCAATGGTGGTACGCTCCTGCTCGGCAACGCCAATGCGCTCGGCAGCGGCACCCTGACCATGGCCGGTGCCACCGTGCTCGATTTTGCCGACAGTTATACCATCGCCAACGGGATCAATCTTGCCGGCATCGGTGGGATCAACGTCCATGACGCTCTGACCACCACTCTCGCGGGGGTCATCGGCGATGGCGAGGGCGCCGGCCTGCTGCAAAAGACGGGTTCCGGCACCCTGGTGCTGACTGGGAGCAACAGCTATAGCGGCGGCACCGCGATCAATGGCGGTGTGCTTGAGGTCAGCCAGAACGTCAATCTCGGCGCCAGTGGCGGCGCTGTGGCCTTCGATGGCGGCACGCTGCATGTGACGGCGGCCTTTGCCATGGTGCGCGACTTTGTGCTTAACGCCGGTGGCGCTGTGCTCGACACCGATGCCGGAGTGGTGCTGCAAAATGACGGCGCGCTCACCGGAGCGGGCGGCCTGACCAAGACCGGAGCTGGCAGTTTGGCTCTGTCCGGACCGGCCAGCTACAGCGGCGCCACGGTTGTCGATCAGGGCCTGCTGCGGGCGGTGGCGGAGAATGTGCTGAGCCCGAATTCCGCGGTCACCGTGAATGCGGCAGCGGTGCTGGATCTTGGCGGGCACAGTCAGGCGGTTGCCGCGCTGACCAATAGCGGCATGGTCACCATGGGCGCCAACACGGCTGCGGGGGCGGTGCTGACGGTCGGGGGGAACTATGTTGGCAATGGCGGCACCCTCATGTTCAATACCCTTCTCGCCGGTGACAATTCCCCGAGTGACCGGATGGTGGTCGCGGGCTCCGCTTCGGGCACCAGCCAGGTCAGTATCACCCGGGCCGGCGGCCTCGGTGCCCTGACCACAGGCAACGGCATCGAACTGATTGCCGTCAATGGGGTCTCCGATCCAGGCGCATTCCGGCTCCAGGGCCGTGTTGCCGCCGGCACCTATGAATATATGCTGTTCATGGGCGGGATCGGCGCAGACGCCGGCAACCAGAACTGGTATCTGCGTTCGGAACTCGCCTGCAGACGATTGCCGCGCTCCGGTGAATGCGCCAGCGCTCCGGAACCGATCTATCGCCCCGAGGTGATGGTCGACAGCGCCATGGCGGGCCTCGCGAGCCGCTTCGGATTGGGCATGCTGGGCACCTGGCACGAGCGCAGCGGCGGCGAATTCGGGACCAGCTATTCCAGAGTCGAGGGTGCAAACCAGGCGGCCTGGGCGCGTCTGTTCGGCAATGCGGGCAATGTCGGCGGCAATTCCGGCGACAGCTCTGATCGTGCTGCGGCCTTTGATCGCCATGGCCCGTCCTATGATTACGGTTTTGCCGGGATCCAGGCCGGCATGGACGTGTGGCGGCGGGACAACCGCGATGGTTCGCGCGACACCGCTGGCCTCTATCTCGGCGCCGGCAATGCCAGGGCCGACGTCAATGGCGAGGTCGACTTCGGCCGCGGTTCAAGGGCCGGACAGCTGACCCTGAACGGCTATTCCTTCGGCGGCTATTACACCCATGTCGGGCGCAGCGGCTGGTATGTCGATGTGGTCGCGCAGGGAACCCGCTATGACCACATCCGTGCCACGTCGAATATCGAGGACCCGCAGACGCTGGCGAGCGGAGGCTGGGGCTGGGTCGTCTCGGGCGAGGGCGGTACTCCGATTCACCTGGCGCGGGGGTTCATCCTCGAGCCGCAGGCGCAACTGGTCTACCAGCATATGGGTTTCGCCAACGGCTCCGATGCCTTCGGTCGCATCAATTTCAGTGACAGCGACGCGCTGTTTGGCCGGATTGGCGCCCGGGTGGCACGCGACTTCGCACTCGCCGATGGGCGCAAGGTCACGGCCTGGATGCGGGCCAGTCTGTGGAGCGCCTTCGGCGCACAGGCGACCACCACTTTTTCCAGCCTCGACGGCTCGAACCCGACGCCGGTTCGAACCGACCTCGGCGGCAACTGGAGCCAGTTCGACCTCGGCCTTGAGGCCCAGGTCAACCGCAGCCTCGCCGTCTTTGCCAATGCCAGCTACAATGTCTCCTTCACCCAGGGCCAGGGCTGGGGCGGGCGCGGCGGTGTGAAGCTGTCCTGGTAGTTCGCATCTGGTTCCCAGTGCCGGAAGCCGGCAGGGGTGCCTGTGCGTGTGGTCTGAGCCGTGCTGCGCGCCCCGGGTTGTCTCTCACGGCTCTCACGGATGTCTGGCCGGCACCGTGAATCGCGATGTTTGGGACTGCGGCTTGCCCAGAAGCGGATAAAATGCGGGAATGACGCTTCGTTGGCAGCCAATGGCGCCCAATCGTGGAGCAACACCCAGTCGTGAACTGTCCCTGGCCCGACATGCGCGGGATCCTTGGCATGCCTGAAAGCAAATGCCGGAAAACCGCTCTGCATCCTTTGCGATCCATAGCCAGTCGCATGCGCAGACACTTCTGCTGTCTGCTGGATGGAGATCGAAAAGTCGGGCTTTTGCTGAGCCGGTCTCGCAGATTCGGGCCTTTGGGAAGCGTGCAGCGTAGGGAGCCATCGACATTCCTTTTCTTTTGCCGCGGCCATCGCGTTCCATCTGGCAGCGGATCGTTGCGCCGACGCGGCAAGCCGAGGAAGAACACAGGAGCCATATACAGATTGCCATGTTGAAAACAGCGCACCCCACCGCAGATTGCAATCGGCTCGGCAAGGTGTGGTGTTTCACGGGCTTCGCAGCCTGTCGTTGACGATCATCGGGTTCGTGGCGCGCGCAAAACGCTTCGGTGCCTTCTGTGCGTCCAGGTCCCCCACAGGCTGGTGGGAACGACACGCGGGATCCAACCATCGCAGTGGCGGGGCAGAAAGACGAAAAAAACGAGAAGACAGAAGCGCTGGACCGCGAACGCATCAGTCGCTATACCTGCGCCACGATTTTTGCGAAGCGGGTTCGGGAGTTTCCCGAAACAAATTGCAATATCAATGACTTGCTTGGGGAATGGTGTAACGGTAGCACAACAGACTCTGACTCTGTTTGTCTTGGTTCGAATCCAGGTTCCCCAGCCAAAACCCCCATCCACCTGAAATCGTTACACAATCCAGAACGCCAGCGAAACCGGCCGCGTGCTGCGGAACTCTGCAGGAAAAGCCTTGCAGCGACGGGTGGCTGCGCGAGGAATTCCCGGAGCGATTTCCTGCCCAATCCGCGCGTCGCGAGCGAGGGTGGCTTGAGGTGGTTACGCACGCGGGATGGATGCGTGTCCTGGCAACGGCATTGGTGTCGATGCTCCGTGATCCGGAACCGCCAACGGGCACCGATTGCGAAGCGTGACATGGATTGCGTGCCGCGAAGGGGGCGATCAGGGGCCGTCTTGCGGACTGCGTGGGCCCGAGGTCTCGCGAAGGCCCGCGCCAGCAGTGGAACCAACCAACGGCAGCACGGCACGCGAAGGCGTCGGCGGGTTGTGGACGCCGCGAAATCCGGTGTGCGTGCACGCTCGCGGCAACCGCCTGAGCCCCGCTGTCAAGGGTGGGAAAGGCGCCCCGCCTCGATCCGGTTCGAGGCTGCCGCGCGGAGCCGATCAATCGAATCGCGTACCGCGCCGGAAACGGTCCTGCGCGGCGATCCGATCAGGACAGTCGGTCAACTCGGGTATTCTGTTGTTCTTCAGTTTCTATCCACGTTCCATTTCTGGAACGACTGACTATGCTCCCTTTTTGATGTTGAGGAGGCCGCGGCCCCGCACCCTGCGTCTCATCATGGAGGTGCTTCGCGGCAAAAAGAGTGACATCCTGGTTTGCGCAAAGGCAGTTTTCTCAGGGTTCAAGCCGAATGCGGGAGGTGTAAGCTCCCCCACATGGGCAGTTACGATTACTTTAAAGCCCCCGGAAATCGAGTCGATACATTTCCAGGCACTCGGGCCAAAAGACGTTCTTCCGGATATACGCAGAAACTTCGCTGTCACGCTCAGAACGGCCTCACCTTCCCGTCCGTTGCATTCATCCTGCCCGGACATGCGTGTGCAGGAAAAGAGCCGGTTTTTAAGGCCATACCGGTGGCGATGAGTTGAATCACAATCTGCCAACAGGCGACTGGGCTTTCTCACATGCGGCGGGGACGCCGTCCTGCGCACCGCGTTGTGACGCCATAGCACATCCGGCACGACCAGACCCGATTGGTTCCGCTCTGTCAGGGGCACTGGCGTGGCGGGAGAAGCCTCGTCATCCCCACGGGGTCTGTCTGGCGCTTCCGGGGCTGTTTGTGTTGTTGCGGATCGGAAAGAAAGCCGGCCTGCGGCTGTCCGGCAGCAACCACTTTGATGGCCGCGATGGCGATGAGGCGGCCGGGCGGAATGCAGCTGTGGCCGATTGTGAGGGACGGATGCGCAGGATCGAAATCTGACAGTGCTGTGGGCGGGGAATTCCGGCAGCCTTGCGGGAGGCAGCGATCTGCGAGGCCATCGCCCGCCTGCCGAAACAGCCCGGCCTCAGGGAAACTGCGAAAGCAGGTGACGGCCGCGGACCGCGCGTTGTCGGGAATATTCTGTGCAGCTGTCAAAAGCCTGCTTGGGGGCATTTCTCTTCGCCTCTCTCGCCCCCTTCACGCCCGGTCTTGTGCACTGCGTCATCCTGTGCCGCACTTGAGGCGCAACCCTTGCACAGGAGTGCCACCGGCACCGATGATCCGAACTCAATGGATCGGAGAAAATCCGGGTGATGGTCTGAAGCGGATCTGCGATTTGGCCAGGGGCGTTGGGCACCCAGTCGCAATGGTGCCGAGCGGGAGCGGGCGGGAACAGTCGGTATTGAGGTGTCGGCAAAGACTGTGCTGCGGTGCAGCACGCCGGGACACCCAATCCGAATACTCCTTTGGTCGCAGGTGGAGATGCTGCCTGTGCCGTTCACTTTCACATTGACCCGGTCAATCCATTGATGGCAGAAGACCGCCAAACAGAAGGCATCCGCGTGGGACGAAATCGGAACAAGCGGATCTAAAAATGCCTGGGCGATTTGGTCGGAATTACCAGACGACAAATCGCAAATGATTTGAATCCGGGGTTGCCATAACTCTTCGGGGGGGAATCGTCGCAATGGGTGCCACCATTTGCGGATGTTTTCTTTAGATTCCACTTTGAGGAGAGAGCTGCGTGTCTACTGTCACCGACCGTATTGCCCATGAGGGACTGCGTCGCAAGATTGTGTCCGCCGAGGCTGCTGCGGCCATGGTTCAGCCCGACTGGAATGTCGGCATGAGCGGTTTCACCGGCTCCGGCTATCCCAAGGCGGTGCCGCTGGCTCTGGCCCGCCACATTGAGGCGGCGCACGCGGCAGGGAAGCCGTTTCGCATCGGCCTGTGGACGGGTGCCTCCACCGCGCCCGAGCTGGACGGCGCACTGGCCAAGGTCGATGGCATCGACATGCGCCTGCCTTACCAGAGTGACCCCACGGTGCGCTCCAAGATCAATTCCGGCCACATGCAGTATGTCGACATTCATCTGTCGCACGTGGCGCAGTTCGTGTGGTTCGGTTTCCTGGGCCATCTGAACGTAGCTGTGATCGAGGTCGCCGGCGTGCTGCCCGATGGTCGCCTGATTTGCAGCACTTCGGTGGGCAATAACAAGACCTGGATCGACGAGGCCGACCATATCATTCTGGAAGTCAACAGCTGGCAGCCCCTCACCCTGGAGGGTATGCACGATATCTACTACGGTACCGCCATTCCGCCGCACCGTCTGCCGATTCCGATCACTGCGCCGGGCCAGCGCATCGGTGAGATGTATATGCGCTGCGATCCGAACAAGGTGATCGCGGTGGTGGAGACCAACGCGCCGGACCGCAACAGCCCGTTCTCGCCGGCGGATGAAAACTCCAAGGCCATCGCGGGCCACCTGATCGATTTTCTGCAGTACGAGATGAAGCATGGGCGCCTGCCCAAGGAACTCCTGCCGTTGCAGTCTGGTGTCGGCAACATCGCCAACGCGGTGATGGCGGGGCTCAACGTCGGGCCGTTTGACAATCTGACAGCTTACACCGAAGTGCTGCAGGACGGCATGCTGGAGATGCTCAGAAGCGGAAAGATGAGCTTCGCCTCGGCAACCGCCTTGTCGCTCAGCCCGGATGCCTCGCGCTACTTCAACGAGCACATTGAAGAGTTCAAGAGCCGCGTGGTGCTGCGCCCGCAAGAGATCAGCAACCACCCGGAAATCATTCGTCGCCTGGGCCTGATCGCGATGAACGCGGCGATCGAGGTCGACATGTATGGCAACATCAACAGCACGCACCTGATGGGCAGCGCCATCATGAACGGCATCGGCGGCTCGGGCGACTTTGCCCGCAACGCCTATTTGTCGATCTTCATGACGCCTTCGGTAGCCAAGGATGGCGCCATCTCCTGCGTCGTGCCGATGGTCTCGCACGTCGATCACACCGAGCATGACGTTGGCGTGATCGTCACGGAACAGGGCCTGACCGATCTGCGCGGCCTGGCCCCGCAGCAGCGCGCCGAGCGTGTCATCGACCGCTGTGCGCACCCCAGCTACCGACCGATGCTGAAGGACTACCTGGAACGTGCGCGCGCCGGCGCCAGTGGCCAGCACACGCCGCATCTGCTGAACGAGGCGCTGAGCTGGCACCAGAGGTACCTTGATACGGGCTCGATGCGGCCCTGAGTGGAGCAATCGCAGCCCGCGGGGTTACCCGAGTGGTGCAGAAATCGCGCCACTCGGGGGCGACCCTGCTTTGCAATGTTCTGTGCTTTGTCGCCTTTGATGTCGATGCCGGGGAGCGGGGGGGAGATTGGCTGGTCTGACCTCAGGCGTCAGCGGGGAGTCGGATAGGGCACGTCAATGCCAGATTGCGCCTTGATGCACGGTTGTGGCACGGTTTTGCATTCCTGTGGAGCGGCAAATCGGCAGAGTCCCTGAGCGGGCAGGAAGCTCCTGCGACGCTGGCTTGATGCCTGATGATGGAGGAAACAGCGGGGGGCAAACAGCCTTGCCGTGATCCTAACCTGCCACGATCAAGGCGGCCATCGTCAAACCACCCGCGACGCGCCCGGGAGCGTGCCCGAATCGAAGAACTGCAAACCTTCCGTGCAGGTCATTCGCGCGGCTGGTCGGCAGTCAGCCCGTTTCACAAGTCACTTGCCGTGCGGCCCGTGGCCGGGCAGATCGGCCGAATTGACATAGCGGTTCACGGCGCGACATTTTCGCGAAAAATCGCCAAAACCTCGAGCAGGAAAATCCCCGCACACGACAGACGGTCATCGGTGAAGCGTGTCGATCACTGGCTTTCCCAGAAAACGCAACACGCCGCCCCCGGTTTCAGATCTCCGAGGGCGGCGTGTTGCCAGGGTCAGGCGCCAGGTCGACGCGCGGCCTTATTTGATTTTTTCAAAGGCCGCAGCGAAGTCGTTGAGCTGCATCGGAATTGTGATCTGTTCCTTGGCCATGTTCTGGAAGCCGACCTTCACCTGTTTGCCGGCCTTGAGTGCCGCCAGCAGTTCGGGGGCAATGGGGGCGGTGGCGAAGCAGCCGCGGTTTTCGCAGGTCTGCACCGGCACATCAAAGGCTTTGCCCTCGTCGACCTGAATTTTGGTGCCGTTGGGCAGGTTGAGCCCGAGCGGGAGGTGGAGCAGCACGGCCGGCTGGCGGGTGTCGGCGGGAACGCGCACCCCGACCTGGATCACCAGCTGCCCTGTCTTGGCGAGCACCGCACTCTGCTCCATGGCACATTCAATCGGCGCCGTACGACCCTGGCTGACGCACTGCACCGTCCATTGGCCCTGGGGAGGAGGGGCGTCGGATTGCTCCGGTTGGGCCGCCGGCGCCGGCGCCGGCGCGGGTGCCGGGCTGGTCTGTTTCTTGCCGAATTGCGCCTGGGCCGCGCCCGTCAGGAGCGCGGTTGCTGCGAGGATGATCAACAGTCTGGATCGGATGTACATGGAACCAAAATCGTCCTTGGGTGAGAGGAAAACTACTCGGCGGCTTCCTTGACCGAGTTACCGTCACTGATTTCGTGCTCGTCGCCGCCAGCGGAGTGGCTCCAGCTCGAAAACATGTTCGAGAGTCTGTCAAGATAGAGATAGACCACGGGGGTCGTAAACAGGGTCAAAGCCTGACTTACCAACAGGCCACCGACCATGGCATAGCCCAGAGGCTGGCGGATTTCCGATCCGGTGCCGGTTCCGAGCATCAGGGGCACACCGCCCAGAAGTGCTGCCATGGTGGTCATCATGATCGGCCGGAAGCGCAGCAGGGCGGCCTGGCGAATCGACTGCTCGGGGGTCTTGCCCTCGTCGCGCTCGGCCGCGATGGCAAAGTCGACCATCATGATACCGTTCTTTTTCACGATACCGATCAGGAGGATAATACCGATCAGCGCGATCAGGCTGAAATCGAAGCCGAACATCATCAGGATCGCCAGTGCGCCGACGCCCGCGGAGGGCAGCGTCGACAGAATCGTGATCGGGTGGATGTAGCTTTCGTAGAGGATGCCGAGGATCAGGTAGACCACGACCAGCGCCGCCAGAATCAGGAGCGGCACCGAGCCCAGCGATTGCTGGAAGGCCTGGGCGGTACCCTGGAAGCTTGAATTGAGCGTGGGGGGCGCACCGATCTCGGCCATGGCTTGTTCCACCGCGGCGGTAGCGACGCCGAGCGCGACCCCCTGGGCGAGGTTGAAGCTGATGGTGATCGCCGGGAACTGGCCCTGGTGGCTGATCGACAGCGGGCGCACCGGATCGGTGGTCCAGGTCGCGAAGGTCGACAGCGGCACCTGGTCGCCGGTGAGCGGTGAGGTGATGTAGAGCTTGTTGAGACTGTCGAGACTGCCCTGCATCTCCGGCAGGATCTCCAGGATGACGCGATAGGTGTTGACCTGGGTGAAATACTGCGTGACCTGGCGCTGACCGAAGGCGTCATAGAGGGTGTCGTCGATCAGCTGGGGCTGGATGCCGAAACGGGAGGCTTTTTCGCGGTTGATCTTAAGCTGGAGCGTGGTGCCCTCGGTCTGCTGGTCGGTGGCAACGTCGCGCAATTGGGGCAGCGTCCGCATTTTGGCCAGGATTTTCGGTGCCCAGGTGTTGAGTTCGTCGAGATCGGAGTCCTGGAGGGTGAATTCGAACTGGGTACGGGTCGGCCGCCCGCCAAGCCGCACATCCTGCATCGCCTGCATGAAGAGCCGGGCGCCTTCGACTTTTTCGAGCTGGGGAAGCAGCCGGGCGATGATTTCGGGGGCCAGCGCCGTGCGCTGGCTGCGCGGTTTCAGGGTGATAAAGAGCATGCCGTTATTGCCGGACCTGCCGGCACCGCCGATCGCCATCGCCACCGTGGCGATAGCCGGATCGGCTGAGACGATGCGGCCGAGTTCTTCCTGTTTCTTCTTCATCTCGGCAAAGGAGATGTCCTGGGAGGCCTCCGAGGTGGCGAAGATCAGGCCGTTGTCCTGCTGGGGAAAGAAGCCCTTGGGAATCCTGATGAAGAGGCCGACCGACAGGAACAGGGTGGCGAAGAAAATGATGAGCGTGACGCCCTTCCACTGCAGCGCCAGGTCGAGCATCGCGGTATAGCCGCGCAGTAAGCCGTCGAAGCCGCGCTCGCTCCACTGATAGATGCGGCCATGCCGGACCCCGCCATGGGGGCGCAGGAAGCGCGAGGCCATCATCGGGGTCAGGGTCAGGGAGACCAGCATCGAGATGAAAATGGTCATCGCCAGCACCACCGCGAACTCGCGGAACAGGCGCCCGATGATGCCGCCCATCAGCAGCAGCGGGATCAGCACCGCGACCAGCGACAGGCTGATTGACACGATGGTGAAGCCGATTTCGGAAGCGCCCTTGTAGGCTGCGGCAAGGGGGGCTTCGCCCTCTTCGATATAGCGGGTGATGTTCTCGAGCATGACGATGGCGTCGTCGACCACGAAACCGACCGCGATGGTCAGTGCCATCAAAGACAGGTTGTCGAGGGTGTAACCGACCATCCACATCAGCGCACAGGACCCGAGCAGGGCCAGTGGCACGGTGACGGTGGGGATCACGGTGGCCCAGAAACTGCGCAGGAACACGAAGATCACCATGACCACGAGCAGGATGGTGATCAGCAGAGTGAACTGCACGTCTTCGACCGCGGCCCGGATGGTCTCGGTGCGGTCACCCATGACCAGGACCTTGATCGACGGCGAGATCCCGGCCAGCAGTCGCGGCATGGTGGCCCGGATCTTGTCGACGGTATCAATGACGTTGGCGCCAGGCTGTTTGAACACAACCAGGAAAACGCCGCGCTGGTTGTTGGCCCAGGCCGCCTGTTTGGCGTCTTCGGGGCCGGTCACCGCCTGGCCGATATCGCGGATGCGCACCGGGGCGCCGTTGCGCCAGGCGATGATGACGTCGTTCCAGTCATCGGAATGGATCAGCTGATCGTTGGCGTAGATCGTGAAGGCATTCTTTTCGCCGTCGATATTGCCCTTGGGGCTGTCGACGGTGGTGATCGCGATCTGGTTGCGCACATCCTCAAGCGACAGGCCTTTGGCCGCCAGTCTGGCCGGGTCGACCTGGACCCGGATCGAGGGTTTCTGCTGACCGCCGATGATGACCTGGGCAACGCCGGAGATCTGGCTGATCTGCTGGGCCAGCCCGGCGTCGACGGCGTCACTGACGGTGGTCAGCGGCAGCGAATCGGAGGTTGCCGAGAGGATCAGGATCGGCGCATCGGCCGGATTGACCTTGCGGAAGGTCGGCGGCGACGGCAGGTCTTTGGGCAGCTGGCCGCTGGCGGCATTGATGGCAGCCTGGACGTCGTTGGCGGCGCCGTCGATGCTGCGATTGAGGTCGAACTGGATGGTGACCGAGGCGGTGCCGAGATAACTGGTCGATGTCATCTGCGACACGCCCGGAATCTGGGCGAACTGGCGCTCCAGGGGCTGTGCCACCGAGGACGCCATGGTCTCCGGGCTGCCGCCCGGCAGGTTCGCCGTGATCTGGATGGTCGGAAAATCGATCTGGGGCAGGGGGGCAACCGGGAGCAGGGGGTAGGCCACCAGCCCGATGAAGAGGATGCCTGCCATCAACAGCGAAGTGCCGATGGGGTAGCGAATGAAGGGTGCCGAAATGCCTCCGCCCATCATTCTGGCTGGACCTTGTTCGGGGTTGAATTGGATGCTGCGACCAGACTGCCGCGCTGCACTCTGAACTGACCGCCGGTGATGACGGTTTGTCCGGGATCAAGCCCCTCGCTGATCACCGAGCGTCCATCAATGGAATAGCGCACCTTGATCGGGCGCAATTCGGCCTGATTGTCGGCATTGACGACATAGACATAAAGGCCGCTGGTCGAACGCTGGACGGCGACATCGGGAATAACGATGGCGTCCATGATCGTGCCTGCCAGCAGGCGGGTTGATACCGACTGGCCCGGCCACAGGGCGTGATCCCTGTTTTCAAACACCGCCTTGAGGCGGACCGTGCCGCTCGTGGTGTCGACCTGGTTGTTGATGACGAAAAGTTTGCCCTCGGCGAGCGTCCGCGCCCCATCGGTGGTCAGGGCCAGGACCTTGAGCGGGGCGATGGCCTGTGCCTTGTTGATGTCGGCAAGCTGGTTCTCAGGTGCAGTGAAGATCACCGCGATCGGCTCGATCTGGGCGATCGTGACCACCGGGGACTGACCTGACGCATTGACGATGTTGCCGATATCGACCTGACGCAGCCCCGCGACACCGCTGATCGGGGCCTTGACCTGGGTGTAGTCGAGCTGGGTTCGGGCATTGTCGATTGCGGCCTGATCGGCGGCAATCTGGGCCGTCAGCTGTGCCACCGTGGAGCGCTGGGTGTCGGTCTGCTGGCGGGTGGCGAATTCGCCGAGCCTGGTATAGCGCTGCAGGTCGAGATTGGCGTTGGCGAGATTGGCCTCATCCTGGACTTTCTTCGCCAGTGCCTGATCGAGCGCGGCCCGATAGGGGCGGGGGTCGATTTCGACCAGGAGGTCGCCCTGGCGGACAATCTGTCCCTCGGTGAAGGCGACCTTGTCGATCTGACCGTCGACCCGTGTGCGCAGCTGTACGGTATTGAAACCCTGGACGGTGCCGAGCCCGGTCAGAAACACCGGAAAATCGACCTTTTCGACCTTGGCCACGCTCACTGGAATACTGGGCGTGGCAGCGACTGGCGCAGCATTTCGGGCGGAATAGCGTTGCCAGCCGACATACCCGAACCCGGCCACAATTGCGATACCTACCCCCCAGACCAGGAGGGACCGTGATCTTATCATTTTCTGGCTTCGTGTTTTATGGCGTCGAGGCGCTGTTGCCCGCGCCAGCCTCTCATAATATCTGCGGCCTCTATAATACAGGCCAAGTTGCACTGTAAACAACAGGGAGGTTTGGGGATCCTAAACAATCGGAAAGCTTTAGCTGTGATCGGGGGTTCCGCGGCGCATCGGCGGGAGGGTTGATCCCGGATCCGTCTCTGGCGCCTTTCTTTCCACCTCGGGACCATGGTAGGGGCTGATCTTATGATCCTGGCGGGCTGATGAAGGATAGTGCCGTTAACACCAGATCGGGTGTCGCATCCCGATGCGGGCGGTGGGCGCAATCGTGACATGGCGCAGTGATGTTCCTTAACTGTCATTTTCGTGGAGTTATAGGTATGAACTCGTTATTCCGCGTCAGGGCGGGTGGGGTGGCCGGTGCCGTCGTGATGTTTGCGCTGCTGTTTCCGGCAATGCTGGCAGCGCAGCAGGCCGGGACCCCCATTGGGGGGCAGCCGGTTCCACAGGCCGTGCAGCCGGTGTCCGACGTGGTGCCACAGGCCCACGCCCCGGTTGTGGCGCCGCCGGCCCCGGCCGTTACAGTGCCGCAAGCCCAGACACCGCAAGCGCCCGCCCCGGCAGTTCCGGTATCGGGCGCGGAGGCGGCAGGACCCGTGGCGCCGCATCTGCCTTATGTGGAGGGAGAGGCCCGACCGGCAAAATCCGCCATGGTGATGAAGGAATTGTCACCCTGGTCAATGTTCCTGTCCGCCGACATTGTGGTGCAGGCGGTGATGCTCGGTCTCGCTCTGGCCTCGCTGGCGACCTGGACCATCTTTATTGCCAAATCGATCGAGCTGTCGGTGGTGCGGCGCCGCCTGCGTCAGGCTCTGAAAAGCATCGCGGAGGCCGCCTCTCTTGCCGACGCCAGGGTTGCGCTCGGTGCCGGCGGCGGAGTGCTGCCCGCGCTCCTTGGCGCGGCGCTCAGAGAGATGCGGCTGTCGGCGGAATTGAGCAGTGAGGCCGGTATCAAGGAACGGGCCGCCTCCCATTTCGGCGAGATCGCACGCGCCGAAGCCAGCCGTATCCGTACCGGCATGGGGGCTCTGGCCACAATCGGAGCGACATCGCCCTTTGTCGGTCTGTTCGGGACGGTGTGGGGCATCATGAACAGTTTCATCGGCATCTCGAAATCGCAGACCACCAATCTTGCCGTGGTGGCGCCGGGGATTGCGGAGGCCCTGCAGGCCACTGCGATCGGCCTGGTCGCGGCGATTCCCGCCGTCATCATCTATAATCACTTCGCGCGGAGCACGAAGGGCTATCTCGAACTGGTCAACCAGGCATCCGGGGTGACGGCACGGTTCCTGTCGCGCGATCTTGATCGCGGACAGGCGGTGCAGGGACGGGCGGTGGAGTAGGCGATGGCGATCTCGATCGCGGACAATCACTTTGACGATGACGCGGATTTCTCCGAGGCCCATGAAATCAACGTCACGCCTTTCATAGATGTCATGCTGGTGCTGCTGATCATCTTCATGGTCGCGGCCCCGCTTTCCACCGTGGATCTGCCGGTGGATCTGCCGTCCTCCGGCGCCACCCCGCAGAAGAGGCCTGACAAGCCGACCTATGTCAGCATCCGGTCGGATCTGTCGCTCGCGATCGGCGAAACCGCGGTCAAACGCGCCAGCCTGGTCAGCGCGCTGGATGCCCTCGCAGATATGAGCAGGGAGCGATATGTGTTTCTCCGCGCCGATCGCAGCGTGCCCTATGGCGAACTCATGGCGGTGATGGAACTCCTGCGCTCGGGCGGCTATACCCGGGTCAAGCTGGTGGCGCTCGAGGCGCCGTCATGAACCAGTCCACCACCGGGTTGGCGTCTCAGCACCGGGTCTGGCCCCGGGGCGCGCTGTGGGTTGGCGCCGCTGTGGTGGCGGCGAGCCTCCATATCGGCGGCGTGGCGCTGGCAGCATGGTTTCTGAGCGATCGTGACGAGGGGGAGGGCCTGGGACGCGCCGGCGCCGAATTCGCGGTTGAACTGGCGTCCCCCGACGTGCCGAATCTCAACATGCCCGAAGGCCCTGAAAGCCAGGCCTCTGAGGAATCGCGGGCCCAGCCGGAGCACAGGGAGGACCCACCCGAGGCTGTTCCAGAAAAGTCAGACGAGGCGGATCAGGTGGCTGCCCCGGAAGAGAAAAAGCCTGAGGAGAAGCCGACGCTGGAGATGCCCAGTGCGGCCGACAGCGCGCCCCGGGCAATGGAGGTTCCGAAGCTGGCGGACAAGGTGAAAGCGTCGAATCCCGGCCTCGGCAAGGACGATCTCAAGCTCACCGCTGCCTGGGGCAGGAAGATCAGCGCCTATCTGTCACAACATCTGCGCTATCCCAACGGGAAGAAAGACAGGCGGGTGGTCACGGTCGGGGTCCACCTGGTGCTCAATCGTCGCGGCAATGTGATCAGCGTCGAGGTGGTGAAATCCAGTGGGGAACCGGCCTTCGACGAGGCGGCTCTGGCCATGGTGCGCCGCTCGGATCCGGTTCCCGCGCCCCCGGTCTCCTTCACCCAGGACGAATATAGTTTCAACCTGCCGGTGGTGTTTCGGCCCAGCAACTGAGGGCTGACGGCCAGAACCAGACCGTCAGGACCGGATGGACAGGACTTGAGGGCGCTGGATTTCAGGGTTTTCGCGGTCGCAGGTGGCGCAGTGCATGCTTTCAGACATCAGCGCCAGTAGGTGCGGTAGACGACATAGATCGCGGCCAGGCAGATGAAAATCAGGAATGCCGGCAGCGGCTGTCGGGCGGTGTCGGCGAAGGATCGCTGGCGTAGCCCGGTCTTTGGCCGCGGTGGCGGCCGCCGGAACTCTGTCACATTGTCCATCACGCCGATCACGCTGATGTCGCCGTCGCTTCGTGCCGGCACATTGGGCGGGGTACCACCACCTCCCATGGCGGAATAATAGATCCTGTAGACCTTGGCGATGGCCGCCTCGCTGGCCTCCGCCTCGCTCATTTTCTCCCGCAGCCTGTGGTAATAGGCCAGTGATTCCAATGCCTCAGGCGGCAGGTCGCCGCTGCCGTTGAGCTGGGCCATCATCTTCCAGGTGGCAAAATCGGCGCGGGCACGCGTATCGGCACGTCGCGCGATTAACATGTCGGCAGCCTTGATCACGTTCTGGCCTCAAGCGCTTGCGGAGTGTTCCGACTCGGAAACAGCGAACCATCGCTGGTGGTGCCAGAACAGCCTGATTCACAACCTGCGTCAATGTTCCCCTCGGGTTCCCTCGGGTTCCCCCGGCAGCGGTTCCGGGAAGATCGCGGACGGCTGTGGACAGGTCCCCGAAATCACGGAGGAGAAATCCGGCTCTCAAGGCGTCGAAAGCCACCCGCCTCGCCCGCAACTTGAGGTGGATCGGGTCACCCTCATTCTGTCTGGCTGGTGGAGGCGGCGTCACGGGATGGGGCCTGCTGTGCGGTCCGGGCGGTCCGGTGTGTGGTGCCTGACATCGAGTAGCATCCCGCTTTCAGGGTTTCCCGGGTTTTGCGCTCACCTCCGTACCGGCATGGCGGTGGTCGTGATCATGGTCGTGATCATGGTCGTGATCATGGCGGTGGTGCAGGTCCGGATAATGCGGGTGGCGATGAAGAAGCTCGGTATGCCGGTGCCGGTGGCTGTGCATCGAACCCGGCGGTGCGTCCGCTCCATGTTCGTGCTGATGGTGCTCGTCGTGGTGATGGCGATGTTCATGTTCCATCGCCTCATGCAGATGCGGATGATCGTGGCTCTCGGACAGATGCAGCCACAGCCCGATCCCCATCAGGGTGCCCGCGATCACCAGCGTCATCGACAGCGGCTCATGCAGCAGGAGGACAGCAAGCGCGGCGCCGACAAACGGGGCGAGAGAAAAATAGGCTCCCGTCCGTGCGGCCCCGAGATGGCGCAGAGCGAGGGTGAAGGCGGCAAGGCTGACGCCGTAGCCGAGAAAGCCGATCCCAAGCGCAGCGGGCACGGCCCCAATTGGGGGAAGTGTGCCAGCGGAGAAGGCGGCAATGACGAGATTGATGGTTCCCGCGGCCAGCCCCTTGATCATGGTGAGCTGGAGGGGGTCGACGGCGGACAGCTTGCGGGTGAGATTGTTGTCGATGCCCCAGCACAGACAGGCGCCGGTGATGAGCACGGCGCCCCAGGATGCCGAGGCCTGTCCCTGCCAGGACAAGAGGAGCGCACCGCCCAGAATGGCGAAGGCACCGATGAGAAGCCTCAGGTTGACGTTTTCGTGAAACACGATCCATGCAATCGCCATGGTCGCAAGACCTTCGAGGTTGAGAAGCAGCGATGTGGTGGCGGCGTTGGTCTGCGCCAGACCGAACATCAGCAGCAAAGGCCCTGCCAGGCCGCCGGACAGGATCACCAGTGCCAGCCAGGGAATATCGCCTGCGCGCAAGGGGGCCTCAGGCGCCGGGCGTTGCAGCGCGCGCCACACCAGCTGAAGCACGGCAAGCCCGATGCCGGAGCCGACATAGAGCAGGCCCGCCATCATCCACGGGCTGACCGAACCGAGAAGCAGTTTGACAAAGGACGTGCTCGCGCCAAACAGCAGAGCCGACAACAACGCAAGAAGGATTCCAATGCGGGTCATTTCACACTACCAGGAAACGGGGCTGATTGAGAAAGAACGACGATAAGGCGCGTGGATTGAAGATTGAAGGCGTCTCGGTGTTTCGTGGTTGCACGGAGACCGTCGATCTGTGGCCAAGGGTATCGGCAAAGGTTGGTCGTGCTCAGATATGGCCGTACAGACCGTGATGGTTGTTCGACGGCAACAGATCGCGCATCAGGAAAAAGCCAGCCAATCGGCACAGCACGTCAGGTTCCCGTTGTGACTTTAGAGGTGCAGAATCCCGAATCAAATATTTAATTCGCATCGTTGCGGCTTTGCCAAAATTCGACCATAATGTGTAGGCAAAAATGCGCAAGTGATTGATATTTCAGTCATCCGTTTATTGGTGTGACTGCCGCCCTGTAATTCCCGGGGCGATTGTTGCCGTGTTCTGGACCCAGGGAACTCCATTTATGGACGTTGGAAGTACCCCCCCCCCAATTTTGATTTACTTCAAACCGATCGTCTGATTCGAGTCGAGACGCCCCTTGGGGCCGACGTGCTGGTGGCGGATTCGGCCACCATCACGGAGCAGATGAACGGCAATTTTGAGA
>WQYW01000089.1 GCA_009781045.1 Alphaproteobacteria bacterium
GAAGCGGATTTCCTCGGCCTTCTTTCGACCAATTGTGCGACCATCAATTTTCATAGAACGCACTATACACTAACAGAACATGGAATGCAATAGGGGTCATCAAAATTATGCACGGATTAGTACGACCCGCAACTCCGGTATCACCAATGTCACACTCAAATCCGGTGCCCGCGGGCTGTTGTGCTTCGTCACCGTCGAACACTGCGTCCGTTCGTCGTGCGGCGTGGCGACCCGTGAACTCCAGGACCTGGTGTACCGCCAGTTGGCGCCACCTGGCACTGCGACCTTGGCCGCAGCCCCGGCCAGGGCGCAGCATCACCAGACCCGCCGCTCCGATCCCGTGCTCCGGTTCCGCTATTTCCGCGCTGACCTTCAGCGGCCACCGCATCCACCATGATCACGACTATGCCACCAGGGTCGAAGCCTATCCCGACCTCGTCTGCCACGGCCACCAGCAGGCCCGTCCTGCTCGTCGAAATGGCAGCCCGCACCACCACGGACAGCTACCGGCGCGCTTCACCTGTTGCCGCCGCTGTCTGCCAACAGCGAATTTTCCCTCAACGCATCGGACCGCAATGCCGGCATGGAGCTGTGGGTCGCCAACACCGCCGGTCAACCAACTCTCAAGGCAACCGCCATCTGGTGACCGAACTGCGTCTCGCAGGGACTGGTATGTCCAGTACCGTCGGCCTCCGCGTCACGCGCCGGATCTGTCGCTCCCGGATCCGCTCCCTCTGAAGTGCGCCCTCCCAAATCGTTCGTTCTCGCCGGCACCACCGGGCGGCATTCCCGCACCACCGGCCCCTTCCGATCCTTGAATGCCGGCCTGCACCCCGGCTGGCTCGAAGACCGCGAACGACAGCCACCGCGCCTGGTTTCTTGCCTGGTTTCTTGCCTGGTTTCTTGCCTGCGCTCCCACCACCTTCATTTCCCAGTAACTGCCCAGGTCGAACAAGAGGCAGCTCACACAGCTCGAAATCCGGGAAAAAATGCGCCTCTCCAACCGGGATAGTCATCCATTTTCCACGAATCACCTCGCTTATAAAAAGCGTCTGTGCCTCGACAACGTGAGGGGCACAGTCAGTCGTTCCAGAAATGGGACGTGGGCAGAACCCCCCTTGTCCGGTGGTTGCCACTGCGATCGACCGCCTTCGTCAGCGCCAGCCCTGCGACCTGTCCCGGTGACGAAGGCGGGATCGACACGGGTATCGGGCCTGTTCGGTGGAGGCGCCGTGCCGGCGGGCCCCTGCTGCAGCTTGATTTCGCGCCGACAATTGCCATTTCCTGCCCGGAGGGCCGTTCTTTCAGGGTCGACCCCAGGACAAAATAGGCTCTTTTCGGCTTGCATGCTGCCATGGCTTCCAGTTTCCAGAACATGCTTGAGGAAGCGCGCCTGTCGGCCCGGGCGCTCCTCGACTATGGCGAACATCTTTTCAACCCGACGATCCGTCTCGGCGTCACCGGCCTGTCACGCGCCGGCAAGACGGTGTTCATCACCGCGCTGGTCCACGCTTTGACCCAGGGGGGCCGGCTTCCGGTGTTTGAGGCGGGGGCATCGGGACGCCTGGCCGGGGCCCGACTGGTGCCGCAACCCGATGATGCCGTGCCCCGTTTCGACTATGAGGGGCACCTCAAGGCCCTGCTCGAGGAACGGCGCTGGCCGCACTCCACAGTCGACGTGAGCGAACTGCGCCTCCAGATCGACTATCAGCGCACGAACGGCACCAGCCGCACACTGACCCTCGACGTTGTCGACTATCCCGGCGAATGGCTGCTCGACCTGCCATTATTACGAAAAAGTTATGAAGAATGGTCGGCCGAAAGTCTGGCGCTGTCGCGCCAGAAACCCCGCGCCGAACTCGCCGCCGCCTGGCACGCCCATCTGTCGACGCTGGATGCCAACGCCGCCGAGGATGAACAGGCGACCCTGACCGCCGCACGCCTGTTCACCGCCTATCTCGGAGCCTGTCGTGACGAGCGCTTCGCCATGAGCACGCTGCCCCCCGGACGCTTCCTGATGCCCGGCAGTCTGGCAGGTTCTCCGGCACTGACCTTCGCGCCCCTTGATCTGGCGGTCGGCGAGCACGCCACCGATGGCACCCTCCGGGCGATGATGGCACGCCGCTATGAAGCCTATAAGAATGTGGTCGTCCGCCCCTTCTTCCGTGACCATTTCGCCCGGCTGGATCGTCAGATCGTGCTGGTCGACGCGCTCGCCGCCTTCAACTCCGGTCCCGATGCGCTGCGTGATCTTGAGACCGCGCTCGGCGGCGTCCTCGACTGCTTCCGGGTCGGACGCAGCAGCCTTCTGTCCAGCATTTTCCGTCCACGGATCGATCGCATCCTGTTTGCCGCCACCAAGGCCGATCATCTCCATCACTCGAATCACGACCGGCTGGAAAACGTCCTGCGCCGCGCGGTGGCCCCGACACTGGCCCAGGCGCAGAACTCGGGTGCCGCGATCGACGTGGTGGCACTTGCCGCAGTACGTGCCACAAGGGAGGCGCAGGTCTCCTGCGGCCATGACAAACTGCCCTCCATTGTCGGAACACCGACCGCGGATGGACATGCAGGCGGGGAAGTTTTCGACGGCAACACCGAAGTCGCGACATTCCCAGGCGACCTGCCCGCTGATCCCGAGATATTGTTCAGGCACAGCGACGCCTTCCAGGGGCTTGCCAGCACCTCGCCTTCCATGAGTGACTTCCGTTTTCTCCGTTTCCGCCCACCGCTCATCGAACGCCAGGGCAACGCACCTCCCGCTCTGCCCCATATCCGTCTTGACCGGGCCCTGCAGTTCCTGATCGGAGACAGATTGCGCTGACATCTCCCCGAACGCTTCAAGCCGGAGCCGGAAACATCACGTGAGATTGCCCTCGACAGCACCGGGAAACAGAGAAAGCCGCAGCATCGCCCGGCTGACGCCGACGGGCTCATCCCCATCCGCTGCCGGTTTCCGGGAGCTTTCGCCGCCCGTTTCACGAGGCGCGAGGGCAGGCTCTGCCCCTCCGCTTCACCGCCCTTTATCCCACAAAGAAGGCGGCGTTTGGCCGCTTTCGCCGATTCCCTGCCACCCCCAAGGCCGCAGACCACGCACGAGAACAATGATGAGCGAACACAGTCAGGCACGACGACCCGTGACCTTCCGTCTCAGCGATCCTGGTGTCATCGTCAGCGAGACCGACGCCAGCCCGCTTCTCAGCCATGCCACGGTCCGGATCACACCCGAGCCGGATCCGGCGACGCTGCCGGTGCCACTGCCGGTGCCGCCGCGCCCTCCTGCGCTGTCATGGGGCGTGCTGTTCTGGGGCGGTGTTGCGGGTCTTGTCCTGCTCGGAACCGGACTTGGTGTCGTCAACCTGATCAACGACCTCTTCGCCCACAGCCGCAGCCTTGGTTTCCTCGGTGTCGGCCTTGCCGCCCTCACCGCCGCGGCGCTGGGCGCCATTGTTTCCCGCGAAGCCTTCGCCCTGATGCGACTTGCCGCCATCGAAAAGCTGCGCGAGCGCGCCACGGCGGTACTCGCCAGCGACAGTCACGCCGAAAGCCGGGCGGTGGTCCAGGACCTGCTGAAGCTTTCGCGACACAACCCTCAGCTCGCCCGCCCCCGCGCCGCCCTCAGCCACCACAGCAGCGAGATCATCGACGGCGCCGACCTGATCCGGCTGGCGGAGCGCGAATTGATGGGCCCCCTCGATGCCCAGGCCCAGCGCCTGGTTTCGACCGCCGCCCAGCAGGTTTCGATCGTCACCGCGATCAGTCCGCGTGCATTGATCGATGTGCTTTTCGTCTTTGTGGCGGCAATCCGTCTGATCCGCAGACTGTCCCGGCTCTATGGCGGCCGCCCCGGTGCCTTCGGCCTGGTGCGCCTGGTGCGGATGGTGATTGCCCATCTCGCCATCACCGGCGGAGTGGCAGCGAGCGACAGCCTGGTGCAGCAGATGCTCGGCCAGGGCATCGCCGCCAGGCTCTCGCACCGCCTCGGCGAGGGCGTCCTCAACGGGCTGCTCACCGCCCGGCTCGGGCTTGCCGCCATTGACGTGACGCGCCCGCTGCCATTCGCTGCTCTGCCGCAACCTGCGCTTGTGGACCTCGCCCGCAATCTGTTGCGAAAAAAAGAGAAAAAGGAATGACGCGCGGCCTCCTTGCGCCAGCCGCCAGCGGGGCTGGCCGGTCCCGCGCCCCGGGTCCCGCCACTGGCGGCAGCCCGCCAACTACATAAAACTTTCGTAACCCGGCGCCAACTGCCAATCTTACCTTGCCATTGCCACAGTATTGCCAACTTCCCGAACGAAATCAGAGCATTGGTGGCGGGCGTCGGATTGGTCCCGAGGTCAGAGCGGATTCATCACCAGCCGCTCCGGTGGAGATGGACAGTGGAGAATGACAGGCGTCCCTAAAGCTGTGGAAACGAGTGCTGGCTGGCTCAGCCAAAGGATTGGAAAATGACCAAATCTGGTTGGTTATCCACCAAGTTGTGTTATTTTCTACCTGCTGGCGAGATCGATTGAACTACCAGCCTTACGTTCCATGTATCCTGATTCGAATGAACGGTTGGCGGGGACCGGCGTTCGTCATTTTGAAGGACATCCCGCGGAGAAGACGTTAATGCCCAAAGGTACGGTCAAGTGGTTCAATCCGACGAAGGGTTATGGATTCATCCAGCCTTCGACGGGAGGAAAAGATGTTTTTGTGCACATCTCAGCAGTGCAGAAAGCCGGTCTGTCCAGTCTGAATGAGGGACAGTCGGTGGAATATGAAGAGATCGCCAACCGGGGCAAAACGTCCGCGGAAAATCTCAAGGTCTGACCCCAATGTCCGCCTCCCACACCTGGGAGGCGGCACAATTTCTGACGGATATCCTTCTGGCAGACAATCTGGTGCTCCAGCAGCGCCCTTGGAGAGCTGCGACCGCTTCACACATAATTCGTGTGCCCTGATGGTGGCGCAGCCTCTGGTTGTATCTACGCCAGTGTTTCCTGTTGTTTTAACTTGTGTTTCAGTGTCGGGCCACGTCCCCTGCCAGGCTGTGTGGTTAGCCTTACGCGCGATCGGGAGCAGGGCGATCGCGGCACACGACACCACCCTGACACAAGTCGCCGCAGCCTGCCCGTTCTGGCCGGAGACAACCCGCAACCGCTGCCGTGACCGGCTCACGCAAAAGAGGCGCTGTCGGCTTATCGATGACAATGCGGGAGCAATCATCGGGCGGCGTTCGATGCCGTCAAAGGCCTGACAATATCCCGCTGGTTTTCGTGGATCAGGGTCCGATGGCGCAAGGAACCCCCATCTGTCCTTTGGAGTGGCTCCGCCGGCTCGCCCTCTTTGCAACCAACCTGTCCCGCAATGGGACATGATCTGAGGCGACAAACAAATCACTGGCAACGGAAAGCCGCTGATTTCAGAAAGTTCCCGATTCGGCGGCAGCTTTTCTCCCGCGGCACCTCAAATCGTGAGGCCGCTACCCGCATATCGCGCAACCCTCGCCGGCGCCGGAGCCTGCGTCGGCGAGCTTTGAACAGCTCGCGATTTCCCGAATAAAGAACCGGAGCCGGGATGCAGCCGACAACCACGGTCCTGGTCCTGGCCGGAACAGCGGGGCACCCTGCAGCCTGACCGCAACAATCCGGAAAGACCGTTCAGTGGCCGACGATCAAACCCTTGCTGGTCACGACCACCCAGTGACCATCCTGGCGGCGGATGGCATCAATGCGCCCCAGACCCGGCACAGGATTCCCCGCAAAAACCTCATAGAGGCCGCCGCGGCCTTCAATCAGCGCGCGACCATTGCCGGCGTCGCGCAACCGCCAGCCCTCGACCACCGGCAATCTGGCAACGTCGTTCCTGGCCGATGCCGCCGGGCTGCCCGCGCCAGCTGACACCGACGCTGCCGGCCCCGCCATGGCGGGTGGGGCTGGCGTAAGCGCCATCGGCACTGCGGGCGCGGTGGATGCCGTCTCCCGTGCTGTGGTGGGCATGGCGGCAGGCTGCATCTCCCGAGCGCTGGCGGACGCCGCCGTCACACGGAGTTTGTCCACAACATCGCTGAGCCGGGCAATCCTGGTCAGGTGTTCGGCCTGTACCTTTTCGATCCTGTCGGTCCGTTCACTGGTCTTGTCGATCCGTTCGCTGGTCCTGGTGAACTGCCCCGCATCCGCCTTGGCGGCGCGATCAACTTCCTCCTTCAGACTCGCAACTTCGGCATCAATGCGCCGGATCGCGGCATCTGCGGCGCTGTGATCGACCACTGCCGGCTGCGGCTGGGGACTGGAAGCAAAGGACGTCACCCCCACCGTGGCCAAAGCACCGCTGACTGCACCAATACATGCCGCAACCACCATAAGTGCCGCCATCGTCGGCGGCCGCTGCTGGCTGGCAGCCGCCTGCCTTTCTCTTACCCCCTCCGGCCGCAGGCGCTCGGAGCGGCTCGGCGGCGCCACGTCGAGCCTGGGCGGCGGTGCCCGGCGCGATCCTGGCGCTTCACCCGCATCCCGCCTCACCTCAGGCCCGACAGGGATGCCGGCGCTCGCGGCGTGCGCAGCCGACGGCCGCGACGCCCCGGCCGCCACCGGGTCCGCTCCCGGAGCCTCATGATCCGGGGCGATGGAATAGGGCTTGCCAGCAGGATGCGGTACCGGGCGCAACTCGATCACCGGCCCTCCGGCCAGCGCAGCGGCTGTATCTGACATCACGTTCAACCCCGGGCTGGTCTTTTCGGGCGCTTGTTCGCTCACAGATCAAATACTCCAATGTCGATTGACCGTTTCGTAACCCTGATTGTTTGCTGTTCGCTTAAACCTGGATCTCAACTCTACCGGCCAATCCGGGACCTAATGCGGCGAAATGATGGAGTTGGCATGACGCCAGCGACAGGATTTCGCCATACTTCCCCTCCACTCCCGCACCCGCTCGGGCTCGTTCTAGAGCGGCTTGCTGCGGCCGTTTTTCTCCGCTGCACGGCGCAAGGCCTCGGCGAGAGCTCCGCCGCCATCTTCCTGTTTGGCCTTGCGCGGTGGCGATGACGACATCCGGCGGTTGTCCTTCGACTGCCCTCGCGGCGCTCCGGCTTCACTCCTTGCACCCAGCTCGTCATCGAGCCGCAGTGTGAGCGCGATGCGCTTGCGCGCCACGTCGACATCCAGAACCTTGACTTTGACGATGTCACCCGGCTTGACCACATCGCGCGGATCCTTGACGAAGCTTTTCGACATCGCCGAGATATGGATCAGCCCATCCTGGTGCACGCCGATATCAACGAACGCACCGAACGCTGCAACATTGGTCACGGTACCTTCCAGGATCATGCCGGCGCGGAGATCCTTGACCTCCTCGACCCCCTCTTTGAACACCGCAGCCTTGAAGGCCGGGCGGGGATCGCGACCGGGCTTCTCCAGTTCGCGCAGGATGTCGGTGACCGTCGGCAGGCCGAAGGTTTCATCGACAAAACTCTGCGGCTTCAACTGGCGCACCGCCTCACTGTTGCCGATCAGGGCCCGGATGTCGCTTTTGATCGCGGCCAGGATCCGCCGCACCACCGGATAGGCCTCCGGATGAACCCCGGAAGAGTCGAGCGGGTCGTCACCCCCGTTGATCCGCAGAAATCCCGCGCATTGTTCAAAAGCCTTGGGTCCAAGCCGCGGCACATCCTTGAGCGACTTGCGCGAGCGGAACGGACCATTGGCGTCGCGATGGCTGACAATGCTCTGCGCCAGGCCCGCGCCGATGCCCGAAACCCGCGACAACAGCGGTGCCGAGGCGGTATTGACATCCACACCCACGGCGTTGACACAGTCCTCAACCACGGTGTCAAGCGAACGGGCGAGTTTGCTTTGACCAAGATCATGCTGATACTGGCCGACCCCGATCGCCTTGGGCTCGATCTTGACCAGTTCGGCAAGCGGATCCTGCAGGCGACGCGCAATCGACACCGCACCGCGCATGGTGACATCAAGCCCCGGCAGCTCTTCGGAGGCAAAGGCGGAAGCCGAATAGACGGAGGCCCCGGCCTCCGAGACCACGATCTTGGTCATCTTCAGTTCCGGCAGGCGTTTGACCAGTTCGGCGGCCAGCTTGTCGGTCTCCCGCGAGGCCGTGCCGTTGCCGATGGCTATGAGTTCGACCCGATGCCGGACCACCAGCCTGCCGAGACTGACCAGCGCCTCATTCCATTGCCGCTGCGGCTCATGCGGGAAGATTGCTGTAGTGTCCACGACCTTGCCGGTGGCATCAACCACTGCAACCTTGACACCCGTACGGTAGCCCGGATCGAGCCCCATGGTGACGCGGGCACCCGCCGGCGCGGCGAGCAGAAGGTCCCGGAGATTCGATGCAAACACCCGCACCGCCTCGGTTTCCGCGGCCGCCCACAGCCGCATCCTGAGATCAACATTGAGATGAACCTGGATCTTGGTGCGCCATGCCCAGCGCACGGTGTCGATCAGCCAGCGATCCGCAGGCCGGCCGTGATCGGCGATGGCAAAGCGGTTCATGATCTTCAACTCATAACGCCCCGGCACGGCGGCTGCAGCCGCGGCCGGCGGGGCTTGAGGCGGTGCCCCTTCGGGCTGGATCTGGAGGTCAAGAACCTCCTCCTTCTCCCCCCGGAACATCGCCAGAATCCGGTGTGAGGGCAGTTTGGTCAGCGGCTCGGAGAAATCGAAATAGTCGGCAAACTTGGCACCGTCAGCGGTCTTGCCCTGGCGCGCCACTGCCGCCATGGTTCCGTTCGACCACAATTCCTCGCGCAGCGCCCCGATCAGGTCGGCGTCCTCATCAAAGCGCTCCACAAGAATGGCGCGGGCCCCCTCGAGCGCGGCTGCTCCATCGCCGACACCTTTCTCTGTGTTGACAAAGGACTCCGCAGCCGCCCTGGGATCGGTTGCCGGATTTGTAAGCAACATATCTGCCAGCGGCTCAAGGCCCGCCTCACGGGCGATTTCCGCCTTGGTGCGGCGCTTGGGCTTGTACGGCAGATAGATGTCCTCAAGCCGCGCCTTGCTGTCAGCGGCCATAATCGTGGCTTCAAGGGCGGCATCAAGCTTGCCCTGTTCACGGATCGAATCAAGTATGGTCCTGCGACGCTCCTCAAGCTCACGAAGATAGCTCAGGCGCTCTTCCAGGGTGCGCAGCTGCGCATCATCGAGCGCGCCGGTCGCCTCCTTGCGATAACGGGCGATAAAGGGCACCGTGGCGCCGCCATCCAGCAGCCCCACCGCCGCATCGACCTGCTCGCCGCGGACTCCAAGTTCTTGTGCAATCTTCAGATTTATGTTCGCCACGCCGCATCCCCTGTTCAGCGCTCCGTCAAAGACCTCGCAGACAGTTCCACCACGACCGGCATCGCCGCTGCCACGATTTCCGCCGCCCCTTTTCGTCAAACCAACACAGTGGACCCCGGTTTGACACGTTCTTCCCCCCCCCCACCTTCATCCCGATTGACCGGCGTCTTCCCGGCCGGTCGCAAGCGCAATCACGCAAACGAGAATCGTGAGGCCGCCGCTTATGGACCATCGCCGCTTGATTCATCAAGATGCCGCAGGTCGGTTTTTCTGCAACGCCGCCATTGACTCGGCGGCGCCACGCATTACGTGGCAGAAGCGATTCTCCCGACGTCCGCCCGCCCGTGAACAGGCGGGAACCGGCAGAAAACCTGCAGACCGCAAAAACCCGGGAAATCGAAGAACAGGGCTTTGCCAGTTGCGGCCGGTTCAATTGCGGTCTGGTCAAATCCGGCCTTTTCAAATTTCAGATGGACCCCTTTTCAAATGGGACCCTGGACATCGAAAAGCCGGGATTCGGAAGAATCAGCACATCCAGGGAACCGGACCAGAAGAACCGGGAACAAAACCGACAGGCACGGAAAACACGGATGTCACGACTGCTGGCAGCACTCCTCGTAATCGCAGCTCTGTGCAGCGCTCGTGACGCCGCGCGCGCCGACCCGGAGCGAGCCACACTTCATGTCATTGTCGCCCTGGTCGACAACGCCACACAGGGCATCGTTCCTGTCCCTGCACGGATCGGCAACGGCAACGATCCTGCCGAAAATCTCTATTGGGGCGCCAGCCTCGGTGTGAAGAGCTTTCTCAGCAAGGCCCCGGGGTGGCGGCGGGAGAACTGCGTACTCAACGTCTCCCGGATCATCCTGGAACGCTGCAGCTTCACACTGGACCAGCGGCTCGCCGTCGTCGCCGACGCCTGGCGCGGTGTCAGCATCGCCGACGCCATGACCCAGTTCATGAAGGAAGCCGCCACACCGCCGCAGGGAGGCCGCCGCGAGATGGTACTGTTCGTCGGGCATAACGGCCTGATGGACGCCCAGAATGCTCTGCTGGCATCGGGATTTCCCACCCATGCCCCTCACACCCGGAGTGCCGGCGTGCTGTCCTGCCTCAGCGACCGCTATTTCGGGCCCGCGCTCGCGGCCGCCGGGGTGCAGACTGCGGTGACGACATTTTCCCTCATGGCCCCCGAAGCCTATGTGGTCGAAGCAATCGCCCGCGTCTTCGCTGAAAATGGCGATGAAACCGCGATGCGGAAGGCCGCCGGAGCCGCCTATGCCAGATATCAGAAGATATCGCCGCGCGCCGGAGCCGGCGTTTTCCTCGGCAGACAAACCAGAGCCTCGGGCTCACCTTCCTTCCCAATCTCCCCTGCCGGTCCCGGGAAGCCGAAGGAGCGCTGATATAGGCAGACAAAGCGGCCCGATCTCCCGCAACCCGGCAAAGCTTCGGGTTCCGGAGAACCGGCCTTTTCCACTTCCCGCGCGGCCGATGATCGAGCAGACACTGCGAAACAGCCCAAAATCGCCAATCCCGGTCCGACACCATTGCTCCGGATGGAGTGCGGCGCGCCAGCGGCAGACTGCTGGCGCGAAAAAAGGGCCGTGCTGGCAGTAGCGCTTTCGCGCCGGTCCCCGGATCCGGTCCCTGTCTGTCCGGTCTGCCCTTGTCTCTGGCTTCTGCGACACAGGCGTTGCCTGCCCCGGGTCAGATTTATTATGCGGCAGGTGATACACCGGGATGTGCCTTCCGTGATGGCCGCCTGCGCCGCCAGCCCCTATATGCCTTGACGCTGCTCCCGCCCCTGCCCATCGCCCTGTCTGTGAAAGCCGCCATGAAAGAGATACCGCCGCAGGCCGCCGCCTCCTTCGACCCGGACGCGCCCGTCCGGATTTTCCGCTCGGTCTACGGTCAGATCAGCGGACTCTGCATCGACCGCGGAGCTCCCGGCGAAGCCTGGTCGAGCCTGCCCTACCGGGAGGTTTTCGCCGGCAACAGCTCAACCGGGGTGCTGCACGGCGGCGTCGTCACCACCATGCTCGACGAAAGCTGTGCCATGGCCGTCCAGCTGGTACCCGGCGGTGCCCCTGCCATCGCAACCCTCGACCTGCGCATCGACTATCAGAAGCCGGCAACCCCGGGACAGACCCTCAAGGCCCATTCGCTCTGTACCTGCGTCACCCGCCAGATCGCCTTCGTGCGCGCCACCGCCTACCAGGACAGTGAAGACAGTCCGGTCGCCACCGCAACCGGCTGTTTCATGATCGGCGCCAACCGTTCCGACATGTTTGCGCAGAGGGCGCGCGAATATATTGACCTGCCACCGCTCGAAGCCCCCGACGACCCGGAGGGGCCGTTCTGCGACAGCCCCTTCGCGCGCTGCCTTGGCATTCACGTGCGCGACGACGGCATCGTCGCCATGCCCTTCTCACCCAAACTGGTCGGCAATCCGGCGCTCCCCGCCTTGCACGGCGGTCTTACCGGAGCCCTGCTCGAGACCGCCGCGATCGTCGGTGTCGGGCGTGAACTCGCGCCAGCCACGCCACCGAAACTGATCGGTCTGACTGTGAACTACCTGCGTTCGGGGCGCGCACGCGACAGCTACGCCAGCGTCTCCATCGTCAAGCAGGGGCGCCGTGTAGTGGCATTTGAAGCGCGGGCATGGCAGGACGACGCCGAAAAACCGATCGCCTCCGCCTTCGGCCATTTCATGCTGGGGCGAACACCAGACGTCGAAAATGACAATCCTGAAGGACCGGTCTGGCCCGAATGATCCGTCCTGTCCTTCAAACCGCCTTCTTGAGGATCCTGAGGGGGCAGCCGCATTGACAGATCGAGCCGCGCCGGTCCCTGCCGCGCCCGCCGGACAAAGGCCCCGTCTGATACCGCACAGACGGACTATTCCAGTACCCGGATAAAACTGCCCCCAGGCTGCCAGAGACAGCATCCTGAAAGCCATAGGGTGCCGAGAAGCACGGTTTTCGTCCCGACCGCACCCATCCGTATATGGGTAAAAATCCCGTGAACGCCCGGGAATGGCTCGCAAAAGCAGGCCCTGGCTCCATTTCACACATAATTGTGCCACCCGGAAATCCAATCATGATAGACTTTGCCAGGCAGTTCACGTCGCGACTGGTCGCGAGACCATGTGCCTGTGAACTGTTTCGACAAAGTTGAACGCAACCTGACCTGAGACGAATGAAACAAGGAGATCCAAATTGAGCCCACTGAAAACCGCCTTGCTTGTCGCATCCCTGCCGCTTGCCCTTGCCATCCTGCCTGCATCCGCGGCTCCGCTGATGCCGACACAGTCTTCAAAAGCGACGCTTCCGATTGAGCAGGTCCAGTACCGCGGCGGGCATGGCCATGGTGGTTTCCGCGGCGGTCATGGCCACGGTGGTGGCATCGCTGGCGCGGTGATCGGCGGCCTGGCTGTCGGCGCCCTGATTGCCGGCGCTGCTGCGGCCAACCAGGAAGCCCAGGATCACCATGCCTATTGCGCCCAGCGCTACCGCTCCTACGATCCCGCCTCCGGGACCTTCCTGGCCCGCGACGGCATGCGTTATCCCTGTCAGTGATCGCGCCCCGGCTGTCTCTCAGCCACTGAGAGACAGCCACCCGCACCCGCCAGCGCTCCTCAAAGCACGCGCGAAAAATCATCCCTCAATCAGCAGAACGGGCTCCCGATCCGGCACGCCCCCCGAACCCTCCACAGGTCTCTATCTGCTGTCCACAGCTTTGTGAGTACCCGGCTTGCAGGCCCCCAAGCGTTCGTGTCCGGCCGCCATCACGCCGCTTCCCGGACCAGTCCCTGAACCAATTCCTGAGCCAATTCCTGGAGCCGGTCCGGCGCCGGCGGAAGTTTGAAGTCCTCCCCCCTCCCTGCACCGGCGCAGCCGCATTTTGCGGCCATGGCCCGTGAGGGGGCCACGCCCACCGCCCACAGCCGCCTCATCCTGCACATAACCGCCGGACGCAGCGTTCCTGCGCCATCGCACAAAAATTCATCCCCGAAATCCATTCCCCGGGGAGCACCACTCAACTCGAAAACCGCCCCCCTCTTTCGCTGCCGCACGGCAGCCGACATCACGGCAGAACGCGCGGGCTCCCCGATCACGACATCGAGGGCTCAAGGCGCAACAGCTGCGCGCGGCAGGATCACAGCTTTTACGATTCGTGAAACGATCCTGCCGGCAGGGGCTGCCCTGACACAGCACCTGCGTGCTGCTTTGCAGCCACAGACACGGTTGCGAGCGGCGAAGATATCCACCGTTTCACACAGCACAGGCCACACACAGGGCAGATTGCCGACATCCTTTCCCCATCGTTTCCACATGGAACCCTTGGCTTCTGCGTTGACTCCCGGCATCCTCCGGCCCAGCAAAGTGGTCGAGGCGACAATCTGAAAGACCTTGAGACCCGCTAAACACAAGAGGCATAATCCATGGCAAAGCCGGCAGTCATCGTCATCGGTGCGGACAAGGGCGGCGTCGGCAAGACCACCATTGCCCGAACTCTTCTCGACTATTTCACAGTCAACAAAGTCCCGGCACGTGCCTTCGACACGGAATCCCCGCGCGGGGCACTCAAACGCTTTCACCCCGACGTGACCGAGGTCATCGACATCACCGCCACCGCAGATCAGATGAAGATCTTCGATACCCTGACCTCGACCGACGACTCCGTCACCATCGTCGATGTCCGCGCCGGTCAGCTCACCCCGACACTTTCGCTGTTACGCAACATCGGGTTCCTCGATGCCGTAGCCTCCGGTCAGCTCACCTTCGCCATGTTCCATATTCTCGGCCCTTCCATCACCTCGCTTGACGAAATCGCCGACACCGCTGCCTACATGAACGGCGGCAGACATTTTCTGGTCAAGAATCATATTAACGACACGCTGTTCTTTCAATGGGACCAGCCCACCTACAATTCCTATTTCAGCCGCATCACCGACGCCTCCGAGATCTCGATCCCGCGGCTCAATGAAATGGCCTATGAGCAGGCTGACGTGGCCTCCCTTCCCTTCATCAAGTTCATCGCCAACAAGGGCCATCGCGACGAGCCCATGGAATATTCCTTCGTGCTGCGCGGCTATCTGCGGAAGTGGCTGACGATGGTCTGGGCGGAATACGACCGCATCAAGCTCACCAACCTGGTGATGGCGCGCTCGGCCGAACCAGCCAGCAAAAAGCAGCATTGATGCGCGTTCCGCCTCCGGGAAGGCGCCTGACGGAGACCCTCAGCCGCGGACCGCGTCTCTCCGGCGCCGCGGCCGGAGGGCAGAACCGGCCGCGATGACGAGGAGCAGCACGATCACCACCACGATGGTGGGAGCGGCGCGCCTTGCCTCGGGCGCCGTCTCGCCAGCCGCATCGCTGCGGCTCCGCGACCCGTTTTCGCCTGTCGATGTTGCGGATCGGGCGGCAGAGCGGTCCTGGTCCTGCGCCACAACAACGGCTGGCGCCGCCAGCGGCAGCTCGGACGTGCCTGCAGGGGGGCCGGCATCTGCGCTGGCGCTGCCATCCCCCGCCATCCCGCTGGGCGTCTGTGGCGGCTCCGTGGCGCGGGCAATGGCACGCTCGATCGCCTCCTCGTCGCCCCCCGCGGCATGGACGCCGAACGTCGTCGGCGCACCCCTGGCATCCACCGGCCGGATCACCGGCCCGGCGTCAATCAGCAGTTCGAAGCCGACCTTGTCGCGGAAATAGCCGTTCTGGCCGCCATAGAGATAGACGAAGGAAACCGCAGGTTCTCCCCCGGCGACGACCGCAGCGAGCGCCGCAGCATCAGCCTTCTGCTTCTCCGCAAGCTTCCTGGCGAGGGCGGGATTGCCCTCACGCCCGCAACTGGCCAGCGAGCTGGCGACCCGGTCAAAGCCGTAGCGCCCCTCACAGAGCACGACCCTCGGTTCCTTCCTGGAAATCTCGAAGCGGTCGGCCCCCTCTTTCAGATTGCTCCAGAACGGCATGTTGGGATCGAGACGGTGACGCGCCAGATTCCGTGGCGTGAAGCGAAACGGCAGGGCCTGCATCTGTACCGCCTGTTGCCCGGCCGCATGGGCATCGCGCAACAGGGCATAGATGTCCTCGATCTGTGGATCCGACATCGCATAGCAGCCGATCGACCGGCAGTCGCCGTGCACCATCAGAGCCGATCCGGTCCTGCCATGGGCGCGGTCATAGGCGTTGGGATAGCCGGTATTGAACGCCAGATGATAATTGGAATTGGGGTTCATCTGCGCCGCGGTGATGGCATAGAAGCCTTCAGGGGCCTGCCCGTCGCCTTCCACCAGCTTGGGTCCGAGCTGGCCTGACCAGCGGCAGATCGGAAAGACCTTCAGCAACTCATAGCGGCCGCCCCGGACCTGCTTCCATATCTCGAGTTCGCCCTCCTGTTTATAGGAGCGGATGAGGACCGGCGCCTCCTTGCGCATCCCCTTTTCTTTCATTGCGGCAACAATGTCCGGACCAGGCGCAACCAGATGGCGCGGCGGTGCCGCACAGCTATCCGCCACTCCCCACAGCGCAGCGCAAACAGCACCGGACAGGAGAGCAACGACGAAGGGGCGGCAGATGTTGAGCACTCACAAACCCGCTTCAGGACCAAAGACCACAGAGCATCCGGCAAAGACTGCCGACCGCCCCCTGCACCACCCGGGCCTCAAGTCGGTTCTCCCTTTGCACCATGAGAGCCTATGCACTCCATGTTTTGCAGTCAATCACGGCCGAATCGAGGCATCGCGCACCTCATTACCAACCACGCCCCTGGCGCAAAGAGGCCAGCCGCGCCTTGTATTTGTGCTCGTGGCCGCAATTCCCGGATTTGCCGCGCTCTCACCCACCGAACCGCTGCACGGGCTGTTCCACGCCCCGGCGCCGCCTTCGCGCACATCCGCTCCGCCTTTTGTCGCCGCCCTGCGATTTGCACCCTGAACTCCGGGAGGGGCCGACTCTGCCAGGCAGCCTTGCCTGGCACGGCGGCGGCGATCGGGACCGCAGCGGAGCATTCCGGCAGCGGATCGGTCCACAGCAGATGTGGACAAGGAGATGGACAAAGATCTCCGCAGGCACCCCGCAAGTTCGCGCAATGCATTGAATTAATGGCTGATTTTGCAATTCAATCGCTGTCCACAGAAGCGCCGTCTGTCCGTCTTGAGCGGTCCTGTGGAAAATCGCCCCCTTCACAGTGTCGCCGCTTGTGGGGCCGCGAACCGCCCTGGCATGAATTCAAGTCCCCGGTCCAGGGCGACGCCTCCGTCTCCCGCTCTGCCGCGCGCCACGGTGCCTTGCGCGGCAGACCTGCAGACCCCTTGGCCTGGCCGGCCTTAGCCTGGTTCTGGCCTGGGCTTAGCCTGGTCCTGCTCTGGCCTTGTCGTGTCCCTGGCATCGGATCTGCCTCCCCAAGGCGGAGAGGCGCAGGCGGGTTCGGCTGTCCGGTTTTTCGGTTGCTTGACAGCCTGTCAGTGCCATCTTTATATGCCGCGCTCGCGACCGGCCGAATCCGGCGGTTGTGACCTTGAACGGCGGCAGGGTAGCTCAGCTGGTTAGAGCACGGGAATCATAATCCTGGGGTCGGGGGTTCGAGTCCCTCTCCTGCTACCAACCGCCCGGTCCGCCCCCCGAAAATCTGCCGGGCCTTCCCATAAAAACCCGTTCAAATAACCACTTACCCTGATTTCTGCAACTTTCGGGCTCAAGCCTTTCGATTGCATCGTCCTGTGGCACCTGCGCCTTGCGTGGATGGCGCCAGATTGCCGTGCGAGGCTTTGCGCCCTGCCCTTTCGCCTGAATCGCTGCCCGTGCGTGCCGCGCTTGTGGACCGGCTCATTTTCTGCGCAATCGCACTCTGGCGTTGCTGCGCGGCATGCAGACCCGCTCACTCTGCGCGGCAGCGCGCAATTCGACAGACCGGCAGCGGCCAATGCCAGCCGGACAGGGTGCTGTCAGGACACACAGTTCTCCCCGGAAGGCGACGCGCAACCACGAGTGCCGCACATCCGAACGGCAAGGACGCTTCTTTTTCGCGACCCGATCAGCCTGTCGCCCCCCCCCGGCGCGACAGGCTGATCACCCCCCCCAACGTCTGCCGCGCGGTCCTTCCTTTCAAGCAGCGGAAACTTGAAAACGCATGACGCGCACGCCCACACAAGCCCTCCGAAATCCCCTTTAAGGCCTGCCACTCCCTCAAGCTTGACGTCATACCCGCGATGCCGCTCGTTCCTCCCTCATCGGGATCGTGATTTCCGTGAGATCCTCCTGCCAAACCTGGCAATCTTGCCCGACTCACGGACCTCCGCCTCTTCTTCAGAATCCGCAAATTCGTCGACGATCGATTGCAGCGATGACCCGCTATCGGCGATCGCACGCAGCAGGATCATGCCCGCAGCCCGCGCGTCCTCAGCAGCATCATGATGAGCAAGTTCAATGCCGAACGCCGACGCCAGGTTGGCCAGACCATAGCCACCGTTGTCCTTGAATTCGGCCCAGGTATGGCGTGCAACCTGAAGCGTATCGATCCAGTGGACCTGGGGCGCCGGCGCCCCGTATTTCTCCGCAGCGCGAGCGAAGGCCAGGCGGTCAAAGGGGCTGTGGTGCGCAATCGCGCAGTTGGCGAGCGTAGACCCGATTGCCCGAAGGACCTGATCCATGGTCGGCCTGCCGGCAACGGACTCGGGAGTGATCCCGTGAACCGCGATGTTGGCTGGGCTGAACTCTGCTTCCGGATCCACGAGAAAGGCAATGCTCTTGTGGATGGCCTGAGACTTGAAATGGACGAGGCCGACGGAACAGATACTGGAATAATCACTGTTTGCCGTTTCGACGTCCAGCGCAATGAAATCAGTAACTCCAGACATGTTTTGATCTCCCACCATCTTTGAACAGTACCATCGTCCTCTCTTTCTCTTCAATCCGCACAACACGAATGTCTACAGAAAACGATACTGTGGACGGATTGAAATGGATTGTTGCGGGAGTTCACTCCGCATGATCAGCGCCAGTTCGTACGAACTGCCTCACCTTCAAATGAGTTGAGAAAAGGAATCCCGTATAAGAATTCGCAAACATGTGCGGGCACAATGGTTTGGGAGAGTTTCCGTTGACCTCTGGCACAAATCACGACGCGGGTTCTATTGTCACGCCGCCTTTTCCGGCTTCTTTTGAAAGGTGCCGTGCAGCACTCCGGATCCGGATATTAACTCAGAAATTATATGCCCGCGCATAAATCAGCGCGGTAATGGCGAAACTGTGGCGCGACGATTTGAAGATCGCCCGATGAATTCACTTCTGGCGCGATTCATCCCATCCGTGTGTGTGCCATATGCGGCACGAATGCGCGCGCCAACACCTGTGCAACGGGGTGCGCCGGCCGGGCAAAAAGCCTGCTATCCATGAAATATGAAAGAGATCTGCGCGCGTGCCGCGCACTGGCTGCCGGTTGTGACTTTCAGGACTTTCGCGTCGCATATTTGTCATAATTGCGTCTGCCATCGATGGCTCAAGACCCTGAGTCGGCACACGCCCACAAAACCCATGCGGTTAAATCGCCCGCTGATTAATCGCCTCTCGCCGGTTCAATCAGAGTAGTTTTTGACGAAAATCCCGATTGCGTCGCGGAGAAAACGACGACAGCCCGATGCGCAAAAACCATCGCACCGGCAGTTGTCGTTCCCGCCAAAGGCGGTGCGGGATTGCGAGCAGGGCGGCTTTTGCGGGCCCGCTCGCGCAGCAAACACCGCACTGCCGCACGCCGCCGGTTGTCCCGGGTCGAAAAGAAGCGCAAGGCTGCCGCGCCTTGAATGAAAGGGCCGCAGCACTGGCACCGCCCCCGAGACGAAGGGGGCAACGCGTGGCGCGCACCGCGCCACGCCAGATCAGGGCAGATGAAGAAAAACCGGCAAGGCAAGCGGTGGACCCGCCAGGCAGTCGGGTTTCCCCCTTGCGCGCGCGCGCGCGCGCGCCCCGCGGACAGACCCTGGCGGCCCTGGTTCCAGCTGATCCGGTGTCAATCCTGGCCGATCCGACAGGCCTGGGACCGGGGCAGAAATCGCAGGAAGGCCATCGGATCATCCCGGCGCCGGCGCGAGGTCTGGTCGCAAAGACGATAAAGCCGCTCTTTCGCGGCAGAAGGCCTAAACGCCCGCAAGAGATCGAACCCGGCAGGCCCCCGTCACCCCAACGCTTTGGCGCAGCCTGCAGACGAGCGTCATTCACAATCTGCAGTAGCGGATCAGGGAGAAATGCCCCATCGGCGGCATCGGCCGGCGCTCGGTCAGGGTCACACCGCCATGGCCCGCCGCCCACTTCACCAGCCGCGCCCAGGGGAATTCCGGCCGCCAGCCCAGCCGTCGGGCCAGGGGAGCGAAAGCGCGTTCGAACAGGTAACGCGGTCCGTGTTCGGCACCGATATGGTTGACGAGGATGAGTTCGCCCCCCGGCTTGAGGACACGCACAAATTCGTCGAGCGTTGCTTCCGGATCCGGCACCGCAGTGATGACATATTGCGCCACCACGGCATCGAAGAGACCGTCCGGGAAGGCCAGATTCCTGGCATCCATCACCGACAGCACCTCGACATTGTCGAGCTGCTGTTCGCGCACGCGCTGCTGCGCCTTGCGCAGCATCGGCTCGGCAATATCCACCCCGCAGATCCGGATCGTGGGCGCGTAATGCACCAGCGAAAGACCGGTACCAACACCGACATCAAGGATCCGTCCACCGATCTGATTGGCGATCTCCACCGTGGACTGGCGCCCGCCATGAAACACCTTGCCGAAGACCAGATCATAGATCGGTGCCCAGCGACCATAGGCCTTCTCGACCCCGGCGCGATCAATATCTGCTGCCATGTCCTCAACCTCTGAAAAATCCCGCCGCTTGATGTCTCACATCGTTTTGCATCATTTCAGCCACACGGCAAACCGGCCGCACCAAGCGGCCCCCTGACCTCCCAGCTGCGCTGCCATGCCTTAATCAGGCGGCGACCGCCCTTCCGGCCGCACTCTGAATGAATCCGCCGCCCAGGACCCGCGCCTGCCCCGACGGCGCGTCATAGAAAACACAGGCCTGGCCCGGGGAAACGCCCTCTTCGCCAGCCACCAGCTCGACTTCGTAATGTCCGCCCCCGCCCCGCAGCCAGGCCGGCTGTGGCGCCCGACTGGAGCGCACGCGGACGAACATCTCCAGCCCGGCACCAATGGCGGCGTCGATATCGCCCTCGCCGATCCAGTTCACGTCGCGCAAAGTGATGGAGTGCATCTTCAGCGCATCGCGGGGACCGACCACGACACGGCCGGTCGCGGCCTCCAGCCGCAGCACATAGAGCGGCGATCCCGAGGCAATGCCGAGCCCGCGGCGCTGACCGATGGTGAAATTGGCGATACCGTGGTGGACGCCCATGACGCGGCCATCAAGGTCGACGATTTCGCCAGGTTCCATCGCCTTGGGCCGCAACCGGGTGATGATATCGGTGTAACGCCCGGAGGGCACAAAACAGATGTCCTGGCTGTCATGCTTCTCCGACACCGCCAGGCCGAAGCGGCGCGCCAGCTCCCGGGTCTCCGTCTTGGTCCTGTCACCGAGCGGAAAACGCAGATAATTCAACTGGTCACGGGTGGTGGCGAAGAGGAAATAGCTCTGGTCACGATCGGCATCGGCGGCACAGACCAGCGCGCGCGACCCATCCGGCAGGCGGCGCGAGGCCACATAATGGCCGGTCGCCAGCGCCACGGCGTCGAGTTCCCGCGCGGTTTTGAGCAGATCGCGGAACTTGATGGCGCGATTGCACTCGATACAGGGCACCGGGGTCTCGCCGAGCGCGTAGCTGTCGGCAAAATTGTCGATCACGGACTCGCGGAAACGGTCTTCATAATCAAGCACATAATGAGGGATGCCGATCCTCGCGGCGACATCGCGGGCATCGTGGATGTCCTGCCCGGCGCAGCACGCGCCCTTGCGATGCACGGCCTCACCATGGTCATAGAGCTGGAGCGTGATGCCGATGACATCATAGCCCTCCGCCGCCAGCAATGCCGCGGTGGTTGAGGAATCAACTCCCCCCGACATGGCGACGACAACCCTTGTATCCTGCGGGCGGCCTTCAATATCCAGACTGTTGAGCATGATTGCGGTGGTCGATGCGGGTTGCGGCAGAGAGCCTCAATGAACATGCTTCGGGCACATTGGCCCACGGATATTATCGCCCTTCGCGCCGGCACCTTGAAATTTCGATGTCCGAACAGTTCCGCTGCGCCGGGCACGTCGTCGAAAGCAATTGAAAGCCCCCTCTCTCTTATCTCCCATGCCGGGACAACGCAAATCACGCTGAGATCGCCGAAAACCGCGATCGCGAACCCGCCGATCTCCTCAAACCATTGTTTGCATGAGGCATTTCTCCAGTCTGGGGAGCCGCCAGGGGGGCACCCCCGGCAATTCCGGCTCAGCGCTCGCACAGGCGAGCCCGAGGGGCCCGCTTGCAAAGGGGGTGTCCCGGCCTCGCCTTGCCGATTTTCCCGCAAAACGCCGCTGGCGCATCACATTGCGGTTCCAGGCTTAGCCAAATTTTAAGCCGGGCACCCTAGGATTGAGACGTGAGTTCAGTGGTTAAGAGTTTGTGAGTACACCATGACCGAAACCCATCGTCCACGGGTGAAATACGTCATCGGCCCGGACGGGAGTCCATTAACGATTGCGGATCTGCCTGC
>WQYW01000090.1 GCA_009781045.1 Alphaproteobacteria bacterium
GCGCAGTGACAACTGACGCGCATAGCGGCGTGGCGAAATGCCCACCGAGGCAACACCCCTGTCTTTCTGTCGTCTGTCTTCTGTCCTTACTTGGCCTGGCTTACGCTCGCGACAGCGTGACTGGGGTGGTCTTGCGCCGCAACTTCATCTGACATCGGTCGGCGTGCGCCAACGAGTGGCTTCGAACTCTGAGCGCGGTTTCGAACATCACTGTGACTACGTGCAACATACTGCACTGCCTTACTAAGTCATTGATTGGCCGGGTGGAACCCGGCGTTCGAACAGACGACAAATAGGCGACTGTAGTGCTAGCCAGAGCGCCGGCTGCACTAGGGTAGCTTGACTCTTCCGCGGTGTGAAGCAGGCGCATAGCTTCAGTCTTGTCTTTTCCAACCCCACGACCGCTGGCATACATCATACCGAGGTTAAAGTAGGCAGCCGGCTCGCGAGTCAGGATGGCGCTGCGATACAGATCGATAGCCTTGACATAATTTTTTGCGACACCACGTCCATTTTCATACATTTCGCCAAGATTGACCTGGGCGGATCCAAATCCAAGCTTCGCAGCCTCTCGATACAACCTGAACGCCTTCGCATAACTTTTCATGACACCACGTCCATTCTCATACATCAGGCCAAGATTGACCTGGGCGGATCGATGCTCTTGTTCAGCTGCCTTACGATACAACTGGGCAGCCCTCGCATAGTCTTTCGTTACGCCACGGCCATTCTCATACAACCTGGCAAGATTGAATTGACCTTCGCCATCTCCCTGGTCTGCAAGACTGCGATACAACCTGGCGGCTTCCGCATAGTCTCTATCAACGCCACAGCCATTCTCATATATTCCTGCTAGATTTAGTCGAGCATAGCCATAGTGCTGCTCAGCAGCCTTGTGGTACCATTTTAGCGCCTCCGCCTTGCTTACAGACTCACTAAGCCCCTCCATACCCATCATGCCGAGCCTGAACTGCGCGCTGGCGTCTCCGTTTTCAGCCGCTTTTCGCCACCATAGCACAGCCTTCTCTCTGTCCTCGGGAAGACCTGATCCCATGAGATAGAGTGCACCGACGCGCACTTGAGAAAATACTTCTCCGTTCTCTGCAGCTTCGAGAAAATAGGCGGCGCTCTTGGTTGCGGGCGCCTTCCTGATGCCGCGGGAGAAATTCACGCGCGCCTACAAGGAAGCCGAAATCGCAAGTGTGGCACAACAATTTGCTGTCGGCGTTCACGCTGTCAACGTGGGGCAAAGAGTTTGAGTCTCGTCAAATAGGATCGCATCCCCCAGACATCGGCACTGCCATCTCGCCGTCCGCCACCGAGCCTGCCCTTGGGGCTTGGGACAAGGGACAACCCACCATGGCAAATTCTGTTCGGAACCTGTGGCGATCAGGGCGGCGACATGTTTACGGGATCACGGGCGACGGCATTGAACATTGAACAGAACCTCCGCCTGCCGTTTCCGCCACTGTCGCCCCACCGACCCGTGTGCCGGCAGCCTGAGAGGGCGCCAGCACCGAGTGCGCTGGCCGCTGGCCTTTTCGGACCGCGGCATGCACTGCGGGTGTTCTCGCCATTCAGGAGCGCCGCTCTCGCCTCCGCTTTGCCCTGTTCGACCAGAGCAGCGTTGTTCCAGAATCGGCGGTCATTTGCCGAAATTCAGAATAAAAGCACTGGATATCAATGGTTTAAAAGGACACACTTGTCGCAATGGTGCGACGGGATCAACGAGACCGAAGCGGGAACGCTGGAGCTTGACAAAACACTCAGAATGACGATGCTTAGAGCGCTGTTTTGCGGCGCGCCGTCGAGGCTGCATACCTGTGGGGCAACCCACTCCAATGCTGATAACGGTAGGGGGCCGGACAGATGGTCAGCTTTAATTTCAATGAGACCAAAACGGTCGAAGTCTTGGCCTATGTAGCGGAGCGGTGGAACGGGATTACCCCGTTTTTCCTTTCAAAGGTTTTGTTCTTCGCCGATCGTGACCATCTGCGCACATATGGACGCCCAGTCACTGGCGACACCTACATTGCTATGCCTGCGGGACCAGTCCCATCGCGCGTCTACGACATTGTCAAAGACAACTTGGACCTTTTTGGCGACCCCAAGGCGATCGTCGAAGCGATCCGCATTGATCACAATGAGAGATTTGCACGCGTTTATTCGCAACGTCCTCCAAATCTCAAGATGCTATCGGAAACGGATACTGCTGCGCTTGACGAGTCAATGCGGTTCTGCCGCAGCAGGACCGTGTCCGACCTGAGTGCGATCACACATCAGGAGGCCGCATGGGCAAAGGCACCAATTAATGGTGCAATGGACGTCGAGTTGCTGGTGCCAGAAGACATGCGCGAGGAGATTCGCGAGGTCGCAGCCTATACCCTGCTATGACCACCGGTTCAGTTCTACGTATTTATACAGTTCTCACCAATCCGCCGAAGCGGAAAATAGTGCTCTGTGTTGGCGAGTACATGTTTTTGTGGTTCAACACGAATGCGCGCAAGGGTCGACCCGCCCAGATGCCGGTAAAACCTGGAGAAGTCCCCGGAATCACTCAGGCAAGCTTCCTTGATTGCGGTCGGGTCACGACATTCATGGAGCGCGAGATAGTTAACGCTGAAATATGTGGCGTGGCGGACAATCAATTCATGGATCGGGTGCTTGAACAGATTGAAGAGCATGCATCCAGTCTGGCACCGGGGCAAAGGGAGGCTATCTGTACAGCGATACGCGAGGCAATGAGGCGACCGTGACAGACGCAAGCCGCACACCGAAATCGCATACACAAATCGATCCGTCATCCGTCAGCGCAGGCAACGTTTGACGCTTTGGCTCCTTTATCCTTGCCCGCAGGTCCTTTCAGCTTATTGCCAGTCCCTGGCTATTTTGTATCAGAGCCGTCCGTAATCCTGATCTCGGAGCGCCCTGCCCCACGCTTTTCGACGCGAACCTGGGCCGCGATGCGCTCGATCATGGTGGCGACATGGGTGATGATGCCGACCTTGCGGCCGCGGCCATGGAGCGTTTCCAGCGCGTCAATGGCCAGATCCAGCGTCTCGGCATCAAGGGAACCGAAACCCTCGTCGATGAAGAGGGTATCGACGAAAGACGACCGGCCTTCGAGACCCGAGAGTGCAAGCGCAAGCGCCAATGACACCAGAAAGCGCTCGCCGCCCGATAGGCTCCTTGTTCCCCGGATCTCGTTACCCATGTCGCGGTCAAGAATATGGAGCGTGAGATCGGAAGTGGCACCTCGCACCAGCCCATAACGGGGGGACAGATTATTGAGATGTTCGTTGGCCAGCTGGACCATGTGGTCGAGGGTAATGCCCTGCACAAAGAGGCGAAAGCGGTCGCCGTTGGCCGAACCGATGGCGCCGTCGACCGCCTGCCAGATTGCGTGTTCCGCCTTTTTCGCATCAATCTCCGTCGCCAGCTTCTGCGCGCTTTTCCGCGCCTCATCGTCGCGTGAAAGCGTGGCGGCAAGGACGCCGCTGCGCTGCTGATCCTGACCGATCTCCGCTGTCAAGGCGGCAATGGCATCGCTCAAGGTTGCGGCATCCGTGGTGGTGTCGAAACCCTCCAGCGCCCACTGCAGGTCGGTCTGGCGGGTCAGGATGGTGGTGGCTGCGTCACTGATGGCACGATCAATCTCCTGAATTCGCGCCCTCAGTGCCCTGGTCTGTTCGGGATCGGTGGCGATCAGGGCGGCGACCTGTTCGGGGCTACGGGCAATTTCCAGGCAGGCGGCACGGAATGCGGTCTCGGACGATGCTGCCGACTGCTGCGTCGCCGCCAAAGTCGCTGTGCCCTCCTCGACCAGCGCGCTGGCAGCCTGGAGGGCACCAGCACTGGCGGTGCTGGCATCACGGGTGCCAGCGAGCGCCTCCCGTGTCGCCTGGCAGGCCGCATTGATCCGGCTGCGGTGGGCTGCGGTCTCCTCGCCATCAAGCAGCGTCGCTCTGGCAGCCGCTTTGCCCTGTTCCACCAGACGACGCTGTTCAAGAGCACCCGTGCTTTCGGTAACCGCTGTCCTGGCATGCTCAAGGGAGGTGTCCGCCGCAGCGCGCTCCGGCTCCAGACGCCGCAAGGTGACCTCGAATTCCGCGATCTGGTCGCGCAAGGCCACATATTCCTTGGCGATTGCCGACAGCGTCGCGGCAATCGTGGCCGGATCTCCTTCAAGTGCATCGGGTGCCAGATCCGCGGCGGCGAGAAAAGGCGCCAGTTCCTCAGCGGTCGAACTGACGCGCTCGCCAAGGTTCGCCACCTCAGCGCTCAACGCAGCTTTCTCAATCTCGCTGGCGTGAAGGACGGTTCGTTTCTCATCCGCAGACAGGCCAATCGTCCCGGTTTTGCGGTCAAGTTCCGCATATTGCAGATGGAAGGCGTCCAGTTCGGCTCGAAGCATGCGGGCGGCACCAAGAGACAATCCAATGCCTTGACGCCTGGTGTTGACATCGAGGACGAGGTTCTCGAGCTTCTCCGCTGCTTCTCCATCGAGATCGGGCAACCTGCCTTCAATTTCAGAACCAGAGCAGAGATCGTTCAACGCGCTCGCCTGTTTCCGGTAACGGTTTGCAGTGGCAAGGATCGCCGCGTTTGCGTTGTCCCTGCCACGGGCAGCCTCCGCCAACCGCGGCTCCGCACGCGCAAACGCGCGCATGGCACCGTCCAGCCGCCTGGCGGTGGCCGCCAATGCGGCGTCGAGTTCCTCGCGGCGCCGGCGAAGCTTCAAGGCCATGTCGTTGAGAGCACTGGGCTGTTTGAGATGCGGGTGATCGCTGCTGCCGCACACCGGACAGGGCACGCCCGGAGCCAGACGGCTGCGCATCTCGATGGCGGCAGCGGAGACCGCCTCCTCGGCAAGTTCCGCCAGAGGGATGATTTCGCTGCGCGAGGTCTGATCTCGCGAGCGGTCGGCTTCGGCCTCCCGGATCTCTCCCCTTGCCGCACCGATCTCCTGCTCGGCCTGGGCACAATCGTTTTCGTGACGGGCAAGATCGGTCACCGCCTGATGGTGCGCTTGAGTGAGCGGAATGGCCTGGTGCAGGCCTTCCAGCAGGGACTGCAACAAGCCATCGCGTTCGTGCAGCGAGGCCTCGTTGATCGCGGACAAGCGCGCCTTGCGCTCTTCGACCTTGACATCCAGCCCGCTGCGTTGGGCACGACAGGCCATGATTTCCTGCTCCAGCGCAGCGATCTCACTTTTCGTTCGCAACGCGGTTCCTTCAGCCGAACTGCCTGCCTTGGTCGCTTCCGCAAGCCGGCCTTGCAGCTTCCCGCGTTTTTCCAGGAGATCCTTGGCATCCGGCAACCGGTCGACGATGACAATGCGGGCCGACTGGCTGGCGAGAAGCCCGATTGCCTGACCATGTTCCTCCGTCATGCGGGAAAGCGCACTTTGAATCGTATTCAGCGCCGCAGATCGTTCCGCCAGCGTGATCTCGGCCTTTCGCAGTCTGCCGGTTGCATCATCGAGTTCGGACCTCGCTGTCGTCAGCTCAATGTCGAGCTGTTCGGCCTGGCTCCAGACCGGCTCAAAGGCCTTGACCGTGTTTTCCGCAGTCTCATTGGCCTCAAGCGCGGCCTTGAAGGAGGTGATGCAGGTCTCGTTGTGCTGCCGGGCCGTCTGCTGGGCAAGGCGCTGCTTTTCCAGCCTCGCTGCCGCCTCGCCTGCCACCTGCCGGGCATTGCGCAAGTCGACATCAAGCGGACGAAGCGGCTCGGCCCGTTCCAGTTCCGCCCAGGCGTGGAAGTCTTCTGCGGCAGCGTTCCGTCGGCCTTTGGCCTCCTCCGCCTGCTGCTCGGCCCTGGCCAGATCGTCTCTTGCGCTGGTGACACGTCGGCAATGATCAAGGCGCGCGCTTTGGCGATCAAACTCGCCCTGTTTCTCCACAATGCCGGTCGCAAGCTGGCTCTGTTCGTCGAGCAGTGCCGCCCTCTCGTCGCTGCCGAGAAGCCCCATATTGGCCTTGCGCGACTCCAGCTCGTCGATCGTCTTCTTTCGTTCTTCCGTGCATTGATGAACGCGTTTCGAGATCTCGGCATAGATTTCGGTGCCGGTGATCTTCTCCAGCAGTTCGCCGCGCTCCTTCACGTCAGCGAGAAGGAAGGCATCGAACTCGCCCTGAGCCAGCAGCACGGTGCGCCGGAACTGTTCGAAGGAGAGGTCGGTCAGAGCTTCAACGGTTTCACGGACCGGTGTCTTGCCGCTGGCAACCGCGCTGCCGTCGTCAAGGCGACAGATCGCGCGCTGCTCATCCTGGAGTTTCCCGTCAGCGCGCCCTCGGGCGCGATAGGCATTCCAGCTGACGCGATAGGCATGGCCATCCTTGCCGACAAAATCGGCCTCGGCAAAGCCTTTCGCCGCCCCGCGGCGCAGGATCGCACGGCCGTCCTGAACCGAGATCTCTCCCCCGGGATCCGGTGCCTTTTCGCGCCGGCCCCGGGACACGCGGGGATATTCACCATAGAGCGCCAGACAGAGCGCATCCAGGATGGTCGATTTTCCGGATCCGGTCTCGCCGGTAATGGCAAAGAGCCCGGAACCGGCGAGAGGCTCGGCGGCAAGGTTGATCTCAAAAGGTGCGGCAAGGCTTGCAAGATTGGCACCGCGGATGGCAAGGATCCTCATCTCGGCTCCTCCGCTGCGACCTGGTGGAAGACGTCGAGATGCGCCGGTTCCGGCGCGCTGTTGTGCGCCCGCTCGAAGGCCAGCCTGAACAGATCTTCAGGATTTCTGTCCGCAAGACGGATCAACGGGTCGCAGACCGGCAATTCGTCATTCCCGGCTGCGGCTGCGGTGATGCGGGTATCGACCACACGAAGCGCAAAATCCTCAGCAATGCGATCGACCTCATCCCTGAAGCCCGGCGCCAGTCCCTCACGCGCAAGCCGGATCTGGGCAAAGGGGCGCATGTGCATCGGAAGATCGGCCTGCAGATCGATTGCCTTCAGGCAATCGCCAAGGTCGCTCACCCGCAGGTCTCCGGTCTCCGGGACACGGAGGAAAGGAACCGGGCGCTCGATCGGGATATGTTCGGTGAGGGCCGACGGGCCATCGATTGTCACCAGCGTCACACCATGGCTGTATGGAACCTCGGTTGCCGACATCGGCATCATTGAGCCGGAATAGCGGATGCTGTCGCAACCGATTGACTGGGCCTTGTGAAGATGGCCAAGCGCAACATAGGCAGCCTCGGCCGGGAACACGTTATGGGGCACGGCATGCTGGCCGCCGACAAGGATGCGCCGCTCCGCTCCTTCCGACTCAATGCCTCCGGCAACATGAAGATGTCCGGTCAGAATGAAGGGCAATCCATCAATTTGCGGCCGCAGGGCATCGACCAGCTCGGCATAGAGGTGACGAACGCCGGCGATGATGGGCGAACCGGTTTCGCCATCAAGCCGCGTCAGGTTCGGAAGACAGGCCGCAGTCGGGTAGGAGACCGCCACCACCTTCGCTGCGACCGCGCCGCTGGAATCAGAAATGGGGATGAGATGACGTGTTGAGTCTATCTTCCCCCCTCTTCGCCGCACATTGCCGACGGCATGAATATTGAAGGCCTCGAGAAGCGGTTGCGGGGCCTCAAGACGTCCCGCCGCGTCATGGTTGCCGGCGGTGATGATGACGGTCATGCGCGGTTGGGCCCGGCTCAGTCGCACCAGGGTGCTGTAAAACAGCTGTTGCGCCTCTCCGGAAGGGTTCTGGCTGTCAAAGACGTCGCCTGCGATGATCAGCGCATCGATGTCCCGCTCCATCACAATCTGTTCCAGGCGATCAAACACCTTGCGATGCTCGAACTCCCGGGAGAAGCCGCGCAAGGTCTGACCAATGTGCCAGTCTGCGCTGTGCAGAATACGGATCATCCTTCCTCCCGCGCACCCCTGTTAACATCCGGAACATACCATGAACGCTGGAGGCGGGCAAGCCGGGAACAGCCCTGTCTGCTCCTATTGTGAAGAACTGCCTCCACTGATGCATTCAGGTATCAGGTGACGCTAACGCACGACAGCCGCCTGGCCGATCTTGCCGGATCTCTGAACCTTCCTGTTTCCAACAAGGCAGCCATCCCCTGCGTGATGCTCTGCGATCTGTCCCTGCACCGGATTCGGCGCACGCCGTTACCGTCACATCCAGGGCTGCACTTCCCGCGCGCCACCTTCCCTCATTATTCGCCTGCCTGCACAGATCATACGAAAATGCGCACCCGGAGGCACAGTTTCGCAAGTCTCGGCCTGCGTGCGCGGTAACCTCGATTTCCACACCGACTGCGCGCCAGAGCGACGACACCGCGCTGTTCCATGCCGCGGCACTCTGACCGCACAATCATCGCGACATCGCCGCAAAACGCGCGGCAGGCTGCCGCAGGCGCCGCCGGATTCAAGGTTGGAGGGTTGAAAGGCTGGCCGCTTGTGAGCGTCGATGTGAAGCGGGTTGCATCTCGCCCCATGTCCCCCCAAAAGAGCCAAAACGACAACTGCAACCGGGGCACGCCATGATCCGTGAAAATCGTGTGCAATCCCGCTTCCCCGGATGACAGTCGAGAATCCGCATCACAAACGCCAATCGCGCCCGCAGCTCCGCGCCCCACCGCGCTGACCGCAAAGCCGTCCCGACCTCAGCGGGCGGATTGATGGGGGGATCAGCGAAACACGCCCCTCATTTCTGAGAGGCCCCTGGCATATGGTCGCCATGTCTCGACGCAAACAGCTTCCACGGCGAACCACTCCAGATCAAGGATCAAGGCATTGGCTCGGTGCCAGTGCCGGCCCCCCGTGACCACCATGGTGGCAACAAATGTCTGAGGGGATCAATCTTTGCAAGCCATGAGCCTGCGCCCTTCCACGTCCGGACACAATTCAGAGCCCTGGAAAGGCAGACGAATCACTCGTGGCGATTTATCCGGAGTGATTTTGGCCAAACCAGGCGCCAATCCTGGCAAGCACCTGTTCTGACACGGCTCGCCATCCGGCTGACGACCGTGAAACCGTTCCCGCAACACCAAACCCCGGACACGAAGCCGAAATCAGCAACGAGATCACCTCATTGCATTTCAGCTTCACAGCCCGGAAAGGCACGTCTTCAACGCACGGCGCAAAAGCGCGAGGCGTGAACCAATCGCCAATCTGGCGGTCACTTTCACCTCGCCACCGTTCCGCGCCTTGAGCGGCAGATGTTTCCGCTCAATGGGCGTCAACCCATTGCGGCTGGTGGATGGTGCAGGCGATATGGGTGCGCTCGCCGATATACATGTCCGCGACATTCTGGAATCCGTCCACCGACACCCCGTGGCCGGCATAACGATATCCCGCGCCCATCGGAATCAGGCGGACATGGGTTGCACCCACCGGGCTGTGAAGCGTGCCGGTGACCACCTCACCAATCACCGAAACGGCGATCGGGCACAATGGATATTCCTGACCGTTCTCACAGACAAAGACGACATCCGAGCAATTACCGACTCGGCCCGCTGGCGCTTTGAGAGCCAGGTCGGCGGCGGATGCCGGTTCAGGAACAAAACCTGACACCATGCCGAAACAGGCCATGGTCAGGAAAAAGGCGCCAAGTCTGGACAGCATCATGCAACCCCCAATTGCCATGAATTGCCAACTACAAGACCAAGGAGTGGCTGGAATGTCAAGCGTTTCTCCGGAATTCCGCTGAATTCCACCGCACCTGTTACGCGATCAGCAACCAGGGCTTGCGAAAGCGCGAATCAGCCCCTCAGCGCGCCGGCATTTTCCCCAAAACCGGGCGGCCGATGTTCTGTCAGCCCTCCCGCCAGCAGCGGGCCTCAGGCAAGCCCGTCCCGCGTCATGTTGAAGACCATGTCACGGAAAACCTGCCCATTGTTCCGTAAAGCTGCGCAAACCGCGATCCGGGCTTACCCGGTTCCCATGACCGGCACTGCAAGCCGGCGAACCCTGAGTTCACGGAGAGCCAACCGCAACCTTCGCGCATGAGGGCAGCCGTCGCCGGTCGCTCAAGTCGCGGAACCTTCTGGCTGGCGACTCCTCAACAACGCCCCTGCTTGAGACTGTTGACAGATTTGAGGTTTCTGGGGACAGAGCAGTTCACACGGACGTCCAGTCGCCGGCTTTGGTCTACTCTGCACGAAATTCACAAAACGAGCCGATGGAACTGTCCCGTCCCTCCTTTCGCAGTCAAAAGCTTCAAGCCTGACCGGGAACAGCTCTGACCCCGTGATAAGTGCCAGTCCGCCAGTCGTTATTGCGCTGCTGCGGCAATTTTACCTGATCGGATACCCGTTTTACGAGGGAATGACGCATGGCACTCGCTCGAAACCCCGCGTTGCCGCTTGTCGCGGCAATGGTGATGATCGCCAGCAGTGCCTGGGCGGCAGCCGAAATTGTACCCCCGCCCAACCGTGGCGAGCAGGTTGTTGAACGGAAGATCAATGCCTCGCCCAACAGGGACACCCAGATCGGGGTCTATCTCAATGTGAAGCCGGATTGCTCATCCGGTCCGCTTCCGACCATCCGCCTTTCCAGCCCGCCGAGTTCCGGGAAGGTCGTGGTCAAGCGGGCACGGCTCAAGGCAACCAATTACAAGGCCTGCCTGGCTCTGGAAGTCCCGGCCTATGTCGCCTTCTATAAATCCCAGCCTCAATTCTCCGGCAGCGACGCGGTGACGATCGAGGTCACATACCCGCAAGGAAGAACCGAAATTCAGAAGATCACCGTGATCGTCGGTTCCGGAAACGAACAGAAGATCTGACAGCTGCCGTGATCCCGGCTGGCCATGGCCGGCCGCCACAAGCGCTCAGCCCCTCCCCTTCCCGGCAAGCTGGTCGAGGTGTAAGCCTCCATGACGGCCCCCAGGGGTCAAGGCCCGCCATTCAGGAGGTCTGTAAACGGCCGCAATGACTGCGGCTTTGCGGGCATGTCAGCCCGCTGGCAATGCAGATGTCTGTCGCTTGAAGCTTGAAACCTAAAACAGCAGCGGGCGCAGCGCAGAGGCGCCATCGGCAAAGAGCATTCGCTGGTTTTCAGGCCTGATTACGGTATCTTCCCGCCTCTCGTTCTCAGACGGTGCCAGGATTGATCCATGCACATCACCGTCCTCCCGGGGGCCGCCAGCCGGTGGTGTTCCATGCTCGTGATGGGGACGGATCTGGTTTTTGGCCAGCGGCCTGGCAAACATCTGGATGCCGTCAATACCGATTGTGAACAGCGGCGTGAAGACCGTTCGGGTTGCCGTGTCCTGCCGCAGGTCTGCCCAGCGGTTATCCATGATCAACCAGCGATGGTGGAACCGGACTGCGAGCACCGCATGATCCATGCCGACCGCCTCATCCCGAACCAGCAGAACCCGCATGTCTTTCTTCGGGAAGCCGGCTTCTTCCAGGGCGACGTATTTCGCCAGCACGTAATCCTCGCAGTCACCTTTGCCCGTGGCGAAGGTTGCAAGCGCGCTGCTCCAGCGATCAACCTCGCCGAACTGTGCCATGTCGGAGGTGTAGCGAATTGCCGCGTTGACAGCCTGGTTGACTTCACTGAGCTGTTCCATTCCGTGCTTCGCCTTGACGGCGCTGATCAGGCGCAGGAATTGACGGGCATGGAGCGGGCAGTCTTCCGGATCGACGCGGCATTGATAGAGCACCGACTGGTCCCTGGCCATGTCTCTTTCGGCACCCTCCCATTTGCGCTGCAGCACGCGATCGACCGCACGGAAGGTGAGCAGGCCGAACGGCTCGGCCGATTGGGGCATCGGTTCGAGGTCGCGTCGCACATCGGTTGCGGTTGTTGGCGGCAGCCTGGCGACACGGGCCCGGTCGCTTTTGCGGGAAGGCCGACCATCAATCCTGGCAAGCACGCTGTTGATGGTGAAATAGGTGGCGATATGTCCGCCGTCACCCTGTGCACCGTCGCTGCCATGGTTGGCGACGACGAATTCACCCTGCGAAACCACCTCCGTGGCCACCGCCTCGGGGGTGGACGCACAAGTTGAGAGTAAAAGGCTGCCCGCCAGGGCAACCAGACCTCCTCCCCATCCAAACCGCGGTTTCATGCGACACCGCCCCCTGCTGTGTCGGGAGCAGCGATCGACGTCTTGTGCGCCAGATTTCGACCGTCCCGACCTGTTATCGGGGCCGATCCTGCGTCAGCGACATTTTACGCAGCACTAAATGCAGTTGTAAGGGATGCCGCTTTGCAGGGACGTAGCCAATGGCGGCTGATTTCCGGTCCTTAAAATCGTCCGATTGCAGCAAGTTGCCGTTAACCAATGTGGCTGCCGCTGGATTTCCGCATTAACCGTGCTGGCAAAAGACGGCAAGCTGACTTTGTGCCGATATCCAGTGCCGGCTGGACGCACAAAGCGATCACTTGACCCGGCTCCGCCCGCGATCGCCGGATCCCGGGAGATTGGCGAAGCTTGTGTGGCTGTAGCGACAGGGAAGGATCGGCAGGTCCGTTTCAGTGCTCGCGCAGCGCTTCGGAGTGCAGGAGGCGTGCGGGTTTGATCAGATAGTCGAGCACAGACTTCTTTCCGGTCAGGACTTCGACGGTAGCAACCATTCCCGGCATGATCGGCAAGGCGCGGTCTTCGCTACCAAGATGGTTCTTGCTGGTTCGCACCATGACCCGGTAATAGTTCTCCGGGCGCTGGGCGCCTTCACCCTTGTCATCAAGGATGGTGTCGGCGCTGATGCGCTCAACTTTGCCGTCTAGATGGCCGTAGACCGATGAATCATAGGCCGAGATCTTCACCACGGCGTCCTGGCCCGGTCGGATAAAAGCGATGTCCTGCGGCTTGATCTTGCCCTCGACAAGAAGTGTGTCATCGAGCGGCACGATATCCATGACATTGGCGCCGGGCTGAACCACGGCCCCGATCGTGGTCACATTGACCTTGTTGATAACACCACGAACAGGGGCACGCAGGTCGGTGCGGCGCACCCGGTCCTGGGCGGTTTTGATATTCTGGTCGAGGACCGCAAGATCCCCGCGTGATTTGGCCAGATCTTCATCGGCCTGGGCACGGAAGGTCGAGACGATGGTCGCAGCCTTGGCTTTGGCCTCGCCCAACTGCCCCTTGGTCTCGATCGCCTGGCGCTCCAGCCGCAGCATCTCGATTTCCGGCACGACCTTCTGCTGGTAGAGTTTGCGGGTCAGCGACAATTCGCGCTCCAGCACCTCTGCAGATTGCGACAGACGGCTGATCTGCTGGTTGAGCACATCAACGTCCTGGGAAAGCTTGCGTGCCCGGGTATTGAAAACATCGGTTTCGGCTGTGACCGCGGCGGGAACGACATTGTCAATCTGCTCGGGGAACGCAATGCTGGTGCTGCCGCCGGCTTCCGCCGTCAGACGCGCAACCCGCGCCGCCATGTTGGCCCGACGTTCCCGGATCTCGCCGAACTCGGAGGCGAATTTGGTGTCATCGATATGCATCAGGGATTGCCCCTGTTCCACCACGTCGCCTTCCTGGACCAGGATGTCATCGACAATGCCGCCTTCCAGAGACTGCACTACCTGCATCTGCCTTGAAGGCACAACCTTGCCGCCGCCGCGCTTGACCTCCTCAAGGACCGCGAAATGCGCCCAGAGAAAGAAACACGTCAGAAGAGCGCAGAACGCCCACAGCAGCATACGCGATGTGCGTGGCGTCCGGAGTTCAATCGCGGCGCGGATATCATTGGCATAGGCAAAGTCGCTGGACATCGGAACTCTACGGCGCCTTTGTGGTTTGCACGATTTTCGGCGCGTTTACGGGCCGGCTAACTGGTTTTGACGGAGCGGTCTTGAGGTTGATCCTGCCCCCGGTGACTACAGGCCCGGCGGTGGCGGCAGGCGCTTGAGGTTTTTCGGCCGGCTTGCCGCCCAGGAAGGCCATGACCTTGTCGCGCGGACCATCGGCCAGCAGCATGCCGTTATCGAACAACAGCAGACGATCCACCATCTTGAGCAGCGAGAGCCTGTGGGTGGAGATCAGGATCGTCATCTGTTCGTTGGCGAGCGTTTTCAGCCGCTCAAGGAATTCGGTCTCGCTGCGGACATCGAAATGCGCCGTCGGCTCGTCGAGAAACAGAATCTTCGGCTTGCGGATCAGCACCCGGGCCAGACCGATGGCCTGTTTCTGCCCCCCTGAGAGACTGCGACCGCCTTCCGAAATCAGCATGTCGTAGCCCATGGGGTGGCTGGCGATAAAATTTTCAACGCCGGCCAGCCGCGCCGCCGCCAGCACCTCCTCATCGGATGCCGCGGGATTGCCGATCGCAATATTATCGCGAAGCTTGCCGAAGAACAGGTCCGTGTCCTGCAGCGCCAGACCGACCCCGGCACGCAGATCGGCGGGATCATATTGCCGGGAATCGACGCCATCGACCAGGACGCGCCCCTCCTCGGCCTCATAAAAGCCGAGCAGCAGCCGCCCGACCGTGGTTTTCCCCGACCCGACCCGACCGATAATGCCGACCCGCTCGCCGCTCTCGATTTTGAAGCTGACCTTGTTCAGAGCCTTTCCCGGCGCGTTCGGGTAAGTGAAGCTGACATCCTCGAAACTGATCGTGCCTTTCTCAATTCGACGCGCAACATAATTGCGCTCGGCTGAGCGTTCGCGCTCCAGCGACATGATGCGGTTGATGGATCGAAGCGACGAGAAGGTCTGGGTGCCGCGCGAGATCACCGAGGCAATGCCGGCAATCGGGGACAATACCCGGCCCGCCAGCATGTTCGAAGCCACCAGCGCCCCCATGGTCAGGCTGCCATTCATGATCAGGAACACGCCGATCACGGTCATCAACAGGCTGGTCATGGTCTGGGCCGAATAGGCGGATGTCAGCGCCAGCGACGACCAGAAATGCACGGCTTCACTGGAGCGCGCCGTGGCGGCAACCGAGCGCTCCCAGGCGGTCTGCATCCGCGCTTCGGCACCAATGGCGCGGACTGTTTCCAGACTGCCCAGGGCTTCCACCAGAACCCCGTGGCGGGCGGCGGATTCCGCCTGCAGCCGCGTCATGGCGCGATTGAGCGGGCGCTGGAGGCCGAAGCCGATGACGATCATGACCGGCAGCATGAACAGCGGGATGAACGCCAGCGGCCCCGCAATCATGAAGAGGACGCCGATGAAGAGAATGGCGAACAGAAGGTCGGTAGCCGAAACCACGGTCCCCGACGTGAAAAATTCCCGGACCGATTCAAAATCCCGCAGCTGGTTGGCAAGAATGCCGACCGACGCCGGCCGCTGCGCCATTTTGACGGCCATGACATGTTCAAAAATATTGGCCGCCAGCACCACATCGACGGTCTTGCCGGTAACGTCGATCATGCGGCTGCGGACCATGCGCAGGATGAGATCGAAAATAATGGCAAGCCCCATGCCGATCGACAGCGCGATCAGGGACGGAACCGCGCCGTTGGGGACCACCCGGTCATAGACGCTCATCGTGAACAGCGGCATCGCCAGCGTCAGGACATTGATCAGGAGCGCGCCCAGCGCAATATGGGCATAGCTGTGCCATCTTGTCTGGACCACCGACCAGAACCAGTGGTTCTTCGGCATTTCCCCCGCGGCCGCCGTGCGCGCGTTGGCATCACTCAGCGGCCGGACCAGAAAGGCATAGCCGCTATAGGCGGCGGCAACCGTCTCAAGGGGGCGCAACTGGGGCGCATAGGGGTGCTGCGACGGATCGACGACTTTTGCGATCTGCCCCTCGATGAGCTGAAGCAGAATGAGCGTCGCCCCGGTCCGCATCACCAGAACGGCGGGTAGCACCAGAGGCGGAATTTCGGCCAGCGTGCGTTCCACCGGCATGGTTTCGAGACCGGCACGCCTGGCCGCACGCTGGTAAAGCCCGACGCCAAGCCGGCCGCGTTCAATCGGCAGACCGCCCAGCATGGCTTCCCGTGTGATCGCCCGACCGTGATGGGCTGCCAGGTAAATCAGCGAATCCGCAAGCGAATCCGGGTACCCGGGGTTTTCTCCGGGCGGCGCAAGGCGCTGCGGTTCCAGGGCCGTCCTGGCGTTTTTGTCAACCCGCGAGTTCTTTGCGCGAAACCACAATGTCAGATGCTCCCAAACCCGAGCACAGAGCTTCCGAACCTCGGGCAACAGAAAGCTCACAAACCGCCCAACTGCTGATGAGAACACTAATTGCAACGCAACTCAACCCGAACACCATTAATCACATAAAACGTGGACGGGATCAGCGGGGATCCCGTCCGTCAGAGGCAGAAATGTCACCGCAGAACCCGCTATTCACAGTCGGGAACCCAGGTTCTTCAGCGCTTGCCGCCTTTCAGGGTTTCCGCGCTGGTCGAGGTGAACCAATCCGGCAGACTGCCCTGCGCCTTGCTTGATGCTTCAAAACGGGCATTGAAACTCTGGCCCTTGTCCGCATCCACCGAACCATAGGCCATCGGAATCGAAGCAGAATAGCTGCCAGCCATATAATCAGCCGCAGTCAGAAGCGGCTGGGAGCCAACCTGCGGCGCTCCCCAGCGCACGGGAGCCAACTTATAGGCGGGCAGCCTGAAGGCAACCAGGTCCATGGGCGCGGCGTCCACTGGAGGCGGCGCCTTGAGATATTCAAGCAAACCTCCCATCGCCGCCAGCAACTGGTAATCGGCGAATACGGCAACGCCTCGCGCTGACGTCAGTGACACCTGCGCGTTGAAATACTGGTTCTGGGCATTCAGGAGGTCGATCAGGGAGCGTTGTCCCAGCTCGTATTCCTTCTGGAAGGCTGCGATGGTCTTTCGTCCGGCCTCCAGTTGCCGCTGCAAAGCAGCAATGCGGGTCGCCGTCACAGTGCGGGCAGCCCAGGCCTTGTCGATCGACTCCAGAGCACCGCGCTGCAGCGAGGCATGATGCATAGCGGCCTCGGTATAGCGTTCCCCGGCCTCGTTGCGCGCCCAGGTATCCTGCCCGCCACGGAAGATGTCCCAGGACATCACCACCTTGCCGCTGTAATCCTCGTGGGTCACATTGGCCATACCGGGAGTCGCCGTCACATAGGGGTAGGAATTGTCATAATGGGTCGCCCGCCCCTCAAGATAGACCTTGGGCACAAACGAACCATCGGTGACCCGATAGGCATGTTTGGCCGCATCGACATCCGCCTGGGCGGCCTGGATCGTCGGATTATAGCGAACCGCCTGCGCCAGTGCCTCGTCCCGAGTTGAGGGCATGCCGCGAAGCGGGCTCGGGAAGCGAAGATTGATCGGCTCCAGACCTACGGTTTTGCGATAGGCGGCACGGGCATCCTCCAGGCTCTTTTGCAGGTCGGCCAGATTGGCACGCGCACCCTCGACACGCTCGCGTGCCTGCTCCAGATCCCCCTGCCCGGCCCGGCCACCGGAAAACCGGCTGCTGACATTGGAAAATATGGTTTCGTGGTTGGCCAGGTTCTGGCGCGCCACATCCACCAGCCGCATGTAGCGAACGACGTCAATATAGGCTTCGGCCGCGTCAAGCGCGACCAGCTCTGTGTGCTCACGGACACGATAGGCCGCGGCATTCACCCGCGCGGTTTGGCGCCAGATGTCATGTATCGAGGCAAATCCGTCGAAAAGGAGCTGCCGGACCACCACGGATTCCGTGCTGCCATTGCGCCACGGACCGCTTCCGGTCACCGGCCCCGTCAATCCCGGAATAGGCTGGATACCGGAATAGTTCTGGTCGAATTTCTCCGGCCCCCAACTCGCCTCAACCCGGACCTGCGGGAGCAATGTGCTCTGGGTCTGGCGCAGCGAGCTTTCCGTTGCACGCCGATTCGCCGAAGCTTCTCCAACAGCCGGATTGGTTCGGACGGCCTCATGCAACGCGTCATTGATTGAAAGCGGGTCGGCGACGGCGGCTACCTGACTCAACGCAAGCATTCCGACCGTCGTAAGAAGCCCCTTTAACATCAAAACCCCCCCAAGGTTTTGTCGACCAACACACGACTCAATGCCTGTCGAACGAACACCAGTCTAGCACAACATTAACTCAACATGGCGGTCAATTTCCATAACGTTCTACAATAGTTAACTCGCAAGACTGTGGAATGAGGCGAAAACGTCACGTTTGAGGCCGCGAAGTGTAAGAAATTGAGCATCGCGGAAGAATTTGAGCAATTGTCCTGGTAAACATCCCCACGTTCCACAGAAATATTCGCCCTGTGGAAGTTTCAAGGCGAACCGAGCGGCCAGCCTTCACACATGGAAACTCCAACTTCTCGATCGTCGCGACGTGCTACGAAGACATCCCCGTCCGCAGGTCAGGCACGGTTTCCTGGCTATTCCGATTCAGGGATACGACATCAAACTCTCGATCGCCTCGTGGAACGACCTCATAATATGCTCGCTCAACTCAGGTCTTAACGAAGGCTTAACAATCCGCCAATGGACATCACTCTACCCGCGAAGCCTCCGGCTATGCCGGAGCGAATAACGGCAGTTCTACATCTACGGGAATAGAGTCACAGAGTCTTAGGATCCCCCTGGGGGCACCCGAAGCCCCACAAGGAGATCATAATGTCACAGAATCACAACCACTTAAGCCACACAACATGGGAGTGCAAGTACCATCTCGTGTTCACGCCGAAGTACCGGAAGAAGCTGCTGTTCTCGAATATCCGGCCGCGCTTGGGCAGTGTATGTGTATTCCGCGACTTGGCCCGGCGCAAGGAGTGTCAGGTGGAGGAGGGGCAGCTCATGCCCGACCACGTCCACATGCTTATCGCGATCCCACCGAAATATTCGGTTTCCGAGGTGGTCGGCTTCATCAAGGGCAAGAGTTCGATTTGGATCGCACAGAACGTGGAGCGCAAGCAGCGGAATTTCCTGGGCCACAAGTTTTGGGCCAGGGGGTATCTCGTGTCGACCGTCGGGCGCGACGAAGCCGTGATCCGAGCCTACATCAAGAACCAGGAATTGGCGGACATCCAGCTGGATCAGGACGAACTCAAATTCCCGTCATAGAGTCCAATCCCTTGTCACAGAAGTCCTTTATAGCCGCCTATGGCGGCTCCCCTCTCAAACCTCCGGCTCTGCCGGAGGTTCTGATTTTGAAGCTGTCAGGGGCAGCGTTGACAGCATTAGGCTGTCGCACTTCCGTCGAGTCAACTGGCGCCAACCCCGCCTCGCCCGCGGGAGATTTGCGAACCCGAGCGCGAGCAAGGGTTTCGGAAGGCAACTCGCCGAATTCCGTTCGATAATCCTTGGCAAAATGCCCGGCGTTTCCGAAACAGCAGCGCGAGCAAACCTCCGCCACGGTGGTGTCGCCTGGCTCCGAGAGCAGGTCGCGGGCATGCGCGAGTCGGATGCGTTTCAGGAAATTCCCCGGCGTCGTGCCCAGAGCCGCAAAGTGGCTGTGCAGACTGCGAGCGCTTACGCCGTAGCGCCGCATAAGGTCGGAGAGTTCCACCGGCTCGTTCCAGCGTTCCTCAATGTGCCGGACAAAGGAAAGGACATTGGCCGGCGGTGGGCAATGGGCCCTGGTCTTGGCATCCGTGATATCGATCGACATCCCAACCACGCTGGCCAGTTTTCCGGAAGCGTCGCGGATCGGGGCGACCATCTCCCGCATCCACCGGAACCCGCCTTCCTCGTCAATAAGCCGGTATTCCTGTATTCCCGCAGTTCCCTTGAGCGAGCGGATGAAGAGGTCTTGGAGAGCGCCGGCATCCTCGGGGTGAACGCGTTCCAGGAATCTTTCGACAGACTGATGTTCGGCACCATTCCCGGCAGCAAATATACGCATCTCTCCCCGAGGTCTGTCAGCCGCGTCGTTCTCGCCAGTCCAGGACCAGATCGTGACTTTGTCGCCGCCAGGGCGGCAGATGTCTTCCGTAGTTTCACCTCCCGGGGCTGCCACCTCCTCGACAACAACAGTCGTCCACAACGCCTCCCCGGCATCGCCGCCGGCATTTCCCAGCGTGATGCGCAGATGGACATTGCTGCCATCCGGCCGGACGTAACGTGTCACGAAACGTGACCGCTGTCCCATTCCGTTCATGTGAGCGCTGGTATGATCAAGGTGGCGGTGCCGATCCTCCGGATGAACGAATTGCAACAGACTGGGAGCTTTCAGGACCTCTTCCAGGGAGCGCTGCAACGTCTCGCAGAAGAGACGGTTGGCGTGCCACACATGACAGCGCTGCGTGTCTATAAGCGCTGTGGCCACACCAAGAGCATCAAGCAGTACCCGTGATGGTGGTCCGGCAATCTCGTTCTCTTCGAACGCGGTCATCGCGTATTTTCCCATGGGTCGAGTCATGTCGTGAGAGATTTGAAGCAAGAATCCACCAAGCCTCTCTCAGAAAATCAATAAATTTTACGATAGGCAAGCAATTGCAACATTCGTACTCACATGATGGTCTACCAAATCTATCCGCACGGAGGCGGTTAGCAGATGTCTCGCGGTCCGGTTCCACTCAATTTGAAATGACGCAAGACGACATCACGATCAGTATCGCATCGGGTATGAGTGTCGCAGTTCCAACCCTCAATACTGACCGAGAACACAGACTTACGTTGAATTCACGTCTATGCATGCAAATTGATGTTCGCCTCTGTCAGCATGCCGTGTTGGATACCTGTGAGCAACACCATCATATCAGCATGGGTAGCATCCACACCGTGAGTTCCATCATTAGCAAGTACCATAGCACTGGTTCCACCCAAAGCTTGGTAGATTACGATTGTGCCCACATCAACGGTGGAACTTGAAGGATGAACGTCGTGCAGCGATGAAACCTCTTTAACGACAACGTTGGTAATTCCGCTGATGTTGGAGAAATCCAATTTATCCAAACTTACATCGAACTGCTGGATAACGTCATGGAGGCTGCGATTGTTCGGACTATCTGAAACACTGTTGAATTGGAATGTATCATGCGCGTAACTTCCTACCATCACATCCGCATCATGTGTCGCTGTGAATAGAAAGTTTCCATCGCTGTCACTTGCAACAATATGGATCCCTAACGGCGAAGTGGAAGTATCGCCATCGCCGTCGGTTGCCGTTATGCTGAAATCCAGTGTCGCATCGTGCGGCAGAATCGTTTGCATTATCGAGACGCCGCCCAATTTGAAAGATGGTCCACTACTGACAAGATCATTTCCTAACGTAATGTCACTGAATGGGTTTGCCGGATCGATAAGAAAACCGGAGACAGTACCGCCGCTTCCAGGCAACTCTTGCATATTTTGATCGTAGACATGAACGGTGCCGTCCTGACCTACGACGAAAGTGCCGCTATCTCCAGTGTTGGTCAGCCATGTATAGGTGCCCTGGAAATTCCCCTGCGAGAGACTCAAGGTGATGCCACCCAACTCGACTGCATGCGGGCCACCGCTGGCATTTGGATCAGAGTGAAAATCTATCGTTATCGTATTTCCTTTGTCCAGCCCGTTCCCTCCTCCGCCAGCCATACCAATCTCTGATTCATTATGGATCTGCACTTTGTTGTTACCACCCGTTCCGTGGATGTCTGCATATATTCCAATCGATTGATCGTCTGCGCCAAAAAGTACAATATTGCTAATTTTATCATTTGCTCCGTTAGGAACGTCTCCAAAACTCCCAATCGGTACATTTTCGTAGGTAGCAGCCGTCGCATCTATTAGCTCAAATGTGTAGTGACCATCGGCATATACATCCAATGTAAAGGCAGGCGTATTCAATTCCGCACAACCATTCAATGAATCATACACCGAGGTATAGTGATTTCCGTTAGTATCGATCCATGTGATCTGCAAGTCATGCAGGCCATCTGCTCCAGGCGCGATATCAAAGTGTCCGGTTGCCTGAGCGTTGCTCTCGTTTGGCAGCTGCCCTGGTGGCAGGGAGCCAAGCGCCGGGCCGTCGTCATAGATCGTGATCTGAGGTCCGAGATCAAAATGCGCAGACTGCTGGTCACCGTCATTATCGGTCACCGTCGCGGTCACCGATACCAGGTTCGCCGCCAGCGTCACCGA
>WQYW01000091.1 GCA_009781045.1 Alphaproteobacteria bacterium
AACGATTCCTGTTCGTTCCGCATCCGACTCCCATTTGTTCACGAGCGCATCTCTTGACCCAGGACTGCGGGGGGAGGGAGACCGTCAAAATTCTTTAGCTTGGGGGGCATTTAGAATCGCTGATCGGCTCCCAGCCAATGGTGCCGAATTGAGAATTGGCTCTTGCCGGCCATGGCGATGCGGGGGAGGTCCAGTCGCCCGCACCGTGGCCCTGGGGTGCAGCCGGTGACAGGTGCTGCAATGTCGAGGGCAGAGACGCCCGGAATTCCGGGTCTGCGGGTGTTCAACACTGGCGTCCCGCCGACATCGACAAGGAGCGCTGATCGACCATCGGCAACCGCGTTGAAACCTGCGACGGAGGAAGCGGCGCACGATTGTCCGATCGTCATCTGTTTCGCAGAGCATGGAGAGCCGCATTTTTTCGGAACCTTCTGGCCGGGAACGAAACTGGTGCAGATGAAGGGCTCCCAGGACGCCGCCGCGCCATTATCCCGCGACGGCTGACTGATTGCGGATCGACCAGTTCAATTACTTATTGACGGTTCCATCAGGTAGATCATGGAGTGAGGTGATGTGGCGACAGCTGTGGTCAGTCTGGCGTGCTCACCTTGCCTCGCGGATCCAGGTGGCGGCAAAGGCTCCGAGCAGCAGCAGCAGGCCGCTGATGCCGGCGAAGATCGGCAGCACGCCGACCTTGACCACACTGGCCTCCCGCATCCGCAACCCCAGCCAGCCGTCGCCATGAAATACGGTGGAGGAGGCGCGCTGGGCCACCACGCGTGGCAACGCGACGGCGTGATTCTGAATGACGCGGAGCGCCGCTCCGCCGGTCGCCTGCGCCAGGGGGGAAAGCGTCGCGGTGGTGGAGGTGACTTCTGCAAACTCTTTGGGGTTGGTGGGGCCGACATTGATCAGGGCCTTGAGCGTGCCGTCGGTGGCCTGCCACAGACCAAGTTCGTCAGCGGGGAGCGCGGCGCGCCATTCACCCGGTGCGCTGGATGTGAGGGTGAGTTCACGTGTTTTGCCCGAGGGGGAGGTCACGCTGACGGCAGATACCGCGTCGGCCATGGTCTGACGCAGCACGAGGAGTTCCCTGCCCTGGTTCTGCAGGCGCAAGGATTCCTCGTCGAGGTCGGGCTCTTTCATCAGCCAGTGCGACATGCGCCGCAACAGATCGATATAGGGGCCGCCGCCCTCATAGCCGCGCGCCCACAGCCAGATGTGATCGGACAGGAGCAGGGCGACCCGGCCTTCACCGAAGCGCGACAAAAGCAGAAGCGGTCTGTCGTCCTCGTCGGTCATCAGCGGCGGGGTGAGCGCATTGCGGGTGTTGACGATGCGGAAGAAGCGGCTCCAGTGCGGCGGATCAAAGCCGGCACCCTCAAGGCCTCTGGTGACGGGATGGCGTTTGCCGGGCTCGGAAAGACGGGCATGGAACGGCTTTTCCGTCACGCCGACCGGTTCGGCCGGCAGCACGGCGTCAAGGGGCGTGCGCCAGATGGTCTCCTCCGACGCGTAGTCGGGACCGGCCGCCACCAGCATGGCACCGCCGGCGCGCACATAGCGGGCGATGTTGTCGAAATAGGCGGTCGGCAGCACGCCTTTGCGGGCGTAGTAGCGGTCGAAAATGATCAGCTGGAAGTCGTTGATCTTGTCCTGGAACAATTCCCGGGTCGGAAAGGCGATCAGCGACAATTCGTTGATCGGCGTGCCGTCCTGCTTCTGCGGCGAACGCAGGATGGTGAAGTGCACAAGGTCGACGCCGGGATCGGATTTGAGGAGGTTGCGCCAGGTGCGTTCGCCGGCATGGGGCTCGCCGGAGACCAGCAGCACCCGGAGCTTGTCACGCACGCCGTCGATGATGGTGACCACGCGGTTGTTGACGGTCGTCAGCTCGCCTTCGAGGGCGTCGGCCTCGATCTCGACGATATTGGCGCCGGCATGTTTGATGTCGACATCAACGCTGGATTTGTCGCCGCTCTTCATCCGGCGCCGGCCGATCACTTCGCCGTCGCGGCGGATGGTGACATTGGCCTGTTGGGCGTCGATGCCCTGATCGTCGAGCTGGAAGCGGACGGTCTGGGTCTGGCTGACAATGCCGAAGCGCGGCGCGGCGAGAATGGCGATGCGGCGATCGCGCTCGCTGCTCTCGCCGGTGATCAGGGCGTGAAGGGGAGCCTGGAAGCCAAGCGCCGCGGCGTCCGGCGGGATGTCGTGAACGCGGCCATCGGTGATCAGAAAAGCGCCGGCGACGCGCTCCAGCGGCACATTGGACAAGGCGCTGGTCAGGGCACGGAACAGGCGGGTGCCGTCGGTCTCACCGTCGGCCATGCCGGCATTGACGACACGGACCTCGAGGCCTTTGATCTTTTTGAGGGAAGCGACCAGTGCGGCGCGAATCTCTTCGGTCTCGCCGGCGCGGCTGGCGAAATTCTGGCTCGGGCTGTTGTCAACGACGACCACGGCCACCGAGTCGAGACCATCGCGATCCGCTCTGGTGAAGGAGGGGTTGGCGAGGGCCAGCACACAGAGGAAGAGCGCAGGGATGCGCAGCATTGCCCCGCGGGTGCGGGCCAGAGCGAAGAAAATCGCAAACAGGGCGACGGTTGCGAGCGCAAGCCAGAGCAGCGGTGCCGGGACGAGCGGGGTGAAGGCGATGCCGTAATTCATCGTCTATTGTCCCAGCCGTTCGATCAGAGCCGGGGCGTGGACCTGGTCGGCCTTGTAGTTGCCGGTGAGGGTATACATCACGATATTGACTCCGCCGCGGAAAGCGAAATCGCGCTGGCGTGGATCGTCCGGCGTCAGTGGCAGCATCGGCTCGCCGTCGGGACGAAGCGCCCAGGCCCCGGCGAGGTCGTTGGAGGTGATGATGATCGGCGACACGCCGTCGCCGCCGCGCGCCGGCCGTGTCGCGCTGTCCTCCTCATCGCTGTCGCGGGGCAGGGCCTCGACCCAGGTCTGGCCGCTGTCGAAACGGCCGGGGAAGTCATGCAGGAGATAGAAGGTTTTGGTCAGGACATGCTCGCGCGGCACGGGCTCGATTTCCGGGACGTCGAGGGAGGACAGGATACTGCGCAGCGTCTGCATAGCCGGAGTCTGCAGCGCGCCGTCGTCGCCGCGGGCCTCGATGGCGTCGCGGGTATCGAAGATCACCGTACCGCCCTGTTTCATATAGGCGTCGACGCGGTCGAGGGCGGCCTGGGGCGGTTTGGGGGCGCCGGCCACGATCGGCCAGTAGATCAGGGGGAAGAAGGCGAGTTCGTCGTGCAGGAGGTCGACGCCGACCGGATCGCCGGCTTCGAGCGAGGTGCGCTGGGCCATGAACAGGGTGAGTCCGGCCATGCCGGCCTTGACCACATCGTCGACCTCGGCGTTGCCGGTGATGACATAGGCGAGGCGGGTCTGCGACACGGCGCGCATGGCAAAAGGCTCGACGGCTTCAGCATGGAGGGGGGTGCGCATGGCAGCGAGCGTGGCGCCAGCCAGGAGCGCAGTGGCGAGCAGCGGCGCGATGCCGGAGCGGCGCAGGCCAGCAAGGTGCCGGAGGCCGGGAAAGGTGCCTGTGAGCACGGTGATGATGAGCGCGTCGATCAGGAACAGAGCGAGAGCAGCCGCCAGGAGAAAGCCGCGGAAGTCGCGGGGCGCGGTCTGGGCGTAGCTGGAGTGGCGGGCGTTGAGGTGAGCGCTGTCGAGCGCGGTCAGTCTGTCGCTCAAAGTCAGCGTGTTCAGCGCACGCGGGCTGTCGGCGCTGCCGTAGAAACCCGGAGGATGATCGGCGCTGGCGCGCGTGGCCGTGGTGAGGGCTCGCGCATTTGGCGGCGGCGGGCCGGCAACCCCGAAACCGTCGAGGCTGAGAAGGGGCGCCAGCGTCTCAGGGGCCCTGCTGCCGTCGCTGTCGCCGCTGCGGCCCTGCGTTGACATCTCGATGATCCGCTTCAGCATTTCGACAAAGGTTCCCGATATCGGCAGATCCGACCAGCGCATATCGGCACTGACATGAAACAGTCCGACAAGGCCCTTGCCGCGGTGTTCGCCGGTGACCAGCGGAGTGCCGTCCTCCAGCGAAGCCCAGCTTCGTGCGGTGAGCCCAGCATCGGGTTCCGCGAGGACCTGGCGGCTCACCGTGATATCCGGTGACACCGTCAATCCGGCAAAGGGTCCGTCGGTGGAGAAGGAACTGAGATGCTGCGGCCTTTCCCAGGTCAGGCTGCCGCCAAGGCTGCGGTCACCGCGGCGCAGTTTGACCGGAAGGAAGCTGTCGTCGTCGGCCTGGGCCAGGCGCGGTCCGGCGAAACGCAGGAGGATACCGCCATTATTGATCCAGCGGGAGAGCCGCTCGCGGATGTCGGGAGCAATGGCACCGACATCGGCGAGGATGATCATCGGCAGATTCTGCTCAAGGAAATCCGCGATGCCCTGTTGCGGCGCGCCCTGGGTGGCAAGCCGCACATCGGCGAAGGGGGCGATGGCGCGGCTGAGGTAGAAACCGGGCGCCAGCAGCGGCTGCGCCGTTTCGATGGCCGAGCCCGAGACGATGCCCACAGATCGGCGCTGCCAGCGCCGGTCGAGGAGCTGGACGGCACCCGCGGAGCGTTCGCCGGCGATCTCGAGACGGGCGATGTCGTTGCGCAGTTCCACGGGGAGCGCGAACGAGGCGCGGGTTTCGCGATCGTCAGGCGCAAAGGCGAAAGCGGCTTGCGCAATCGTCGCTCCCTTGCGATCAAGCGCCCGCAAGGTGCCGCGGGCCTCGCCGGTGCTGACGCGCCGGAGCGTCACCGTCATCCCGGCCGCCTCATTTTCGGCCCCGACCAGGGCCAGCGGAGGCGGCAGCAGGCCTTCATAGACCGTCAAAGGGCGGGGGCCTGCGCTCTCGCTGAGGCCGCGCAGGAATTCCTCGCCGTGGCCATCGTCGACCCCGTCAGAGAGAAAGACGATCTCGCAGTCGCCTGCTGTTTTGAGCAACCGGGCGAGGGGGACCAGCGTGTCAACGCGGGGCACAATATGGGGCTGGGGTCTGAGCTGGCGCAGCGCCACCCGTGCCGCGCCCGCCGGCATCACGCCGATGGCGTGGTTCGATTGCGACAGCGGCACCACTGCCACAGCACGACGGTCGCTGTCGGCGCCCGCGATCAGTTCGTCGGCGGTCCGGATCAGGACGTCCCAGCGCGAGGCGGCACTCCAGCCATCGTCGAGCAGGATCACCAGCGTGAACCTGCCGCCCGGTTCGGGGTGCGGATTCCATACCGGGCCGGCGGCGGCGAAGATGACACAGGTGGCGGCGGCAAGGCGCAAAGCCGTCAGCCACCACGGTGTGGTGCTGGCGGTGTCGTCCCGTGGCGCGAGGTCACGGAGCAGGTTTGTGGGAGGAAAGGCGATACGGCGCGGCCGTGGCGGCATTACCCGGAGCAGCCACCATAACAGCGGCAGCGCAATCAGTGCGGCGAGCAGCCAGGGGGCGGTGAAAGCGAGCGGCAGGCCGGGCATCAGGCGCTCCCGTAGTGGATCATCGGGGCGGCCGGGGGCCTGCTCATGGCAGCATGGAGAAAGAACAGGAGTTCGCTTGCTGGCCGCACGGTCGAATGGGTGGTGAAGAGAAAGCCGAGGCTCGAGGAGGCGTTGCGGATCTGGTCACGGTGCCGCCTGAGGCGCGCTGCATAGTCCTCGACCCAGCTTTCGGCGCGCCGCGCGGTAACGATGCCCGCTCCTTCCGGCTCGACGAATTCGATATGCCCCGAATAGGGGAAGGTCTCCTCGGCGGGGTCGACGATCTGCACCAGTGTGCCTCCTGCGCCGCGGCTCGAAAGATTTGCGAGCATGCTTTCAATTGCCGGGATCGGCGACCACAGATCCCCGATCACCACAACCGCGCTGCCGGGCGCGGGGCTGAAAGCGGGAGGCGGCAGGCTGACCCGGTCATCGGGGTCATGGAGCATGGCCTGCGCCATCTTGTCGATGACGGCGCGGCTCGCGGTCGGAGGCAGCAGGCCCGGAATGCCGACGCGCTCGCCACCGCTCACCAGCAGCTCGGCCAGCGCAAAGGTGACGATGAGGCCGCGTTCGAGTTTGGAGCAGCCATTGCGGTCTGAGACGAAGTCCATCGAGGCCGAGCGGTCGGGCCAGATCCAGACGGTGTGGGCGGCCTCCCATTCCTGTTCGCGGACATAGAGCTGGTCGTCCCGCCCTGAGCGGCGCCAGTCGACCCGCTGTGCCGGCTCTCCGGAGACGAAGCGGCGATACTGCCAGAAATTTTCGCCGCGGCCGGCCCGGGCGCGGCCATGGAGGCCGTGGACCACGGTGGCGGCAATACGCCGCGCGGTCGACACCAGCCGCGGCAGCGCCGCGGCAAGGCTCTGACTGGCAGCCTGGGCACGGCCGATGGCCGCCTTTTCGCGGGTAGGCCGGTTCTCCACCATCAGGCGATCTTTGCCTTCAGTTGCGCGATCACATTGCCGATCCCGTGTTTGCGCGCCTCATAGGTCAGCGCCATGCGATGGCTGAGCACGGGCTCGGCGAGGTCGAGCACGTCGTCGATCGATGGCGCCAGCCTGCCGTCGAGCAGAGCCCTGGCGCGCACCGCCAGCATCAATGCCTGGCTGGCGCGGGGGCCGGGACCCCAGGCGATGAGCCTGCCGATGTCGCCGCTTTCGGGCCCTGGTCGGGCGGCGCGCACCAGTGACAGGATGGCCTCGATGACGGAGTCGCCGACCGGCAGGCGGCGCACCAGAAGCTGCGCGGCGCCGAGCATGGCGGCGCTCATGGCCTCGCGGGCCGGTGTCTCGGTGGCTCCGGTGGTTTCACACATGATGCGCCGTTCGGCGTCGCGGTCGGGGTAGTCAACGTCGATCTGCATCAGAAAACGATCGAGCTGGGCCTCTGGCAGCGGATAGGTGCCCTCCAGTTCCAGCGGGTTCTGTGTCGCCAGAACATGAAAGGGCCGGGGCAGATCATGGCGGGCGCCGGCAATGGTGATGTGCTGTTCCTGCATCGCCTGCAACAGCGCCGACTGGGTGCGGGGACTGGCGCGGTTGATCTCGTCGGCCATCAGGAGCTGGGTGAATACCGGGCCGGGGAGGAAACGGAAGGAGCGCTGGCCGCTTGCGCTTTCATCGAGCACTTCGGCACCGAGAATGTCGGAGGGCATCAGATCGGGGGTGAACTGGATGCGCTTGCTGTCAAGGCCGAGCGTGATGCCGAGTGTCTCCACCAGCTTGGTCTTGGCGACCCCGGGAACGCCGATCAGGAGCGCGTGGCCGCCGGAGAGAATCGTCACCAGGGTGTTTTCGATCACCTTGTCCTGGCCGAAGATCACGCTGGCGATCGCCGCTCTGGCGGCGCGCAGCTGCCCGCAGACCTCTTCGGCGGCGCGGACCTCCGCAGGCGTTTCAACATTTTCCACCATCGCTCAACTCCTCACCAGGCCGGGCCCGGAGCACGGCGTGCCGCGGTCATAGCATGGCAGCCCCGAAGAATTCCAGGAATCGCATGTATTTATTGGAATAAATGGATGCCTTCGATGACTTTCGGCGCGGTTGGCGGGGGATCGGGTCAGGGATGGCACATCTCTTGCGCCAGCGCCTGGTGTGTTATGGAGGCCTGCCGGTTTTAACGGGCGTGGCTGCCGGGGAAGAACAAACCATGGCGAACCAGGGGCAGAACCGAAGCTTCGGTCTTGAGGGGCTGAGCGCGGCCGCGCAGGCAGCCGCCGTCAGGGGCGCGGGGGCGGCGGAGTGGAATCCGCCCTTTTGCGGCGATCTCGACATCCGCATCAAAACCGACGGCAGCTGGCATTATCTGGGATCGCCGCTTGGCCGACCGGCAATGGTGCGGCTGTTTTCGACCCTGCTGCGCCGTGAGGGGGAGCGCTATTTCCTGGTCACACCGGTGGAAAAAGTCGGGATCCAGGTGGATGACGCCCCCTTCCTGGCAGTCGAGATGGTCACAGAGGGGGACGCAGACGCCCGATCCCTGCGCTTCCGCACCAATGTCGATGACTGGGTGAATTGCGACTGCAGCCATCCCCTGCGTTTCGAAGCTGTGGCAAGCGGCGGTCTGGCACCCTATCTTCATGTCGGCCGCGGTCTTTGGGCAAAAGTCACCCGTGCGCTCTGGTACGATCTGGTTGAACTTGGTGAGGAGCGCAGGATTGCCGGGCAGGAGATGTTCGGAATCGCCTCGAGAGGCGCGTTTTTTCCGATGTCGCCGGCACAGGAAATGAGGGCGGCAGGTTGACCGAAGCCAGACTCAGCGAAATCGGGTCGAACGAAGCCGGAGTGGGGAACGAAACCGCGGGCTTCAGCGCGGCGGAATTTTTCGCCCGCTCACGGCAACGCCTGGGCTTTGCGGTGCCGCCGGGGCTGTTTGACCGCAGCATCCTTCCGGTGTCGGGCGATCTCAACAACGCGCGCATTCTGCAGTCGGTGATCGGCGAGCAGCCGGTGCGGCCCGCGGCGGTGCTGATCCCGGTGGTCGATCACGAGGAGCCGACTGTGCTGCTGACCCGGCGCGCGGCGCATCTGAACAGCCATGCCGGGCAGGTTGCCTTCCCGGGCGGCAAGATCGACGACACCGACGCCGCGCCGGTTGATACCGCGCTTCGTGAGACCGAGGAGGAGGTTGGACTGGGGCGTGAATTCGTCGAGCCGATCGGCTATCTTGATCTCTACGCCACGGCCTTCGGCTTTCGTGTTGTGCCGACGCTTGCCATTGTGCGGCCGGGCTTTGAACTCAAGATCAACCATTGCGAGGTCGAGGATGCGTTCGAAGTGCCGCTTTCCTTCCTCATGGATCCCGCCAACCATCAACTGCACAGCAGGAACTTCCGGGGCGTCGAGGGTTTCTATTATGCCATGCCCTATGACGGCTGGAACATCTGGGGCGCCACCGCCGGGATGCTGCGAATGCTCTATGAACGGATTTGGAGATCATGATCCGCCCGGCCCTGTTTGAGCTTGCAATCTTCCTCAGTCCGTTTGCGGTCTACGCCCTGGTTCTGCTCGCCACCCGCTCGGGCGTCTTTGCCGCCTCGTCCTGGCGGCTCTACACCCTGGCACGGCTGACCCTTGTGGCGCTGGCGCTGGTAATCGGCAGCCTGATCGGGCTGGCGCATTTCTCGGGGGCACCGCCCGGCGAAACCTATGTGCCGGCGCATATGGAAAACGGCGTTCTGGTTCGGGGCGAGCGCAGGTAGCCTCTCTGCCTGTTGCGGAGGCTTGCAGGCCTTGCGGGTGATGGGGCCGGCCGGCCCTGCATTCATCCGTCCTGTCGGGCGCGGGCGGTCTGAACCGCTGTCCTGCCATCCTTGTCCTGGTTTGCCTTGCCCTGGCGTTCTTTGGTCGTGATGTGGTTTTCCAGGAAGAAACTGCCGCCAGACTGCAGGCTGTGGCGCTACACCGGGCAAGGGGTTTCATCCAGGGGGTGGAAAACTCTGCCGATCGATTCACCTCGTCGCATCCTGAGGAAGGCGCCTTTTTTGCAGGAACTGTGTTTCTGTGAAATTTCGCGGCCCTGGCGGCAAGCCGGAACTCGCCAGGAGGCAAAGGGCGGGCCAAGGGAAGGGGTAAAGGGCGGGCAAAGGCGATCCCTCTTGCGGCCGCGCCGGGCTCCCGACTATCTCAAAAGCTGTTTTCGAATCTTCACGAAGGGCATCGGCGCCTGCCGGTTGCGCCTCCTGCGGCGAGGGAACAATGAACGCAGCGCAGCGGATCGATGTGGCCTGGCTCAAGTCCGGCGGTGCCGCGCGGGTTCTTGCCCTCCTCAATAGCGGGGGCGAGGAGGCGCGGGTGGTCGGCGGCGCGGTGCGCAATGCCTTATGGGGGCTTGAGCCCGGCGATATCGACATTGCCACCACGGCATTGCCGGAGGAGGTGGTGCGGCGCGCCAGGGGGGCGGGCATCCGCAGCGTGCCGACCGGCATAGACCACGGCACTGTGACGCTGATCGTCGACGGCCAGCCCTATGAGGTGACGACTCTGCGTGAGGATACCGAAACCTTCGGCCGCAAGGCCAGGGTGGTATTCGGGCGCGACTGGCAGCGCGACGCCGCGCGGCGGGATTTCACCATCAACGCCTTGTCGGCCGATGCCACCGGGCTGGTCTTTGATCCTGTCGGGGGGCTCGCTGATGCCGCGCTGCGCCGGGTGCGTTTCATCGGAGACGCCGATCAGCGTATTGCCGAGGATTATCTGCGGATCCTGCGCTTCTTCCGCATCCATGCCGCTTTCGGCATCGGCGCGGTGGATCGTGAGAGCTATCTCGCCTGTATTCGCGGGCGTGACGGACTGTCGCTGCTGTCGGCCGAGCGGGTGCACAACGAAATGGTCAAGCTTCTCCTCGCCCCGGGAGCTGTGACCGTGGCCGCTGCCATGGCCGAGGGCGGCCTTCTGCTGCAGCTGGGCGCGGGGGTGGCCTGTCCCGAACGGCTGGCGCGGATGATACGGATCGAGGCGGAACTCGGTCTGGCCGGCCATCCGATGCGGCGCCTCGCCGCTCTCAGCGTCGCCGTGACCGAGGATGCCACGCGCCTTTCGGCAAGGCTGCGCCTCAGCAATGCGCAAACCAGGATGCTGGAGTCGATGGGCCAGTGCACCGGCGCCCTGGGCCGAAAGGATGCGGCTTTCGCCCGCCAGCTGCTCTACCGGCTCGGCGCCGATGCCTTTCGCGACCGGGTGCTGCTGGCCTGGGTGCGGGCGGGGGACGATGCCACCTCAGTGCGCTGGCACGATCTGGCGACGCTGCCGCAACGCTGGCCGGTGCCGAAATTCCCGCTTCGGGCCGGCGATTTCATGCGCTGCGGGATGACGGAAGGCGCAGCCCTCGGACAGGCGCTGGCGGCAGCGGAAGGGGCCTGGATTGCGGCGGGATTTCCCTCAGACAGGCAGCAGCTGGAGGAAATCAGAGACGCGGCAATGGCTGCCGGAGCAGCGCTGTGACTGCCCGCTCTGCAGATTTTGCTGTGGTTGTACTTCCCGGGCGGGAGGATCAGCGGATTCCGATTGTCTTGTGGATCTGAACGCTGAGCTGCCATTGCGGGTGCAGGAGACAATAGGCGATGGCGCTTTTTGTGTTGGCCTCGCGATCCGGTCCGTCCATGGGCTGGAGCGAGAAGCGGCTGAAGGCGAGATCGGCGAAATCCTCAGGGGCAGCCTGGGCCTGGGGATAGACCAGCTTGAGTTCGTCGCCATGGCGCTGCACCAGTTCGGCGCCGCCCTTGGGACTGACGCAGAGCCAGTCGATGCCCCCGGGCGCAGGCAGCGTGCCGTTGGTTTCCACGGCGACGGCGAAGCACTCGTCATGGAGCGCGTCAATCAGCGCGCGGTCGAGCTGCAGCAGCGGCTCGCCGCCGGTGAGCACGACATAGCGGCGCTCGCTGCCGTGCCAGAGGCTGGCAATGGCGGCCGAGAGCGTCAAAGCCGATCCGTAGTGTCCGCCAAGGACGCCGTCGGGCCTGTGGAAATCGGTGTCGCAGAAGCGGCAGACGGCGCGGCTGCGATCGATCGGGCGTCCGCTCCACAGATTACAGCCGACAAAGCGGCAGAACACCGCGGTGCGACCCGTTTGGGCGCCCTCACCCTGGAGGGTGAGAAAGATCTCTTTGACCTGGTAACCGGCCATCCCGCTCGCTGCCCCCAGGAAGCTGTTCTGCCGCGGCAATCTGCTGCGGTGGCAATCTCTGTACTCTCTTTGTGCTGCCGCGCGCCACAAGTCAGCTGAAGGGGGCGGCGGGCCGGCGGGTCTGGCGCAGCGCCTCGCCGGTCGCCATGGCCGCAGCCATGGCGACATTGAGCGAGCGCAGCCCGGCCCGGATCGGAATTATAAGCCGGGCGTCGGCGGCTTCAACCACCTGGTCGCTGACGCCGGCGCTCTCGCGGCCGAACAGCAGGATATCATCCTCCCGATAGGCGAAATCGAGATAATGGGTGGCGCCTCTGGTGGTGAAGAGCACGAGCCGGCTGCCCGCTGCGGCGCGAAATTCCTCGAATGCCGCCCATGAGTCGTGGCGCTGGAGGCGGACATGGTTGAGATAGTCCATGCCGGCGCGGCGCAACAGGCGGTCGGAAAAGGCAAAACCGGCGGGTTCGATAATATGCGCGGCCGCTCCGAGGCAGGCGCAGAGCCGCAGAATGGTACCGGTGTTCTGCGGGATGTCGGGCTGGAACAGCGCGATCTGCATGAGGGTGGAAACCGAGGGGGCGTGCCTGAAAATGTCGCAGCACGGCAGGAGGGGCCTTCAGGGAATACACCTGTTGTGGTGTGCGGACCGCGTTAGCGGGCTTGCGCTTGTGCGGCAAGGGTGCCAATAGTCAGACTTGAACCGTTGGACTGGCGCGGGTTGTTTCGCTTGCGGGTCCAGGCGTTGTTTTGCGGCTGGTTGGGGGCCGTGGGTCGCGCATTCGGCAATCTGTTTTCAGGGATTTCTCAACACTCTCCCGGGAGCGGCTTGCCTGTTTCTTGCAAGGGAAAGGGTTGCCATCGTGACGACTGCGTCTTTGGCGGTAGAACCGACACGCCGTAATTTTCTCTATCTGACCACTGGAGTCGTTGGCGCAGCAGGTGTCGCGGCTCTGGCCTGGCCATTCATCTCGCAGCTCAATCCGGACGCGGCGACCATCGCCGCCGGGGCGCCGATCGAGGTCGATCTCGCCCCCATCGCCGAGGGCCAGGAAATCAAGGTGTTCTGGCGCGGCCAGCCCTATTTTATCAGCCACCGCACCAAACAGCAGATCGAGGAAGCGCGGGCGGCCGACAACAGCGGCCTGCCCGACATGGAAAAGGGAAAGGATGCTGAACGGGTCGTGGCCGGGCATGAACAGTGGCTGGTGGTCAAGGGCGTCTGCACCCATCTCGGCTGCATTCCGATCGCCCATGAGGGCGCCTATAAGGGCTTTTTCTGCCCCTGCCATGGCTCGGTCTATGACACTTCGGGGCGCATCCGCCAGGGACCGGCGCCGAAGAACCTGGAGATTCCGCCCTACGCCTTCCTTTCCGATACCCGGATCCAGATCGGCTAGAGCCCTCCCAACAGCACGCTTGAGCCTGTCATCATCGCCTTTTTTCTCAGGATCGCATCATGAGCGGACCCGCACATTACGAGCCAACCAATCCAGTCTTGAAATGGATCGAGCGGCGCCTTCCCATTCTTGACTTCTCCTATGGTTCCTTCATCGCCTATCCGACGCCGCGCAACCTGAACTACTGGTGGACCTTCGGGGCCATCCTGTCCTTCATGCTGGTGGTCCAGATCGTCACGGGCGTGGTTCTGGCCATGCATTATGTGCCGAACTCCGATCTGGCCTTCAAGTCGGTGGAACTGATCGTCCGTGACGTGAATTACGGCTGGCTGCTGCGCTACATGCACGCCGTCGGGGCCTCGATGTTCTTCATCGCGGTCTATCTCCACATGATGCGCGGCCTCTATTACGGTTCCTACAAGGAGCCCCGCGAGGTGCTGTGGATCCTCGGTGTGGTGATCTATCTGCTGATGATGGCGACCGGTTTCATGGGCTATGTGCTGCCCTGGGGCCAGATGAGCTATTGGGGCGCCACCGTCATCTCAAGCATGTTCTCCGCCATTCCCTTCGTCGGCGACTCGATCGTGACGCTGCTGTGGGGCGGCTACTCGGTCGGCAACCCGACCCTGAACCGCTTCTTCTCGCTGCATTATCTGCTGCCCTTCGTGATCGTGGGCGTGGTGGTGCTGCATGTGTGGGCGCTGCATGTCACCGGGCAGAACAATCCCGATGGTGTCGAGGCCCAGACCGAGAAGGACACGGTGGCCTTCACCCCCTATGCCACCATCAAGGATCTGTTCGGTGTCGCCGTGTTCGCGATCCTGTTCGCCTATCTGGTGTTCTACATGCCGAATTATCTTGGTGAAGCCGACAATTACATCCCGGCCAATCCGGGCGTGACGCCGCCGCATATCGTGCCGGAATGGTATTATCTGCCGTTCTACGCCATCCTGCGCTCGATCCCCTCCAAGCTCGGCGGTGTGGTGGCGATGTTCGCGGCGATTCTGGTGCTGTGCTTCCTGCCCTGGCTTGATTCGGCCAGAACGAAATCGTCGAAATACCGGCCGCTCGCCAAGATCGCCTTCTGGGGCTTCGTGGTGGTGTGTCTGCTGCTCGGCTATCTCGGTGCCCAGCCGGCGGAAGAGCCCTTCATCACCGAGGCCCGGATCCTGACATTCTTCTATTTCGCCTATTTCTTCGTCATCCTGCCGCTGCTGGCACGGATTGAGAAGCCGCGTGCGGTGCCCAATTCGGTCGCTGACGCGGTGCTGGCGAAGAGCCGGAAGGGGGTGAAAGCGGTTGCCGCGATCGCGGTGGCGCTGATCGGGGTCGGTGCGCTCTTGGCGGCCTCGACGCTGGGCGCACAGGCTTCCTCCGCGGAGGCCAAGCCGCCGCAGCAGAAATGGTCCTTTGCAGGGCCGTTCGGCAAATATGATCAGGCGGCGCTGCGTCGCGGTCTGCAGGTCTATCGCGACGTCTGTGCCAACTGCCACGGTCTGTCCTATATCGCCTTCCGCAACCTTGGCGAGGCGGGTGGCCCGGCTCTGTCCAAAGAGGAGGTGGCGGCGATCGCGGCGGCATACAAGGTCAAGGACGGCCCCGACGACAAGGGCAAGATGTTCGAGCGTCCGGGCCGGCCGGCGGACCATTTCCCGTCGCCTTTCGCCAATGACCAGGAGGCGATGGTCGCCAATGGCGGAGCGATCCCGCCCGATCTGTCGCTGATCACCAAGGCGCGTTCCTATGAGCGCGGTTTCCCCTGGTTCATCACCGATTTCTTCACCCAGTATCAGGAGCAGGGGCCGGACTATGTCGCCGCGGTGATTCATGGCTACAAGGACAGCCCGCCGGAGCATGTGACCATTCCCGAGGGAGCCTATTACAACGAATATTTCCCCGGGCATGCCATCAAGATGCCGCCGCCTCTGACGGATGAACAGGTGGAGTATAAGGACAAGACGCCGCAGACCGTGGACCAATATGCCCACGATGTTGTCACCTTCCTGATGTGGACCGCCGAACCCCATATGGAGGCTCGGAAATCGATGGGTCTTTATGTCATGATCTTCCTGGTGATCTTTGCCGGCCTGATGTATTTCACCAAGCGGGCGGTGTGGTCCGACGCGCACTGAGGACGGCATTTTTGCGGATAACGAAAAGGCCCCCGGGTATCTCTGTCGCCCCGGGGGCCTTTTTGCGGGTGACGACGGACGTGCAGGAGCGCAAAGGTTTCCACCCACGGTCCATTTCTGCAATGCGACCGACGGTGGCCCCTTTTTGACGTTGGCGAGGCTCAGCCGTCTTTCGTGATGGAGGTGACGGGCGGCAAATGGCTGACCATCGCAGGCTGGAGAGGCGCATTTTTTGCGGATTTCGAGCCGGGTGAGCTGCCTCCCTTGTGCGACCAGGTCAGTCCGGCCAGTCAGTCCGGCCAGTCAGTCGGACCAGGTAAGTCCGAACTGGGCAGTCCGAGCTGGGCCGGGGCAGTCCTGCCTGGGGCAGTTACACACAAAGCGAAAATCGGGCGAGTGGCGGGCCTGGTGCCTCAGATTCCTCCGCCTCAAGGGGGCACAAGCCAGGTGAATCCTTGAATTCCAGGCTGCGGGCTGCCTGTCATCCCGGCGCTGACTGAAGTCAAGGCGGCAGGGTTACGATTCTTCTTTCGCTGGGGCCCACGGGAATCGATGTTTATTGGAGGAGTGCTGTTGCTGGCCGCCGCGGTGCCGCGGTGGTTCCCGGTGGCGTTTTTCGCGGGATTGATCCAAAGTCAGCCTTTGGGATCCTGCCAGGCTCTTGCCAACGTCATGCCCGGGCGATGACCAGCCGCGGTCCCTCCGATCTGTCGTGATTGAGGCCACGGGCGGCAGTGTCACGTCGACGAACAGGAAAGCCGGATGAACAGGACAGTCTTTGCTCTCCCGGGGAGGAGCGAATATCGCAGCGCTGGCGGTATTGCCGTCAGCCGTGTGGTCGAGCCGTTCACCGGAGGGGCCGGCCGGCTTGATGATCTCATCAATCTGCTCGACGCGCGCTGCGGGGTGGTGCTGTCCTCGGGCACCACGGTTCCGGGCCGCTATGAAAGTTTCGATCTCGGCTTCTCCGACCCGCCCCTGAAACTTGAGACCGTCGGCCGCAATTTCACGCTGTCGGCGTTGAACGCGCGCGGGGAAGTTCTGGTCGCCTTTCTCAACGACACGCTGCGCTCGCCTTGCGTCGTGTTCACGGAAAGGAAGACGTCGCAGCTTGCCGGCCATATCCTGCGCGATGAGGCCCCGCTTGATGAGGAGCAGCGCACCCGCCGGGCCAGCGTGATCAGCCTGGTGCGGGATATCATCGCGGCATTTTCGTCTCCCGATGACCCGCTGCTCGGCCTGTTCGGAGCCTTTGCCTACGACCTGGTGTTCCAGGTCGAGGATCTGATCCAGCGCCGCCCGCGTGAGCCCGACCAGCGCGATGTCGTGCTCTATCTGCCCGATCTTCTGCTGGCCTATGACCGCGCCAGCGGGCGCGGGGTGGTGCTGGCTTACGATTTCACCTGGAAGGGGGTGTCGACATCATCCCTGCCACGCCAGACCCCGGACTGCCCCTATCGAAAGTCGGAGCGTCAGGGTTTTGCCGATCATGGCCCGGGCGATTATGAGGCCACGGTGGCAACGGCGCGCGCTGCATTTGCCCGCGGCGACCTGTTCGAGGCGGTGCCCGGTCAGCTTTTTGCCGAGCCCTGCGAGCGCTCGCCTGCCGAGGTGTTCCAGCGCCTGTGCCGGATCAATCCGTCGCCCTATGGCGCCTTGATGAATCTCGGAAGCGGCGAGTTTCTGGTGTCGGCGTCGCCCGAGATGTTTGTGCGCTCCGATGGGCGGCGGGTTGAAACCTGTCCGATCTCCGGCACCATTGCCCGCGGGGTCGACGCCATTACCGATGCCGAGCAGATCCGGCAGCTCCTGAACTCGGCCAAGGATGAGTTCGAACTCAATATGTGCACCGATGTCGATCGTAACGACAAGGCGCGGATCTGTGAACCGGGCACCATCAAAGTGCTGGCGCGGCGCCAGATCGAGACCTACTCGAAACTGTTCCATACCGTCGACCATGTCGAGGGCTGGCTCAAACCGGGCTTTGACGCCCTCGATGCCTTTCTCAGCCATGCCTGGGCGGTGACGGTGACGGGGGCGCCGAAGCTCTGGGCGATGCAGTTTGTCGAGGATCATGAGCGCTCGCCGCGGCGCTGGTATGCAGGCGCAATCGGCGGCCTCAATTTCGACGGAAGCATCAATACCGGGCTCACCATCCGCACCATCCGCATGCAGGACGGTCTGGCCGAGGTCCGGGTCGGCGCTACCTGCCTGTTCGATTCCGACCCCGCAGCGGAAGACCGCGAATGCCAGGTCAAGGCCGCAGCCCTGTTCCAGGCGCTGCGTGGCGATCCGCCGCAGCCGCTGTCGAGCTTTGCACCGGATGCGCCGGGCTCGGGCAAGAGGGTGCTGCTGATTGATCATGACGACAGCTTCGTCCATATGCTCGCCGACTATTTCCGCCAGGCCGGGGCTTCTGTCACCGTGGTGCGCCATGTCCATGCGGGCGCCATGCTGGAGGCCCGGGAATGGGATATGGTGGTGTTGTCGCCGGGGCCGGGACGGCCTGAGGATTTCAAGATCGCGAACACCATCGCGCTGGCTCTGGAGCGCAGACTGCCGATTTTCGGGGTCTGTCTCGGTTTGCAGGCGATCGGAGAGTATTTTGGTGGCCGGTTGGACCAGTTGAGCCATCCGGTCCATGGCCGTCCGTCGCGTCTCAGCGTCCATGGCGGTCGCCTGATGCGTAATCTGCCCGACGAAATCGTCACCGGCCGCTATCATTCGCTCCATGTCCGCGCCGACAGCGTGCCGGATGTGCTTGAAGTGACAGCGCGAAGCGAAGACGGCATCGTGATGGCGATGGAACACAGGACGCTGCCGGTCGCCGGAGTGCAGTTCCATCCGGAGTCGCTGATGTCCCTGGAGGGCGAGGTGGGCCTGCGCATTATCGAGAACGCGTTCCGGCTTGGTCCGGAAATTGAATGAGGGATGAAAAAAGATGACGTTTGATACCGATCTGAAGGCGAGCGTGCGCACCATCCGGGATTATCCCAAGCCCGGCATCGAGTTCCGCGACATCACCACTCTGCTCGCCGACGCGCGCTGCTTTCGTCGCGCTGTCGACGAACTGGTCCATCCCTGGGCTGGCAACAAGATCGACAAAGTCGCCGGTGTCGAGGCCCGCGGCTTTATTCTCGGCGGTGCGGTTGCTCACCAGCTTTCTGCGGGCTTCGTGCCGATCCGCAAGAAAGGCAAGCTGCCGCACACCACGGTGCGCATGGCCTATGCGCTCGAATACGGTACCGATGAGATCGAAATGCATGTCGATGCCATTCAGCCCGGGGAGCGGGTCATCCTGGTCGACGATCTGATTGCCACCGGGGGCACAGCGGAGGGGGCGATCAAGCTGTTGCGCCAGATCGGCGCCAATGTGGTCGCGGCCTGTTTCATCGTCGACCTGCCCGATCTCGGCGGGGCGGCCAAATTGCGGGCGATGGATGTACCGGTGCGCAGCCTGATGAGTTTCGAGGGGCATTAGCGGCAACGGAACGGTGATGCTTTTGCGCCCGGGCTCCTGGGGCAGGGGGCCCGGCGCTGTTTCGCGGGTGGGTTGCGTCCGCTGGTGTCCCTTGCAGGCGGGAGTTCTGACACCTTCAGTCAGGCCTGTCAGAATGTGCTCAAAGGGCATGCACGAGGCAGGAATCGTGATGTCTGCGTGGGTTGCGTCTTTCAGAACCTGCCGGTCCTGGTGAACCTGCGAGGGAAGGCGATTTTTACAGATGTCGCAAGTACACGGCTGCAACGGGGCTGCCAGCGGCGTCTGCCTCAGGTTTGGTGGTATGTTGATTTGCGCGAGGGAGGTAATGACGCCTGCTTCTGGCGCCCGGTGCAGGCTGTGCGCGTCCGCTCCGGCCCGTTGGGAAGGGCGCGGGGTGGGGGTCTCAAGGAGCCGGGGTGATTTTACGGATCCAGATTGCGCTGGTGACGAAGATGACGCCGTTGGCATCGACGACGACGTCTTTGGGGATGGGGAGCGTGGCCTGGTCAGCCGGCCCGTCGCGACAGATATCCCCATCGGCCCCTGGCGGGGAGGGCGCTCCACCGACAATGGTCGTCACTTCGCCAGTGGGGGAGATCCTGCGTAACGCATTGTTAGTGGTGTCGGCCACATAAAGATTGCCGGCCCTGTCCACTGCGAGGCCCCGCGGGGATGCGAAAGCGGCGGTGCTGCCTGTGCCGTCGGTTTTTCCGGCTGCTGACATAGAGGTTGCCTGCAGCATCCAGCGTGATGCCATGAAGGGGGGTGAAGCTCGCGCTCGCAGATGTGGTGTCCGCGAATTTCAGCGTTCGTCCGTTGCGGTCTTCGATGCCGCTGGTGCTGCCGGCGATGGTGGTGAGGACGCCATCGGGAGTGATCCTGCGGACGGAGGCTCCGTCGGCGACATGGATTGTGCCGGTTTCATCCACAACCAGCCCTTTCAGGCTGCCGAATTTTGTTGTTTTGGCGCCGGCATCGTCGCCATGGACGGCGAGTGTGCTGACCTGACAGCCAGCCTCGCCAAATGTGATTTTGCGGATGACGCTGTTGACCCAGTCCGGGACATAGAGGCTGCCGTTCTTGTCAACTGCGATGTTCCTGGGCCATTGGAATGTGGCATGGCTGCAGTCGCCATCCTCATGGCCGGGGGCCTCGAAACCCTGGCCTGCGATTGTGCTGACCACGCCGGCGGGGGAAACCTTGCGAAGGGTGTTATCAATCTCGTCTGCAACATAGAGATTGCCGGCTGCATCAAGTGCGATCCCGCCCGGGGAGAGGAAACCGGCTTCGGTGCCGGAACCGTCGGCGGGTCTGAAGCTGCGGGGGAGGCTGCCGCCACCTGCCAGCGTGGAGACGATGTAGTGATGCGGACCGGCAGTCTGATTGGGCAGCGTGGCTGACGATGCGGGCTGAGCGGCGGCCTTGTCGTCGCCGGCAAAAGAGATCACCGCCAGGGCCAGGGTCAGGTGCCGCAACAGGCTGCTCGTCACAGACGACGGGACCTTCTTCATCACAGAACCATCCACTCTGAAATTCCGTATGCGGCCATCGGATAATGTCCTGAATCGGCAAATCAGACAACAGGGCGGATCAGGGGCGGAGTAATGATGCGAAAGTGAGGCAATACTGGGGCGTTACTGGCGTGATGTGGCCGGCACAACGGAGGGGGGACAGCGAAGCCGAAATCCGGAGGCCGCGGTCAGGCGTCCGGATTGAGTTCGGCGCGCTCCTCTGCGGTGAACACGCGGCTGCGGGTAAGAAAACGCAAACCCTCCGGGGCTTCACAGGAGAATCCGGAACCGCGGCCCTCGACGGCGTCGATGATGAGCTGGGTATGGCGCCAGTTTTCGTACTGGGCGGCACCGATGTAGAACGGGCAGCCACAGATATCGCCGAGCCGGACATCGGAGGCGCCGATGCGGAACTCGCCAAGCGGAAAGCACATCGGTGCCGAGCCGTCGCAGCAGCCGCCGGACTGGTGAAACATCAGCGCGCCGTGGCGGGTTTTCAGCTTTTCGATCAGGGCGGCAGCCGGGGCGGTGACGACAACCCTTTCTACCATGACATTCTCCATACAGAATTGCTTTCGTTGCAGTGCGCTCGGCGAAAACCCCCAAGGCCGGGAGGAGCGCACCCCTCCGGCGCCGTGCGGGTTTCGGCGGTCCCGCCCTTCGACGCGAGAGTGGAGGGGCGGGAGTGCGGATGACATCCGGAGCGAAGCCAGCCCGGCACAATCGAGGTCTAGAAGAAACCAAGCGCCTTGGGGCTGTGGCTGACCAGGATATTCTTGGTCTGCTGGTAGTGATCGAGCATCATGCGATGGTTCTCGCGGCCGATGCCGGACTGCTTGTAGCCGCCGAAGGCGGCGTGGGCGGGATAGAGATGGTAGCAGTTGGTCCAGACCCGCCCGGCCTGGATATTGCGGCCGAAATGATAGGCGCGACTGCCGTTGCGCGTCCACACCCCGGCTCCGAGGCCATAGAGCGTGTCATTGGCAATGGCGAGGGCCTCTTCTTCGGTGTCGAACGTGGTCACGGCGACAACCGGCCCGAAGATCTCCTCCTGGAACACGCGCATCCGGTTGTGGCCGGCAAGGATGGTGGGCTCGACATAATAGCCATCGGCAGCCTCGCCATCGAGATGGGCGCGGTTGCCGCCGGTCAGCACCACGGCGCCCTCGTTCCGGCCGATTTCGAGATAGGACAGGATTTTTTCCAGCTGGTCGCTGGAGGCCTGGGCGCCGATCTGCGTGCTGAAATCGAGAGGATGGCCCTGTTTGATCTTTTTGACCCGGGCCACGGCCTTGTCGATGAAGGGGTAGTAGATCGATTTCTGCACCAGCACGCGGCTCGGGCAGGTGCAGACCTCGCCCTGGTTGAGGGCAAACATGGCAAAGCCTTCGAGTGCCTTGTCGAGGAACGCGTCATCCTCGACCATGACATCTTCGAAAAAGATGTTGGGCGATTTGCCGCCGAGTTCGAGCGTCACCGGGATGATGTTCTCGCTGGCATACTGCATGATGAGGCGGCCGGTGGTGGTCTCGCCGGTGAAGGCGATCTTGGCGATGCG
>WQYW01000092.1 GCA_009781045.1 Alphaproteobacteria bacterium
AAGAGGTCCAAACAGCCACCGACTTCAACGCACGCACACAACCCCATGGGGGAACGGAACCGAATCGCAGCATGAACAAAACGGAATCGCAGGGAATTTACCCACAGATTTAATCGCACCCGAGGACACCAGAGTGGCAATGACTTGAATTCATTGAGTAATTGCCACTCCTGCATCCTCGCCAGCGGGAAAAAGAAGGGAATATTGGCTATTGAGGAAGAGAGATTGGCACCGCCAAGACCGGTCAACAGCGCCAGACCCAGAAAAACCTCATAGGACGTGGCCGGATTCTGCACGGCAACGCCGATACCGATCAGAGGGATGATCAGCGAGCCCGTCATCAGCGTGGTCCACAGCCGGCCGCCGACGATCGCCACCATGAAGCAGTAGAGGATTCGCAGTATCGCGCCCGACAAAGCTGCCGTCGCGCCAGCCAGAACGACTATGCATCGGAGAATCGGAAGCCGGCGCGGGGCCGATACACCACCATTATCGACCACACCTGCCAGACCACGAAGGCCAACAGCAGCGCCGGGATCGAGATCCACAGATTGCGCCAGGCCACCTCACGACCGCCCTGGTCCCAGAGCCCGGGGTCCTCCGGACGCCAGTCGGTCAGCCCCCCCGGCTCTGCCGTCGGCGCCGCTGCTGCTATTCGCCATCACGCTCCTTCACACTCCTCACACCCAGAACTCCTCACACCCAGACTCGCCAACCGAAACGCGTGCCGCGCGGCCCTGGAGCCTGGCCATACTTCGACAAGCCGGTGCAGCGACATCAGCGACCCGCGCGCCAGCGAAAGATGGCTCCACAATCCTCGGGAATGCCGCTCCTCCTATCGTCGGGAAGTCCCCCATTCCAGATTCTGGTGGGTGGGGGAAAAGTCCCGCCCTCAAGTGCCCGGAAAACTCGAATCGGCCAGGCGAAACCAGGTGAACCGCAATCCGATTTCCGCAAACGCCTGATTTTCCCTGGTCCAGCGTTCGCGAAATTGCGCGATTATTCCTTCACCGCTCCCGGAGGGCAGCGTCCGGCACAGGGTCTCCACAGTCAGGAACAGGGCCTTGCCAATGCAAAATCACAGCCCCGTGAACGGCGGCCCCCCGTCTGCAATCTGTGCCGGACGTCGGAAGGCACATCCCGGTGCGGAACCAGCCGCCGGGCGATTCGCTCGTCATTTCAGCGTTCGAGTCGCCGGACTGCGTCAGGGAAAAGGACGTCGCACTACGCTTAAAATCGCCAGGATCACACCCTTCGCGCAACCATCGGCCCAGGAGAACAAAAATGGGGGCCTCGACAGTTTGCGAAAAATCGAAAAACCGCCCCCCTGCCGGCCTGGCTGGGCGAGGGCGAGCCGCCGCCGCTGAAAAAGGGGGAGGTTTTCAGCTTCCGCCAGGAGATCCTGCGCCCGGGCCAGCGGAATGGGCCGTTCGCGGCAACAGGGAGCTCCCTGACCCGTCTTCGCATCTGCGGGCTTTCAGTCCGGCTTGCGGTTTTGACTCCTGCACCCCCGTGCGATCCCGGCAGACCCCGATCTCCGCGCATTCTGCCCGTCTCCCCGCCGGCTCCCGGCGGTCCTCGCCATCTCGCCTTTGCGGTTTCGTCTTCGGTGGTCGCCACACGCCGGCTGGGCTGGTATGCCGGTGCTGAGCCCCCCTCCACGTCCCGGGGAACGGGATTTCTCTGAGAGAATCAATGACCATCGAAATATTTACACGGCCCGGCTGCGGCTATTGCACCGCAGCCAAGGAACTGCTGACACGCAAGAAAGCCGCCTTCACCGAGTTCAATATCGCCGAAAATCCCGCCTGGCGTCAGGACATGTATGCCCGCGCCGGTCAGGGGGCGACGTTTCCGCAGATCTGGATCGGGCAGACCCATGTCGGCGGCTGCGACAATCTTTACGCGCTTGATCAGGACGGCCGGCTCGACGCCCTGCTGCAGGGAAACTCATGAGCACGCCCCCCTGTTTCACAGCAGCCCTGGTGCAGATGTGCAGCGGGCTCCTCCCGGGGCCCAATCTCGAGCAGGCCAGCCATTTCATCCGCAAGGCCGCCGCCCACGGTGCCGACTATGTGCTCACTCCGGAAGTGAGCAACATGATGCAGTCAAACCGCGAGGCCCTGTTTGCCCAGCTGGCCGGCGAGGACGACGACCGCTCACTCAAGGCCTATCGCGAACTCGCCGCCGAACTCAAGATTCACCTTCACATCGGCTCCCTGGCATTGCGTTTCTCCCCGGAGCGCGCCGTCAACCGCTCCTTCCTGATCGGGCCCGACGGCGGCGTCCTGGCGAGCTACGACAAGATCCACATGTTCGACATCGATCTGCCGGGGGGCGAGAGCTACCGCGAGTCCGAGAACTACCAGCCCGGCGAGACCGCGGTGCTCGCCGATCTGCCCTGGGGTCGCATGGGTCTCACCATCTGCTATGACCTGCGCTTTCCGGCGCTCTACCGGGCGCTGGCCGAAGCCGGCGCGACCTTCCTCACCGTGCCTTCCGCCTTCACCCGCGTAACGGGCGAGGCCCACTGGCATGTGCTGCTGCGCGCCCGTGCCATCGAGACCGGCTGTTTCGTCTTTGCCGCCGCCCAGAGCGGCCTCCACGAAAACGGGCGCGAGACCTATGGCCACTCCCTGATCATCGATCCCTGGGGCCGGGTCCTTGCGGAAGCAACCGAGGGCCCCGCTGTGATCATGGCCGAGATCGACCCGGCAAAGGTGACCGAGGCGCGCTCCGCCATCCCCGCACTGCGCCATGGCCGCCGTTTCAGCCTTGCGGAAGCCCATAGAGCCAGCGACCGCCTCCATCTGGTGCGGGACCCGGGCTGAGCGCTTTCTCATGTCGGGCGCCGCCCTGTTGCCGGGTTTCAGGTGCCCGGCGACCGCGCAGCCGTCAGCCCTGCTGCCCTGCCCTTTTTTGCTTGACTTCTCCTTCCCCGGGCGCAGGCTGAAGCCAAGGTGCGCGGGCCGTGCGCGCTTTGAGGTTCACGATGATCCGCTACGCCCTGCGTTGCCACCACGATCACAGCTTCGAGAGCTGGTTTCAGTCCTCGTCGGCCTATGATGCGCAGGTCAGCGCCGGGCTGGTGAATTGTCCCGTCTGCGGCACCAGCAGGGTCGAAAAGGCCATCATGGCGCCGCAGATCGTCAGCAGCAAAGGCCGTGACGGCCCGCAGCCGGCCGAAAGCGGCAATGAGGCCGAGGTGACGCGCCCTGACCTGATGATGACTATGGAACAGGAATTGCGCTCCCGGCTGCGCCAGTTGCGCGATCATGTGCTCAAAAACGCCGACAATGTCGGGCCGCGCTTCCCCACCGAGGCCCGCGCCATGCATTATGGCGACATCGACTCCCGTCCGATCTATGGCGAGGCCTCGACCGAAGAGGCCAGGGCGCTGATCGAGGAAGGCATCGAAATCGCGGCGCTGCCGACTCTGCCCGAAGACCGCAACTGAATTTCGGCAGGCCAGCTTCCATTTCCCGGCAAAGCACTGACAGCGCCCTCAGCCTTCGTCGAAGTTGCCACTATTTTCATAAATCATAAGGATCCGGTGACTTTTCCACGGCTCCTTGAAGGGGGTACGAGTCACGCAGCATCCTGTATCCTCGCCCCATCCGGAGGCGGCAGGCAGTTGGATACCGCGCGGCCCGCAAACGCCCAACTCTTCACAAAATCAGAGTTCTGTCGGATTTCGAACCAGAAACAGGCGCCTGTCCGAGCCTTGACGGTTATCGTTGCAACAAAAGAGCGCCCGGTCATTACCTTATCGCCAATCAAGGCGGTGGCAACGATCTGGCACCGCGCGCAGGGCCACCTCATACCGAGAGCAAGAGCGCCACGCCGACAACGATCAGCACCGCACCCGCCACTTCGCGCCATACCAGCTTCTGGCGCAGGACCGTGACGGCAGCAACTTGCGCAAACACCACTTCGATCAGCGCCAGGGTGCGCACATTGGCCACTGGGGTCTGGGCAAAGGCGAGAAACCAGAATTGCGAGGCGAGAGCGCCAACAAAACCGGCAAACAGCGACGGCCGCCACAACGCCAACATGGCGCGCAGCACATTCCGCCCGCGCAACAGCAGAAACACCGTCAGAAGCAGGGTCTGGAGCGTGAGCCCAAGCACCAGGGTCAGAGATGCGGCGATGACAAAGGAGACATCGCCGATGCTGATGATGGCGCCGCGAAAGCCGACCGAGGACAGGGCAAAGCCCGCAGCTGCGGCCAGCCCGGTCAGAAGGGGACGGATTTCGGCAAAATTGCTGCTCCTGCCGATCCGCACCCCGGCAACCGCAACACCGACACTGGCAATCACGATCGCCAGCAGCCTGAAGGGGCCGAAACCATCGCCGAGAAAGACCAGGCCGAAAATTGCGGTCTGGACCGCCTCGGTTTTGAGATAGGCCGTGGTGACCGTGAAAGAGCGGTCGGTCATGGCGCTGAGCATCAGGCCGGTGGCGATGATCTGGCTGAGCGCGCCCAGCATCAGCCAGAACCCGAACATCGGCCCGAACATCGCACCCGGTGGGGGGATGGTCTCGCCGGAAAAGACCAGCGCAGCCACGAAAAACACCAGCGCGAAGGGCAGACCGAAGACGAAGCGGATATTGGTGGCGCCCCAGATCCCGAGCGGTCCGGTGAGCTGGCGCTGCATGGCGTTGCGCGCCACCTGGCCGGCGGCACCGACCAGCGTGAAGCCAACCCACAGACTGCTCACACCGGGTCCGTTTCCACCGCCGCGATCATGTAATTCACGTCCATATCCGCCGACAGCCTCCAGCGGTCAGCGATCGGGCTGTAGACCAGGCCGCTCTGGTCGCTCACCGTGAGGCCGCTGTCTCTGAGATGGCTGCGGAATTCATCCGGGGTGACGAAGCGGTTCCAGTCATGGGTGCCGCGCGGCAGCCAGCGCAGCACATATTCGGCCCCGACGATGGCCAGCGCAAAGCTCTTCCAGTTGCGGTTGAGAGTCGCGGCGATCAGGATGCCGCCGGGCCGCAGCATCGAGGCACAGCGCCGGACGAAGATGCCGACATTGGCAACATGCTCCACCACCTCCATCGCCAGCACCACATCAAAGCGCTCATTGGCGCTCACGTCCTCGGCGCTGCCGCAGCGGTAATCAATCAACAGATCGCCCCTGCGGGCATGGAGCCGGGCGGCCTCGATATTGCTGACGGAAGGATCAATGCCGACCACATCGGCTCCCAGCCGCGCCAGCGGCTCGCAGAGCAGGCCGGCCCCGCAGCCGATATCGATCACCCGGAGCGACGTGAAACAGTCGAGGCTGCGGCTGTTGCGGCCAAGCCGGCGGCACACCGCATCGCGGATAAAGGTGAGGCGCGGCGGATTGATCCTGTGCAGCGGCGCCATGCGACCGTCCGGATCCCACCATTCCGCCGAAAGTCTGGAAAACTTGGCGATTTCGGCGGCATCGACGGTCGACATCCCCCCTTCGGTGCTGATGTTGCTCATGATCGGGGCAGCCGTCCTACCGCACCGTAATCGAATTACGGAAAGCCAGAGGAGAGGCGATGACCTTGATGGTCTGGACGCCCTCGCCCACGCCCCGGATGGTGACATCGCCATAATTGAGAAGGCGTCCCAGAATGGTCTGATTGACATCGACGCTTTCGACCTTGTCGAGGCTCATCTCAAAGGTCTTCCGGGTGATGAAGCCGGTCTTGTGGACAACCCGGAAATTGGTCACGTCGGTTTCGGTGGTCCAGCGGTGAAACCAGGCCCTCACGGTCCATAACAGGGCCACGACGCCGACCAGCGCCCCACTGACACGCCACAGCATCACAATGCCGACCGAACTCGACGAGGAGGCGAAGCCGAGCAGGATCGCGGCCACCATCCAGGCCACAAGCGCCGGAAGATAGAAAATCCAGTGCGCATTGGTGGAATACAGCACCTTCTCGCCGGGCTGCAGAATATCGTCGATATAGCGTGCCATAATCCCTCTGACTGTACCTCTGGCCGGATTCCCTGAGCCGATCCCTATCCCTGCGACCGGATTTCTCCAAACGTTAACCCGCCTGCCGTTGTCCATCCCGGCGCGGGCGCAGAAAGCTGCCGAACCGGCTTGCCCCCGGCCGCGCCACTGGGTATACGCGCCCTCGGCATCCGCGAACATACCCTCTTGCCCGCGGTTTACCTTAATTCATCCTTGCTGGGGAATGCACGCGTCGTCATGGGCCGCCTCGTGATGAAATTTGGCGGCACGTCCGTCGCCGATATCGACAAAATCCGCAATGTCGCCCGCCATGTAAAGCGCGAGGTCGACGCCGGCCACGAGGTCGCAGTGGTGGTCTCGGCCATGGCCGGCAAGACCAACGAACTGGTGGCCTGGTGCGCCCAGGCCGCAGGCGATGCCCCGGGCCACAACAGCGCCAGCTATGACCCGAAAGAATATGACGCCGTGGTCGCCTCCGGCGAGCAGGTGACATCGGGCCTGCTGGCGATCACGCTGCAGGCCATGGGCCTCCGGGCGCGGTCCTGGCAGGGCTGGCAGATCCCGATCCGCACCAGCGACGCCCACGGTTCGGCCCGCATCCTCGAAATCGACGGCGACGGCCTGATCAGCCGCTTCCAGGACCACAAAGAGGTGGCGGTGATCGCCGGCTTCCCGGGGATCGAACCCGCAGGCGGCCGCATCTCGACACTGGGCCGGGGCGGCTCGGACACCTCGGCGGTGGCAATTGCTGCGGCCGTGAAAGCCGACCGCTGCGACATCTATACCGACGTGGACGGCGTCTATACCTGCGACCCCAGGGTGGTCCCGAGGGCAAGACGGCTTGATCGCATTGCCTTCGAGGACATGCTGGAACTGGCCTCCCAGGGCGCCAAGGTGCTGCAGGTGCGTTCGGTGGAACTCGGAATGGCCTACCGCATGCCGATCTTCGTCCGCTCCAGTTTTGACAGGCCGGAGGACATCGACCCGGCCGCCACCCCGCCGGGCACGCTGATCTGCGCTGAGGAGGAAATCATGGAAAGCCACGTCGTCACCGGAATCGCCTTCTCCAGGGATGAGGCCCAGATTTCGGTGCGCCATGTCGAGGATCGCCCCGGCATTGCCGCCGCGATTTTCGGCCCTCTCGCCGAAGCCAATATCAATGTCGATATGATCGTGCAGAATGTCTCGGAGGATGGCAGGACCACCGACCTCACCTTCACAGTTCCCGCCGCCGACCATGCCCGCGCCAAGGCCACAATTTCCACGGCCAAGGACCATATCGGCTACGCCCGGCTCGACACCGCCACCGATGTTTCGAAGATCTCGGTGATCGGCAGCGGCATGCGCAGCCACGCCGGCGTCGCGGCCATGGCTTTCAGGGCGCTGGCCGAGCGCGACATCAATATCCGCGCCATCACCACCTCTGAGATCAAATTCTCGCTCCTGATCGACTCCGCCTATACCGAGCTTGCCGTCCGCATCCTGCACACGCTCTACGGCCTCGATCAGGTCTAGGCCGCAGGACCTGCTGCGCCGCACCCTGATCCGGTGCCGGCGCAGCCACCGCCTTTCGCGGTCCCGCTGTCATTGCGAACCCATCTGCGCTTGCCTGAAAACCACTGTCTGGTCCCCTTTCGGCCTTGCTCCAGAGCGATCCCGACCGCGATCCGCCAAATCGGGATTCCACCAGCTCGAGATTGCGCCAGGTCGAAAGGATGGCTGGCAAAGGGTGACCCTGGAGGCCGAAAAGGAAAATTCCCAACTTGTCCGACCCAGGCAGTTGCGGCAAAACAAGGCTTCCTTCGCCATTGGCGGACCAGGGGTTTCCCGCGATGCAGCGGGCCTCAGCCACCAAGGTTCAAGGACCCGCCAGTCACGCCGCAGCGACATGAGCTGAGACCGCGACAAAACGATATCCTGCTGTTTTTTGCCGAATTCCGGCTGACCCGACGGGCGGGTCCCAAGAGGGAGATCAAGGCCACATGCGGAGCGCGTCGGGAGGTCCCCGCGTCTTATTGAGACGGCTCCGCGAAACCATGGCGGAGCAGGTTTCGGCCCAGGAGCGGCTGGACAAGATCGTGGTGCTGATCGCCGCCAATATGGTGGCGGAGGTGTGCTCGGTCTATGTCCTGCGCGTCGACAACACGCTCGAACTCTATGCCACCGAGGGGCTCAACCGCGAGGCGGTGCACCAGACGGTGCTCAATGCCGAGGAAGGTCTGGTCGGCCGCGTCGCCAGCGAAGCCACTCCGCTCAATCTCAACGACGCCCAGAACCACCCCGCCTTCTCCTTCCGCCCCGAGACCGGCGAAGAAATCTATCATTCCTTCCTCGGGGTGCCGATCCTGCGCGCCGGCAACACGCTCGGCGTTCTGGTGGTACAGAACCGCGCCAAACGCACCTATGTCGAGGAGGAACTGGAGGCGCTGCAGACCACCGCCATGGTACTGGCGGAACTCATCGCCTCAGGCGAATTGTCAGCGCTGGCCAAGCCCGGCCATGAACCCGCAGCACGCCATTCGCTGCACAAGAGCGGGTCCATTCTTTCCGACGGCATCGCGCTCGGCCATGTCGTGCTCCATGAACCGCGGGTGGTCATCAATAATTACATCGCCGAAGATCCGGTCGCCGAAACCGGGCGCCTCGACGCCGCGCTGACCAAGCTGCGCGCCGATCTCGATCGCCTGCTGGAACGCGGCGACGTCGCCGAAGGCGGCGAGCACCGCGAGGTGCTCGATGCCTACCGCATGTTCGCCAATGACCAGGGCTGGTCGCACAAGCTGCGGGAGGCCGTGGCCACCGGGCTCACCGCCGAGGCTGCGGTGGAGCGCGTGCAATCGGACACAAGGGCGCGCATGCTGCGTTCGATTGATCCCTATCTGCGCGACCGCCTGCACGATCTGGAGGATCTCGGCCACCGTCTGATGCGCCAGCTCGCCGGCCAGCAGCACGCCCCGCCGCGCGAGCAGCTGCCCGACAACACCATCGTCATTGCCCGCTCCATGGGACCGGCGGCGCTGCTCGATTACGACCCAAGGCAGCTGCGCGGCCTGGTGCTGGAGGAAGGCACCGCCAATTCGCACGTCTCGATCGTCGCCCGCGCGCTCGGCATCCCCGCGGTCGGCGGGGTGCCGAACGCGCCCGGCATCGCCGATCCCGGCGACGCCATCATCGTCGACGGCACTTCCGGATCCATCTATATCCGCCCCTCCTCGGAGATTGAGGCCGCTTTTGCCGAACGCGTGCGCTTCCGTGCCCACCGGCGGGCGCAATATCTCGCTCTGCGCGACCGGCCCAGCGTCACCAGAGACGGCCAGGCGGTCGAACTGATGATCAATGCCGGCCTGATCATCGACCTGCCCCATATCGACGACACCGGCAGCGCCGGCATCGGCCTGTTCCGCACGGAACTCCAGTTCATGGTCGGCCTCAGCCTGCCGCGGGCAGCCGATCAGCTGGCTCTCTATCGCTCGGTGCTGGATGCCGCCGGCGACAAACCGGTGACCTTCCGCACCCTCGATATCGGCGGCGACAAGGTCCTGCCCTATATGGAGACCGTCGACGAGGAAAATCCGGCGCTGGGCTGGCGCGCCATCCGTCTCGGCCTCGACCGCCCCGGTCTGCTGCGCGGCCAGATCCGCGCTCTGCTGCGCGCCGGCGGGGGCCGCGCCTTGCGCATCATGTTCCCGATGATCTCCGACGTCGCCGAATTCGATACCGCAAAGAGCCTGGTCGAGCACGAATTGACCTATCTGCGCCACCACGGCCATGCGCTTCCCGAGCGCATCAGCCTCGGCTCCATGGTGGAAGTTCCGGCGCTGCTCTATCAACTCGACGAATTGCTGGAGCGGGTCGATTTCATCTCGGTCGGATCCAACGATCTGTTCCAGTTTATCTTCGCGGTCGACCGCGGCAACCCCAAGGTCGCCTCCCGTTTCGACACCATGTCGGTCCCGATCCTGCGCGTGCTGCGCGACATCGCGCGCAAGGCCAGGGCGGCGGGCAAGCCGGTCTCCCTGTGCGGCGAAATGGCCTCCGACACGCTCGGCGCGCTCGTCCTGATTGCCATGGGCTATCGTTCGCTGTCGCTGTCGGCGACCGCGCTGGGGCCGGTGAAAGCGATGGTGCTTGAACTCGACGCCGACAAGGCCGAAGCCATGCTCACACCGCTGCTCGACGCCCCGGCAGGCAGCATCCCGATAAGGCAGAGATTGATGGAGTTCGCCGAGATGATGCAGCTGCCGCTCTAGAGGTGGTGCCCGCCGTTTCGCTGCGTCCTTCCTCGCCAGACCTGAGACCCTGACCGATGCCGTCCCTTCCCGAAGCCAAACTCGACATTCTGCTGGCGCGCCACGCCACCCTCGAAGCGGAACTGCTGACGCAACTGAGTTCGGAGCGCTTCGTCCAGTTAAGCCGCGAGCTGGCCGAGATCACCCCCCTCATCACCACCGTGAAGGCCTGGCGCAGCAAGCTCAAAGAGCTCGCTGACACCACGGCACTGATCGCCGACACAGCCACCGACAGCGACCTGCGCAGCCTGGCTGAGGCCGAGAGCGCCGCACTGGAAGCAGCGATCGAGAGCCTCGCCCGCGACATCCGCCTTGCCCTGTTGCCGAAGGACGTCATGGACGAGCGCAACGTGATGCTGGAAATCCGCGCGGGCACCGGCGGCGATGAGGCCGCGCTGTTTGCCGGCGATCTGTTCCGCATGTATGAGCGTTTCGCCCTGCTTCAGGGCTGGAAGGTCGAGGTGATCTCGGCCAGCGACGGCACCGTCGGCGGCTACAAGGAAATCATCGCCCAGGTACAGGGGCGCGGGGCTTTCGCCAAACTCAAATTCGAGTCCGGCGCCCATCGCGTCCAGCGCGTCCCCGACACCGAGACCCAGGGCCGCGTTCACACCTCGGCTGCGACGATCGCCATTCTGCCGGAAGTCGAGGACGTCGATGTCGACATCCGCAACGAGGACCTCCGGATCGAGACCATGCGCGCCCAGGGTGCCGGCGGCCAGCACGTCAACAAGACCGAGTCGGCGATCCGCATCACCCATATCCCCACCGGCATCGTGGTGATGATGCAGGACAGCCGTTCCCAGCACAAGAACCGCGGTTCGGCCATGAATATTCTGCGCTCCCGCATCTATGACGCCGAACGCCAGCGTCTCGATGCCGCCCGTTCCGCCGACCGCAGGGAGAAGGTCGGCTCCGGCGACCGCTCCGAGCGGATCCGTACCTATAATTTCCCGCAAGGGCGCGTCACCGACCATCGCATCAACCTGACCCTGTATAAGCTGCCCCAGGTGATATCGGGCGAGGCTCTGGGCGAACTGATCGAGGCGCTGACCACCGAACACCAGGCCGCGCAGCTCGCTGCACAAAGTAATGACTGAGCCCGCACCGCCTTCGATCACACAGGCCCGCAGGCTGCTGGCGGCACAGCTCCACGCAGCCGGCATCGACGAGGCCGCCACGGAAGCAAGGCTTGTGGTCGGCGCCGCCCTCGGCCTCGACCTCACCGCGCTGGTGACCCAGGGCCAGCGCCGGCTCAGCCTGGCCGAATGGGAGACGGTGGCGCGATATGGGCGGCGGCGCATGGACGGCTGCCCGGTAGCGCGCATCGTGGCGCAGAGGGAGTTCTGGGGCCTCTGCTTTGCCCTCAGCGCAGCCACTCTGGACCCGCGGGCAGACTCGGAGACCGTGGTCGAACTGGCCCTTGAGATCGCACCCGCGCTCCCGGCACCCGACCGTCCGACCATCGTCGACATCGGCACCGGCAGCGGCGCACTTCTGGTTGCGCTGCTTTGCGAAATCCCCCACGCCTTCGGCCTTGGCATCGACCGCGCCATCGACGCCCTGCGTACAGCCCGCAGCAATGCCTGTGCCCTCGGAACCGGTCGGCGTGCGGCCTTCCTCGTCGGCGATTTCGGCACCTCGCTGTGTGCCCGCGGCATCGACCTCATCGTCTCCAACCCGCCTTATATCCGCTCCGCCGATATTCCCTTTCTCAGTCGTGAGGTCCGCGATCACGATCCCCATCTTGCCCTCGACGGCGGGGTCGACGGACTTGACGCCTACCGCGCCCTGATCCCGCAGGCGGCCGGCGCACTGAAACGCGGCGGCGCGCTCGTCGTCGAGATCGGCCAGAGCCAGGGCGGCGCGGTTGAAGCTCTGATGGCAGCGGCGTCACTGGTAATCCGCACCCCGCCCCGGGCCGATCTTTCGGGAACCCCCCGGGCGATTGCGGGGTGGAAAGAATATTGACCCGGGTTCCGGGAAAAAAATCGCTTGGAATATGCTTCCGGAGCGACTACTTTCGCTCCCATGACGGCACCGGCCCGGCGCACCGAAAGGGTTGAAACGGGCCTCTGGCGCGCGAATCGGGCAGGTCAGGGATTCCAGACCGCTTCTGTCGCTGGGTTTGCTGGATGGTGAAGCCGTGCTGCTTCTTTATCTCAACGTGAATGAAAGCCTAAGAGTGGCGCAAGAGTCTTAAGAGTGGCGCGGGAGTCTTCAGGCAGGAAACCATGGCCTGTTTCGCCAGGCCGACGAAAACGAGATCGCCGGTGCCGAGAGGCTGCGATCCCGGAAAACGCGCGGTTGTGAGCGCGACGTTTGACAGATTTGAGGCGACATCTCCTGGCGCTCGGCGCATTGCCGCATGCGCCTTGCTGGAATGGACAGCGGACGGAACCCGGCGGCAGATAACAGCGTGAAACTTCGCCAGAGAGCTGAACAAGGGCAGGACATGAGACACGGTCAGAACAAGCAGCGGATGCGCAACCGCAACAACAATAACAACAACAACAACAGCCGGCGCGGCCAGAACCCCCTGACACGGGTCTACGAATCAAACGGTCCGGATGGCAAGACGCGTGGCACCGCCTCGCATATCGCCGAGAAATACCTCCAGCTGGCGCGCGACTCGCGCTCCTCCGGCGACCCCGTCGCCGCCGAGAATTTCTACCAGCACGCCGAACATTACTTCCGCCTCATCGCCGCGGCGCAGGAACAGCTCCGTGCCAGCCAGCAGCCGCGCAGCGAGGACACCGTCAGCGAGGACAGCGACGACGACGGTGAGAATTTTTCCAATTTCGGCCAGGAGCCGGGCTTTGTCCCGGCACAGAGCGACAGAAGTGAGAGAAGCGACAGAAGCGAGCGCAACGAGAGGCCGCGCGAGCACCGCGACTCCAGCCCGCCCTACCAGCGCGAATACCGTCCGCAGCCCCAGTTCCAGTTCCAACCCCAGCCGCAGAACCAGCCGCAACCGGTCATTGGGGAGGCCGCCAGCGTCGACCGCCTGCCCTCCTTCATCACCGGGCCGCAACCCCAGATCAATGGCGGCGGCAGCTTCGAGAGCGGCGGAGCGGAGCGCTATCCACGCCGTCGCCGCCGCCCCCATGGCCCGCGCCCGGAACGCGAAGCGATGCCCACACCCGGCAGCGGTGACGATTCGTCAGGCGACTAGAACCCGCTCATTTCTACCCACCATCGCGGTTGGACGAAGGCATTTTCATTTTTCGGCTTTTGAGCCGGATGCGAACCGCCTTTTGTCCGACCTGGACGTCCGACCCTGGGCGTCCGACCTTCGGCGGTTCCATGCGATCAGAGTCCGGTGGCGGGCGATGAACCGGGCAGCAGCGCCGGTTTCAGGGTTCCGATCAGGCGCGCGTTGGCGCGCCGCGCCGGAATGAGACGATAGACCTGCTTGGTGGCCTCGACGAGATGGACCCCGGCAAAGGGCAGTGACAGCGACGCCCCCAGGCGCTCCCATATCAGAGCCGACTTCAGCACCCAGCCTCCGGCAGAAGGCGGCATGAACAGGGCCTCGTCCCAGGCGGTGGGCGTGAACCAGGTCTGACGCAGCAATTCGGTGATCTGGGAACGCGAATAGGGCCGCCCATGGCCGAAGGGCGTGTTGTCGCTGCGCGCCCATACGCCGCTGCGGCTCGGGATCACGGCAAGCACGCGGCCCGAAGGCGCCAGTACCCGCCACACCTCGCGCAGGAGCGCAGCGGCATCGTCGCACATTTCCAGTGCGTGAATCAGGATGATGCGGTCGATCGCCGCTTCCGGCAGCGGCATCGCGCATTCATCGACCAGCGCCACCAGCGCCGGCCGGCCGCTTGGCCATTTCAGCACCCCCTGCATCGCCGGCATGAAGGCGATGCAGCGCTCGGCATCCTCGCGAAACAGGCCGAGATAGGGCGTCGGATAGCCGATGCCGAGCACGCGCTGTCCCCTGGCATCCGGCCAGCGCGCGCGGATACCGCGATTGATCAGCCGTCGCGCCACGATTCCGAGGCGCTGCGAATAGAAATCCCTGAGATCAATGACATCAATGCTCATCGTCGGTTCCGAAAGTCCGGCCCCTGGCGCCCGCACACAGCGACCGTCGAGCGGCCTTTTCGCCTTCGCATTTTTCGACCGAGAGGTTAACGCCTCCGGCCGCCGGACTCTACACCCAGACACCTTAGCCGTTGAAAAACGAAATGGCACGCCAGCTTTGCCGCACCGCCTGTCAGGAGCGGGCGGATCCGCGACGGGCAGGGTTAACATATGTTGCGCGCGGCCCCGCTTTGAGGTCATATTCCCTCCGACTTCAGGGCCGCTGAGGGAGATGTCATGGCTGCCGTAATCCGCGTTTTCACCTGCCTCAACGACAATTTCGGCTATCTCGTCCACGACAGCTCAAGCGGCGCCACCGCGTCAATCGACGCCCCCGACGCCGCGGCCGTTATTGCCGCCCTGGAAGCCGAGGGCTGGCAGCTCAGTGACATCCTGATCACCCATCATCATGGCGACCATACCGGCGGTGTCGCCGAACTGAAGCAGAAATACGGCTGTCGCGTCGTGGCCTCAACCGACCGCAGCGGCGTCAAGCCCGGCGTCGATTGCCGCGTCGGCAACGCCGACGTGGTCAAAATCGGCGAGCTGCTGGCGCGGGTGATTGAAACCCCGGGCCACACCCTGGATCATCTGTGCTATGTCTTCGATACTGAAAAGATCGTGTTCACCGGCGACACGCTGTTTTCCATCGGCTGCGGCCGCGTCTTCGAAGGCGACTACGCCATGATGTGGGATTCGCTGCTCAGGCTGCGTGCGCTCCCGGACAGTTTCAGTGTCTATGGCGGTCACGAATATACCGCTGCCAATATCCGCTTCGCGCTCACCATCGAACCCGACAATGCCGCCCTGCGCGCCCGTGAAGAAGAAGTCCGCCGCCTTGCCGCCGCAGGCAGACCTGCAACGCCCTGTCTGCTCGGCGACGAGAAGAAAGCCAACGTCTTCCTGCGTGCGGACATTCCCGAAGTGGCCGCCAGCCTTCACATGAAAGGCGCAGATGCCGTCACCGTCTTCACTGAACTGCGCGAGCGCAAGAACAGGTCGTGAGGCCGTGATGCAGAGCGCCGCCGATCTGATCCTGGCTCTCGGGCTCAAGCCCCATCCCGAGGGCGGCCATTACTGCGAGACCTTTCGCGACCCGGCGTCCGACAGCGCCGGCCGGTCGCGTTCGACCGCGATCTATTTTCTGCTCCAGGCCGGCGAGGTCTCGCGCTGGCATCGCGTTGATGCAGCTGAGGTCTGGCATCACTATGCGGGTGCCGTCCTCGAACTTGACATCCTCGAAGCCGGTGCCCGACACCGGCTTCGTCTCGGAAGCGACCTCGCTGCAGGCGAACGGCCCCAGGCCGTGGTCGCCGCCCATGCCTGGCAGAGCGCGCGCACGCTGGGGGACTGGACCCTGGTCGGCTGCACCGTAGCCCCGGCCTTCGAGTTTGCCGGATTCGAACTGGCGCCTGGCGGTTTCCCCCCGCCTCCGTGATACTGCTCTTGACGGGCGTTTACTCGACAGCCAGTTCGACGCCTTCCGTGACGTCCTTTCTGACCTCCTTTTTTACGACATCAACGCTGTCCTGGAGCCGATCCACCAGGCCTTCCGCCCAGCTTTTCGCTTTTCGTTGGCTGGTCGTTCCCAGTCTGCTCCTGCGCTCCGTTCTGTTCCGGCTCGCTTTTCTTCTGTGGCAGGTCATACAGCTGCCAGGTCATCTGCGGAAACAGGGGAATGTCCCAATTGCTGGGGGAGCTACCGCCACTGTGGTTCTGTTCGGCCACGTCATCGCCGGCGGCATCCTGCGCCTTGCCGGAATCACCCAGGTTCCGCAGTACATCCTGGAAATGCCTGGCTTCCTTTTCGTCGAAAGCGGATGAATCTGCTGAGACCCTGCTGTAATTGTCGCTGTCAGCCCGGCCGACATCATCCCTAAAACTCTTCCCCGCTCAAATTTACCCGGAGGTAATCAAGAGCCAGGGACGGACACACCCCCAAAATGCGTGCCAACGAATGTTTTTTGTATACAGTATACGGTATCCAATCTACGGCAGGGATATTGAATTCACACGAGATTCTGAGATTGAATATCGTATGCAATCCCGGATCACACTGGCACCAGTGATCCCATCGAAATTCCTGAAAATTCGCGATGCTTTCTTTGCTCTGGACAAGGCGAAATGGGTGGAGTCCTCGCGGCAGGGGCACAGCGCCGCCGGCTATGACACGGCGGATTTTTCGTTTGTCACCTTTCGCCCGCAGGGCCGCATTTCCGTTTCGGCCCGGGACAGCAGCGACCGGACACGCTGAATGGAATATCCGGTCTCAGCGGCAATTTCACGGACGCTCCGCGTGCTCGGCCCCTCGGTGTGTTCGGCGACAAGACTTCTCCGTGGTGCAATCTGAGATTGCCTTGACCCGCCAGGATTCAACCGTGGCAACATCTGCGGCAGAGGCCGCGCCATTCTTGAGGTTTACGACGTGGTCTCGCGCGAAATCGGCTCGCCGAGTGTGTTGGCGTCCACCTCCTGGTTATTCGGCGAATGGTTCGACCAATGCGTTAGCAAGACCGACGCTGTCGAACATATCGAGTACTCGTTTTGACACGACCAAGCGACCATCAATAGCCGCTCCAAAATCATCGTGCCCAGCCTTCCCCTCTGGCTTCAACCAGACAAATACAGGTACGTCACGATCAGGATACAGTTCTCTAAACTGGTCCGAGATGGTCATATCCAGTTCGTCGAAGACTACGCCAGTTGCGCCCATTTTCAACAATTGATCTTTGGCAGCGGTGGTAGCAATGAAAATGGGGAAGCTTTCCAGAATTGCATCGCCCAGCCATCCCTCAAGATGATAGTTGAGTCGCTTCACAATGGGTGGGTGCACGCTACGATCCATAACTGTACGGTCGCCAAGCGCTCCAGCAACTTCGGGTTCAACATAGAAATAGCCCATTTTTTCACCTATCGAGGCGGATTGAAGTGCGATCCATATTTTCGGTCGATCTCTGTCGCCTTATCAAGAAGTTGCCGTTTCGTCGGGTTTGGGTGCGTTCGATAGAATTGGTTCCACTCCCGTCTTATTTTGCTCAAATGGACATCCGAGTTTACTCCCTTTGGGATACCACGAAGGTTTTCCAGCGAGTGCATTTCCGACTTCGTTACGACACCAGGAAAACGCGCCAACGTCTGTTGTTCAACCGCGTGATGGACGACGACTTTTCCTTTTAACGCTGGGTTGGCTGAAAAGAATGTCCCCTTATAATCCACTTTGATTGACTTTCCAAAGCGCGCCGTCGCGCTCCCGATCGCGGCTGGTGCGCCATTCCCGATGGTCGGCTGTGCCTTGCTGGGGTTGGCGACTGCGCCTTCCCGACCAGCAGCATCACCCGCGCTGCGACCTGCGAGGTTGCCTCCGTCCGCCCCAGCCCCGCCATTGGCTGCAGCCCTTGCGGTGGCCTCGGCTTCCCAATTCGCCGATCTGCCAGAGAGATGGGCAAATTCCTCATATTGAAGCGGTTTCAAACCACGGCGCAGCTCTGTGGAGGCAATGGTGGAAACGAATTTTGAGACATAGGGTGCAGCGAGTTCGGTTAGCTTGGCTCCGATTACGCCCGTCGCCCCGCCAGCGAGAGCACCGACTCCGGCACCGGCGGTAGCCTCCTGAACAGAGCCGTCATTATGGGTCGCCCCATTTACCGCCCCCATTGCCGCGCCGACACCAGCGACACGAAGCGCAGCGCCTCCGCCACTGACGACTGCTTTCGCCGCCCCGCTCTCCCAGCCGATTGCACACCAACCAGCAACACCAACTGCGGTACCGGCACGTGAAGCCCACGGATGCAGCCGCTCTGCGGCCTCACGGTTCTCCCTGTTTTCACTGGCATTTTCCGCCCAGGACTGTTCGCCTGTCCCATAGGTGCCGGCGTCATAAGCCAGCTCAGTCAGACCCATCGTTGCCGTATCGGCTGTCGATCGTACCGCAACGGCACCAGCCGAGACGTCCCTGGCGCGCGCCCTATCGTTGGCTTCCTGCAGACCCTTGAAGATCTTGTACTGTGCTGGGGGGAGATAATCCTCGTCGTTGTAATAGTGGTTGCCGAAGAAACTGCCGCCATGATTCTCCTCTTTGTATTTCTCGTGGGCCTGGAAGGCTTTCTGTTTCTCAATGGCATAGTCTTCTTTTGCTTTTCTTTTCTGTGCCTCGGTCATCTCTCGGTCATCGGTCATCACCCCTTGATCGTCGGAATCTGCTGAGGCTTGCGCGGTGCGGCCGTAACTGGCGTCGATGGTATTGCCCATAATAACTCTTCCCACTCAAATATGATGGGAGGTTATCGAGAGCCGGCAACGGACACAACGGAAAATACTGCGCGTCGGCAAATGTATTTTATATACGATCCGCAGCGAAACAGCGAATTGTGGCAATTTCGCGAATTGTATACTGTATACAATCAGCGGCACACTCACTGGAACCGGCGATCGCAGCGAAAATGGGCTTCGCGACTCCGAAAACCCGCCTGGCTGCAGAATTTCCAACATCAAATCCGACAGGCTGCATAAAGCTGGTTCATGCGCCGTGTGGCGCGAATGTCGAAGACGCCTTCCCGATCGTGATCCCGGCCAGCCCAGGAAGACGCGGAAATAATTGAGAAAATCAATATGGCGGCACGAGACGGGGTCGCCGAAGACCGGCTCCTCGCCGTTGAACATCTCGCCATCAATCGCTGCGATGCATCCTGGCGTCCGTGAGGTCGGCTTCGTTCCCTATTAATCCCGAATTTCTCACAGGCCTCAAGCCCCCCTATCGTGACCTGTACCCCCTCTGTTCTCCTGTTCGCCTGTTTCCTTTTTCCCAGTTCTCACCTGGTTGACAGCGCACCGCCCCTGCCCTATGTGCCGCCGCCGCGAAAGCCCGTCCACGCAGGAAGCCCGCTTTTCGCCCTCAAGGCTTTCAGGCGGGCCACCTGCGGCAGATTTTACGTTTATCCCGTGAGGATGGTTCGATGACACGTGTTGACCCTGACAAGGAACGCGCCCGCCAGCTCTGTCGTGAAGCCGGCATCGATCCCGATTCACGGGTCGGAGAAGGCCGCGGACAGCCGGCCTGGTGCGCCTGGCACGAGCTTTTGAGGAAGGAGCGTCTTGCCGCCCTCAAGCCGGAGCCGCCTCCCCAGCAGGAGCGTCTCCGCAACGCGCCGCTCACGGTATTCGGCGAGCACGAGGAGGCGACACTCACCCAGATGAAGACCTGCATGGGCGTCGGCAATGTCGTCGCCGGCGTCATCTGCGCCGACGGCCATCTCGGCTATGCCCAGCCGGTCGGCGGCGTCATCGCCTATGAGAAACAGATCAGCATCTCCGGCGTCGGCTTCGACATCGGCTGCGGCAATATGGCGGTGCGCCTCGACACCCGGTTCGCCGACATCAGCGCCCGGACCACGACCATCCTGCGCGATGTCGCGCACAGGATTTCCTTCGGTATCGGCCGCAACAACGCCGAGGATGCCGGGCACGAGCTGTTCGACGATGACGACGCCTGGCGCTGCTCCGACATGGCAGACTATCGCCAGAAAGCCGCGGCCCAGCTTGGAACCGTCGGTGCCGGCAACCACTATGTCGATCTGCTGCGCGATGAAGACGATTTCGTCTGGATCGGCGTCCATTTCGGCAGCCGCGGCCTCGGCCATGCCTGCGCCACACGCTATCTCAAGGCCGCCGGCGGCAGGGATGGCATCCATGTGCCGCCGGCCGTGGTGGACGAGGACAGCGAGCTGGGCCGCCGCTACATCGCGGCGATGACGCTCTCGGGGCGTTACGCCTATGCCGGGCGCGAGTGGGTGGTGGAACGCGTGCGCCGGATCCTGGGCGGCGTGATCTGCGAGGTCGTCCACAACCACCATAACTACGCCTGGCGCGAAACCCATGACGGCAGGGATCTGTGGGTGGTGCGCAAAGGCGCCACTCCGGCCTTTCCAGGCCAGAAGGGCTTCGTCGGCGGCTCCATGGGCGACGACGCGGTGATCCTTGAGGGCATCGACAGCCCGCGCGCCCGCGCCTCGCTGCATTCGGCGATGCATGGCGCCGGGCGCCGGCACGGCCGCAAGGAGGCCAAGCGGCGTTTCACCCGCGACGAGATGGAAGAATGGCTCAAAGCCCGCAGCATCACCCTGATCGGCGGCGATATCGACGAGAGCCCGATGGCCTACCGGCGTCTTCCCGACGTGCTGGCCCACCACGCCGACTGCGTGCGTGTGGTCCACAGCTTGCGCCCCTTCGGCGTGGTCATGGCCGGGGAAGGCGAAATCGACCCCTGGAAGGACTGACGGCTGCCCGGGCTGTGGCGATCATGGCGCAGCCCTGACAACCCGTCCGCCGGCACGCTTGCGTCTCGCTGTACAGGGTCGGGCAGATCTTGCCTGGCCTTGAGTTCCAGACCGTTCCCAGCAGACGCAATCAAGCAAGCCGGGCACACACCTTCGACCTCGATGCGTGTGCCGCAACGTTGTTTCGACAGGCCGCCTGCTGGTCTGCCCGCAAGCTCGCAATGTCTTCAACCTGAAAACGACAATAGGAGACTCGTAGCCATCATCATCTGCAAGCATCTGTTACACGATGCTCCTGAAACCACCGAGTTGATTCATTATACAGCGATATTCGTCCTATCTGAGTCCAGCCCATTCGAAATCAGTTTAGCATTAGCTTTGTCCTCACGCTCAGGGAACTCCGACTGTAAGCATCAACAGTGTATTGGGTTATGCCGCCTACCCGTCTACCTGAGCATCCGGTTGGCCAGCGGTGAGCGCGTTGAGCCATGCGAGGCACAAATCACGGCTACGATAGCGGCAATAGATGCCAGCCTCGATCCGCTCGACGATCGGAAAAGTCGAATAGATGTACCGCACATCGTCGCGCCCCTGCGTCGGGTTGGATGGATCGAACACGCCGTAGAGGATAAAATAGAGGGCGTCCAGCTTCGCCCGCAACTTGAACCGTCGCTCCTCGTCCCATCGGAAGGGCGGCTTTGTCTTTCCACGCGCGCCAACATAACCGAGAGCACGGGCAAAGGGGGCCATATCGTTGGCTGTGTAGGTCAACTCGAGTACCGCCTCATGTACAATCTCAGCAGCAGTTTTCGTCCCAACCTCGCGCCCGTAAGCAGTCGGAGTGCGCATTCCGACGAAGACGACCACCAATTCCGACCGATCGCGACCAGGAGTTCCGGTTGATCGCGACCAAGAGTTCCGATCCATGGCGACCGCCCTTGGGTATCGGCTGGTGGTGTCAGGGATTGAGGAGGTCGTCAAGGGGATTGATGCCGGGAGATACTGGGAG
>WQYW01000093.1 GCA_009781045.1 Alphaproteobacteria bacterium
GGCTTGCGCACCAAGGAAAAATCGACCTCTGTGCCAGCGGCAGGCCACCATACCGCAGCCGGCACAGAACGCCAGTTTCATTGAAGGGGGTCGGCGGCACGCCGGTGGGGAACTCACATGGGGCTGGCGAGTTTCCGGTTCCGTTTCGTCTGGATCACTCCCCTGCCACCCTCTCCTGGCTCAAGGGCACCTTCAAAGCCGCGCGGCGGGCGGGCTCCAGCAGCGCTCTGACATCCTCGATCAATGCCAGGCCCCGGATCCGATCACTGCAATCGCGATCTGGTCCGCGATCGTAATCCTGACCTCAAAATTGGGTCCCCCGCAACAGTTCGGGCGATGTCGGTGAAGATCACGGATGGCAGCGACACCGGCATCCCCAAAACGCCGCGCCAGTTCCAGCGCAGTCAGGCTCGATGCCTCGGCGGCCTCGCCCGCCCCCCCTCGCCATCAAGCCCGACGGTTGACGAAAGGCGGCGGTTCGTTATCCGTTATCCATATCCTGCACGCCGTTCCTCGCGGGCCGTCTTCAACTTCGCTGGAGGGCTCGGAAATACGGCGCAGGCGCTGGCCCATATCGGGGAGTCGCGGAACTGGCCGGTTCTGATCATCGACGAGGCCCGGGAGCTGAAGTCCCCGGTCTCTGTTGCCTGCCGACTCTTGGTTCTGCTCGGTGGGATGGCGCGCAAGTCTTTGATTTATTGGCGCGCCCGACACGATTCGAACGTGTGGCCTCCGCCTTCGGAGGGCGGCGCTCTATCCAGCTGAGCTACGGGCGCGAACCAGCCTTCCATAGCGACCAACCACGATCCGGGTCAATCACGAATGCTCGTCATGGGCCGGATCCACCGTCAAATTTCCCTGGTTCTCATGGATTCTGGCACTGAGGCCCAAGGATTCGCGCCCTTTGCGCCGCTTCCCGCCCGTTCTGGCGGCAGCCGCCTCCCTTTTGCCCTCACAGGCACCGGGGAGAAAAGGAGTTCGATTGATTTTGCCCGGAGCCGAAACATAGAGCGAACGCAGATCTCCAGCTGCGTCGGTTTGAACACCTCCGTGGTCAGCGGATGCCGCTCAGCGCGCCACTCGCCCGGCGCCGCTTTCCTGGAACAGGCGCGCTACCTCGGCGGCGGCTTTGGGCTTGCTGAACAGGTAGCCCTGCATTTCGGTGCAGCCGAGGCGCCGCAGCAGTTCGCGCTGCGCTTCGGTCTCGACCCCCTCAGCCACCGTGGTCATGTTGCTGACGGTGGCGATATTGACCACCGCCTGGACGATCACCCGGGCGCCGCGGCTTTCGGTTACATCGGCAACGAAGGAGCGATCAATCTTGATCTTGTCGAAGGGGAAGCGCCTCAGATAGCTCAGAGAGGAATAGCCGGTACCGAAATCGTCGAGCGAAATTCGGACGCCAAGGTCACGCAACTGGTGCAGAATCGCCAGAGCCGCCTCATCGTCGCGAATCAGCACCGCCTCGGTGATCTCCAGTTCAAGCCGCCGCGGATCGAGCCCGGATGTCGCCAAAGCGCTGGCAATCTTGAGCGGCAGCGTCTCGTATTTGAGCTGCACCGGCGAGACATTGACCGCAATGCGGATATGCGAGGGCCAGCGCGCAGCCTCCCGGCAGGCCATGGTGAGAACCCAGTCGCCGATTTCAACGATCAGGCTGGTATATTCGGCTACCGGAATGAATTCCGTCGACGAGATCAGCCCTCGACTGGGATGGCGCCAGCGCAGCAGCGCCTCGCAGCCGGAGACACGATCGCTGCGCAGATCCACGAACGGCTGGTAATAGACTTCGAAGCCCCCCTCGGCCACGGCCCGACGCAGGTCCTGCTCCATGGCGAGCCGCGCATTGGCGCTCGCTTCCATCGCCGGCTCAAAGAAGCGATGGGTGCGCCGCCCGTCGGCTTTGGCGCTGTACATGGCAAGGTCGGCGTTCTTCACCAGCTGATCGAGATTCCTGCCATGCTCGGGCGCCAGAGCGATCCCGATCGAGGCATCGACCGAGAGCTGGTGACCGCGACAGCGATAGGGGCGGCGGATCGCCTCCTGGATCCGATTGACGAAAACCTCCACTGCCCCGCGATCACCGCCGCCACTGCGGATGACGGCAAATTCGTCGCCGCCGAAGCGCGCGACGAGGTCACCGGGGCTGAGACAGTCGCGAAGCCGCCCGGCGAGCGCCTTGAGCAGTTCGTCGCCGATGTGGTGGCCCAGCGAATCGTTGATGCTCTTGAACTCGTCGACATCGATATAGATCAACGCAAACCAGTTGCCCTGGCGCGCCTTTTCATATTCACGCGCGATCTGCTCGCGGAACAACGTGCGGTTGGGCAGGTCGGTGAGCAAATCGTAATGCGCCATATGCGCGATCTCCTCATCGGCGCGACGCCGCTCCGTCACATCCTCGATGACGTTGATGATGTAACGCGGTTCTCCGCTCTTGTCGCAGATGCCGACCCGGCTCGAATTGACGTAACGCACCCCGCCTGCGCTCTCCATCACCCGGGCCTCCAGCACCAGGCGTTCCTGAGAACGCAGCATCCCGTCGTCGTCCTCGGTGACGGTTTGCGCCACCTCCGGCGACAGGATATCGAACGCGGTCTTGCCGACAATCGACTCCCCGGATCGCGCCAGATATTCGTCGGCCACCCGGTTGGCAAGCAGGTATTTCCTCGTATGGGCGTCCTTCACCGTGATCAGCCACGGAATATGATCGATGATTTCGCGCAGGAAGGCGTAGTTGCGGTCGCGCTCCTCCGCCAGATCCCGCTTTTCGGTCACGTCTTCGATAGTGGCGATCCATCCGCCGCGTGGCAGCGGCGTATTGAGAATACGCAGCGCCCGGCCGTCGCCGACATCCATCACTTTCTTGGTGGTGCGCCCCGCCGCCACCCCGGCCATGACAACGTCACAGAACTGCTGCACATCACCCTCGAACGTGCCCCGGTCCTTGCGATGCTGCATCACGTCACGGAAATGGGCCCCGGGCTTGACCACGCTGCTCGACAGACCGAACATCTCGATATAGCGGTGGTTGCAGGTAATCAGGCGCCCCGTGGCATCATAGACCTTGAGGCCCTGCTGCATGTTGTCGAGGGCCGTCCGCAGCTGCAAGCCAACCGACTCCACGCCGGCCTGGGCGTCGCGCAGCTGCCGGTTGAGGTGAGCGGCGATGAAGAGAAAAATCACCATATTGACCGCCCCTGCCAGCACCGCCATCGCGGCGATGAGGGCGAGGTGATGCGACGGCCGGGTCTCCCCGGCGCAGAGGTTGCCGAGGATCATGGTGATGGCAAAGATGGTGCCGGCGACCAGCGCTGAGCCGCCGAGAGTCAGCCAGAGCACCATCCGCCGTTGCACAATCCTACCTCAACCGCCCTTCACGGCCGCGGCGCCTGGCCGCCGCAATTCGTCTGCAATTCCTGAGCCGGAGGTTCTGCCTTGATGGTCTCGAATAGGGCCAAGACATGGCTCAACCCTTAGGAAAGGCGGTTATTTTAGACCTAATCGCGACACGCCCGAGGCTCCGGCACAGGTCATTGTAAATGGTCGGTTAACGACCGAAAGGCGCATCCGCCACGCCTATCTTTGGGGACCACGGCCCAGCAGATGGGGATGCCTGCTCTGCTCGCGGATGCGGCTCGCCAGTTCCACCCGGGCGCTCGATGTTACCGGCGACACGCTTTTCAGCTGTTCCAGGAAGATCGGCTGGGAAAAATAGTACCCCTGGGCATAGCGGATCTTGCTCGTGGCCTGCAGGTAGGCCAGTTCCTCATAGGTTTCGATGCCCTCGGCAATCACCGTCATGCCGAGCGATTCGCTTAAGGATTCGATTGCCCGCAGGATCCCCTGGCTGCGCGGGCGCAGGTGAATATTGGTGATAAAGGAGCGGTCGATCTTGATCTCGTCGGCGGTGATATCCGCAAGCGCCGACAGCGAGGAAAAGCCGGTGCCGAAATCGTCGATCGAAATCCCGACCCCGAGCCGTCGCAGCATCGGCAGGATCTCGCACTGAAAATGCCCCTTGGCGACGAAAGCGTCCTCCGTCACCTCGATCATGAAACGCCGGGGAAAGCCGGTTTCCTCCAGGGCGCGCACAAAAGACGCCATGAAAGTGGTGTTGCTGGCCTGCCGCGCGGCAACATTGATGCTGATGGTCGACGCGGCACCGAAGACGTCATTGATCAGATCGATTGACTTGACGATCTCCGCCAGCACCAGATGGGTGAGTTCGTCGATCAACCCAAGTTCACTGGCCAGATTGATGAAGGATCCGGGAGCCTGGATCACGCCCTCATCGTCGCGCAGCCGCACCAGGGCCTCGATGCCCTTCACCTTATGGGTTCGGATGTCGACCTTGGGCTGGAAGGCGCAGCAGAAGCGCCGCTCCAGGATCGCCAGCCGCAACGCCTGCTCGATCTTCATCCGCGCCACGGCTTCGCGTTCCATCGTGGCGTCGAAAAAGGCGGTGGCTCCCTTACCTTCATTCTTGACCCGGTACATCGCCAGGTCCGCGTTCTGGCACAACACCTCGAAGGCGCGGCCGTCGTCGGGATAAAGGCTGATGCCCACCGATGTCGAGGCGAAGATCTCCGAGCCGTCGATGAAAAACGGTGCCGTCAGTTGCGACAGCGTCGACTTCATGAATTCATCAACGTCCTGGGCGCTTTCGATCGGCGACAGCAGGAGCAGGAATTCGTCGCCGGAAATCCGCGACAGCATGTCGGAATCGCGCAGGTCGCGACCGAGGCGCTTCGACAGCTCGACCAGGAGCCCGTCGCCGATCGAATGGCCGTAATAATCGTTGATATGCTTGAAATTGTCGATGTCGAGAAAGGCGAGCGCAAAACGGTCGCGTGGACCTGCGCGGGCGATGATGCTGTGGGCATGATGCTCGATCACCCGGCGCGACGGCAGGCCCGTGAGACTGTCGAAATAGGCCGAGCGGAACAGCTGATCCTCGAAATCCTTCTGTTCGGTAATGTCGGTGGAAGCCGAGATCACGAACTTGCGCCCGGAAAGGCGGACCGCGCTGTGCGAGGTCAGGAGCACCTGCTGCGCCCCGTTTCTCTTCACAACCTCCTCGGTCACCACCACCTGGCCGGTTCGAAGCGCCTCCTCGCAGGCCTCCCGGCGCTGCGACAGACCGCGCATTGGGGCTTGAGGTGAAGGTCCCGCCATTCGGGCCGCCGCATCATTGACCAGTAGGATATTGCCGAACTCGTCCTGGACGCTCACGCCAGCCGGCATCATGCGGATGATTCCCCGAAGGAATTCAATCTCGCTTCCGGTCGCTGCACGATACTTGTCCTGGTCGACGGAAATCATGAACTCTTGCCGCGATTACTGGTGCTTGACCCGATCCCGGGAAGCTTCTTGCACTCTGACCGGCACAGGCCCGATCATCCTCCTTTGGCTCTTAATTTTCGTTAATGTCCTCAACACCCAAGAGGGCTCCCATTCACTCGCTGTAGTTGAACATGGCACAATCTGCAATCGGAGGCGTCACCGCATAGCACAGAAACCACCTCAGGCCCGAATTGTTCCCGGTTCCTGACAATTCTTCCCTCAATTTTATCAAACTGTGGCCCGGCGAACCTCACGTGCTCGCAGTCGCCCTGAGGCCTTGAGGTCCATGCGCCGATCACGCCGCCGTGATAAGGGTCCGGCGGTATGAATTAGATTGCATAAAATCAGGCAGCGGGAATGCGACATTGCATGATGCAATGGACGCCGCTTTTGAGGTAGGAAATCTCGCTCTTGCCGTCGAAGGCACTGAGCGCCGACTTGAGCAGTTTGCTGCCGAAGCCGGGCAATGAGACATGGGTTATGGTAGGACCCTCGGTTTCGTCCCAGGTCAGCGTGAGGCGGTCACGCGACACCGTCCATGACACCCGAAGCAGACCGCGCGGCGCGGAAAAAGCGCCGTATTTGCTGGCATTGGTCGCCAGTTCATGAAACATCAGCGACATCGTCACCGCCAGTTTCGCCGGCAGGAACAGCCGGTCCCCGTCGAGTATGAAGCGGACATGGCCATAGGGACCAAGTTCGGCCATCAGGAGATCGCGGATGTCGCAACCGGCATTGTCGATTTTTGAGATCAGATCGTCGGTGGTGGCGAGTGAACGCAGGCGGGGATCGACCCTGGCCCAGATCTGTGGCTCATTGTGCAGAACCTGGTGCATCACCGCATGCACTGTTGATAACTTGTTTTTCAGCCGGTGTTGCAGTTCGGCGACAAGGAGTTTGCGGTGCGCCTCCTCCTCCCCCAGCCGTTTCAAGACCCGGCGCCGCTCGATCTGCTCGCCATGCCAGTGTTCCACGCCCCACATCGTCAAAGCACTTATGGCCAGATAGGGCCCGAGCAACACCAGCCGGGTGGCATCGGCACCGGCACCCGCACCGGAAAAATCGATGCCGACCCCGAGCATGCCACCGATCACGGCGGTGGCGACACCGATCCACAAGCCGCCGGTGATCGTGGCGCAGAACACTGCAGGCAGATACAGCATGAACAGTGCATCCGTGTGCAGGAAAGCCACAGCCCAGCGCAGACCCGTGGCCAGCACCAGACAGGTGACCGCGAAACCAGCGCCCGTGAGCGGAATGACCGACGAGGAGCGTGCCCTGCGACGGATTTCATCGATTGATTTCACACTGCTCCTGACGCAAAACGATCCGATCATTCGCAAATTGTGCCGTGTGCACGCTCTCGCGCCAACCTCGTCCGCGAGAACCGTCCGGCGCGCGCAGCCACCTGACCCTGGCAGGCGGCAATTGTGGCACGGTTTGTGACGAGGATTGGACCAATTGGCAGCATTTTCGCGAAAAATCAGACTTCTGCTTTTGCACTGCAGCAATTAACGTCTCCGTTGCCCTGAGATAACGTCACCCTAGAGAACGTCACCCGAGAGATTCGTGATGGAGAAGCCGGTGCCGCTGGCAGGAAATGTCGATTTCTTCAGCACCTTATCGAGGCTGAATGGTCTGCATACGCCGCGCCAGGATCGCAGTGCCGGCCTCAGCAGCCCGCTGCAGGAGATCACCGGCTTCGGCAGCAATCCGGGCAATCTGCGGATGTTCTCCTTTGTTCCAGCGGAAATCGCTGAACCCCGGGCGCTGGTGGTGGTGCTGCATGGCTGCGGCCAGACCGCCGCGGGTTACGATCTCGGCTCCGGGTGGTCGACGCTCGCACGGCATTTCCGCTTCGCACTGCTGTTTGCGGAGCAGCGCCGCCTCAATAACGTCAACACCTGTTTCAACTGGTTCAATTCCGGCGATATCAGCCGCGGCCGCGGCGAGGCCTGTTCGATCCGCCAGATGATCGCCCATAGTGTCGCCCTCCATGGCATTGACCCCAAACGGATCTCGATCACCGGCCTGTCGGCGGGCGGGGCCATGACCGCAGTGATGCTGGCGGCCTATCCGGAAGTCTTCGCTGCTGGCGCCATCATTGCGGGTCTGCCTTACGGCGTGGCCTCCGGCATGCGTCAGGCCATCCACGCCATGCGCCAATCCACCACTCGTTCCGCTGCCGAACTCGGCGATCTCGTGCGCCAGGCCTCCGATCATCGCGGCCCCTGGCCGCGGGTCTCGGTCTGGCACGGCAGTGCCGACCCCACGGTAGACCCCGACAATGCCGACGCCATCGTCCGGCAATGGCTGAACCTTCACGGCCTTTCCGCTGCGCCCGCCGAGTGCAGCGTGGTCAGCGGCTATCCCCGCCGGACCTGGAGTGCCGATGGTCAGGCCATTGTTGAATCCTTCACCATCACCGACATGGCCCATGGCACGCCGCTCGGGCTGGGCGACAATGACGAGCGCTATGGCGTCTCCGGTGCCTTCATGATCGAGGCCGGTATTTCCTCCTCCTATCACATCGCGAAATTCTTCGGCGTTACCGACCGCGCCAGACCCGCGCCACAGACCGCCGCGGCACACAGACCGCCACCCGACAGGATCGAACCCGAACCCGCGGCGGAACGGCAGGTGCCGTCCGCGGCGGAACGACCGGCGCCAGCCCGTCTGGCGTGGGCGCTGCGCGCCATCCTTGCCCGCGCACTGAAAGGCCGATGGAAGACCTGACCCGGGAACTCGGACACCAGGGACCCTGACCGTCAGGGAGCCCGAGCGCCAGGGCGCTAACCGGTCAGGAAAGGATTATGCATGCGCTCCTGACCAAAGCTCGAGCCCGGGCCATGGCCGGAGACGAAACTCACATCGTCGCCGAGAACCAGAAGCTTGTTCGTGATCGAACGGATCAGTTGAGCGTGGTTGCCCCCGGGGAAATCGGTGCGCCCGATCGAGCCCGCAAACAGCACATCGCCGACCAGGGCAAGCTTGAGTTCCCGGTTGAAGAACACCACACTGCCGGGCGTGTGGCCGGGGCAATGGAGCACCTCGAAGCTGAGATCACCGACCACCACTCTGTCGCCATCGTCGAGCCAGCGATCGGGCGCAAAATCACGTGCCTCCATCATCCCGAAGCGCGCCGCACCGCTCGCCACCTGGTCCAGCAGGAACCTGTCACCGACATGGGGGCCTTCGATCGGCACCCTGAGCGCATCCCGCAACTGGGCGGCCCCACCGATATGATCGGGATGTCCGTGGGTGAGGCAGATCTTCACCACGGTAACTCCAGCCTTTCGGATCGCCTCCAGGATCTGCGGCACGTCCCCGCCGGGATCAATCACCACCGCCCGTTTCCCGGGTTCATCCCAGATGATGGTGCAGTTCTGCTCAAATGGCGTCACGGGAACGATGATCGCGCCCGCTTTGGGTGAATCGGTTTCTGCTTGCTGGGTCATGGCGTCATGATGCCGATTTTTCGGCTCAGGCCAAGTGTAAAGATAGGGAAAGACAGGTGGGGCGCTCGCACCCACCGATGCGACGCCGACCCGATCCAGGGGTTGCCCACGCCCCCGCGACTTCGATCCTGGAGTTCTGCCGACGCAGGCCGAAGCGCGCAAGCCACGTCTTCCTGAAGAATTCCCTTTGCCTGACGCGGGGCAGTCGCTGTCCCTTTTCGACTGCGGCATTTTTTTGCGCGATCTCCAGCGCCGGTCCGAGGCTTCCGTCCCCGCGCTGACTGGATCTGACATCGAACCGCTGCGCAAAGCTCAAAACGCGCGCCTCACAAGGGGAAGCGGCAGTGACCGCGCCAGGAACCCTCCCGTCCCTCGCGGCCACTGCCCTCGCAGGCGCACCGGCTGCAACCGGCGAGCCGGTCTCCATTCCCGCCCGCACCCGGTGATCGCCCCTTTTCGAGATTTCAGAAGCGCGCGACCACCGGCCCTGCCCAGTTGAAGCGGTAGTTGACGCCGAGCTTCACGCTGTTGTCATCGGTCCTGAATTTTCCCTGCGCCGGGATCACCAGTTCCGACCTGCCGAAGTCATAATACTGGTATTCGATCTTCGCCGACAGATCCGGCGCCATCAGGAACTCCAGGCCGACACCGCCGGTCCAGCCCTGGCTGCGGCTGCCACTTATTGAAAACGGCACCGCGACACCGTGTGCGCTCACGCTTTCGCTACTGTCGGCAAAAGCATAGCCGCCCTTGGCATAGACCAGCGCCGGCCCGAAGATATAGCCAAGCCGCGCCGTCAGCGAGCCGATGCCGTTCTGTTTGTTGCGATACGAAACCGCGCCGGGGAAAATCGCGCCCATGCCGCCCGACAGCCAGCTGTACTGGCCCTCGACACCGATCAGCCAGGTCGGCGCGAACCTGTAATCGGCTCCCAGCTGCACGCCGCCGAGAAACCGCTCGTTGCCCGGAACCCGGAAAATTCCGGAAAAATTGTTGTTGCCGGAGAACGCACCGCCGAGGTGACCGCCGATATAGAGGCCGCTCCAGAAATCGGGTGCCGTGGCATATTCCACCGCTCTTTGCGGCGGCGGCGGCGCAGTGCCGCGCAGGCCGAGATCGGCAGCGCAGGAGGACTCAGGCGGGCTTGACACCAATAGCACCACCGCGAGGAACAGGATCTGCTTCATGGCTGATCTCCGGAAAAATTGCAAATTCGGCTGGTTGGCGGCTGCTGAGGTCGCGGGCGGTGCATGCGCCCGGTGTCGGCGATGCCGACACCGGGCCTCGTGAGATAGGCTACCAGTCGACCTTCACACCAGCCCTGCCGCCCCACATGTAGCCCTCGCCATTGGCGACGATGATGTTGTATTCGGCAGTGCCGAACACCGCGACATTGCGCGTCACCTGACCCGAGATGCCCAGGCCGAGCTGCGTCCAGGTGCCGCCGAGCGAGGTGTTGAGGGTGCTGGTCGCGGCCGAGGTCACAAATGACGTCTGTGCATCTCCCGTGAACTGGTGCCAGAGATTGGCCACCCCCCAGACCTTGATCGGCACACCGCCTTCCGTCAGGAAGCCCCTGGTGAGCCGCCCTCCGATGCGGCCATAGACCGTATCGGTATCCCCGAACTGGACCCGGCCGGCGCTGCCGGTCGCCACCAGCATTCCGCCATCGACCCCGCCCTTGATGCTCAGATGCTGATAGATGACCTGGGCCTGGGGATCGAAGACAAAGCCGTTGCCCAGCGCGATCGGATAGCCGGCCTGCACTGCCGCAGCAATGCCCCAGCCATTGGTTGTCATCCCGGTCGTGCCCCAGGCCGGATTGAGGCTCGAGGCCTGTGCCTGGCTGCGGATATTCTCATACCAGGTCCCCTGCAGCGTGGCATCGGTATACCATCCACTCGCCGCCCGGTGGGTCCAGTAACCGCCCAGCGAATAGCCATCGAAGCTCATCGTTCCGGCCTTGCCGCCATAGACCTGCTGCACCGTCGAGTTGACATGGCCGCCGCCGACATAGACACCGACGATGTCGCTCTTGCTGTGCGCAAGATCGATGCCGGCCTGGACCGCCGCAAGATCATAGTCATAGCTCGGACCATGGCTGAGGAAGGCGGCGCTGCGCGTCGCCTCATCGCCGCTGCGCGATCCGATGGCACCGGTCTCGCCTACCACGCGGGCCCACAGCCGCGGTCGCATTGCGTTTTCCACCTCATAGATCTGCCGGGCCCGCGCCTTGAAGCAGAGTTCGGGCGCCTTGCGATAGATTTTGCCGTCGTGCCCGTAGCAGTAACCTGCCGGTGCCGCCCCGGCGCTGTTGCCGTTGCCGTTGCCATTGCCGTTCTGATAGTCGCGGCCGGACCAGCTGTCGTCATAGAGATCGCCGCTGCCGAAGCCATCGCCGAAGCCGGGACGGGCGTCGAAATTGTCCAGCATGACGAGGCCGAAGCGGTTGGTCAGCGCCGGAATCGTCGTATAGACCGGGACCGCCGGGCGATAGCGCTGCAACGGCTCGTTGTTGCCGCCGTGACCGCCATTGCCACCGCCGCCGTGGCCGCCACCGCCATTGCCGCCGGAACCGCCACCACCACCGCCACCGGAACCACCGCCGCCACCGCCATCGCCGCCGCCGCCGTCAGCCGGAGGCGGGTTGTTATTGTGAAGGTCGCTGGTCAGATACCAGTTGCCGTTGACGTTCTGACCCAGCGTATATTCATAGATCCCGGCCGTGATCGGAGCCTTCTGCTGGAACGCATCCCCCGCACTCCTTCCTCCCGAGATCGCCACCAGTTCGATGCCGTTGCCCGTGGTCTTGCCGCCAAGCCCGGAGGCATCGGCATTGGCAACGGTGACAAAGGTGGTGCCGAAGACACTGCCCTTCACCACCATCAGATCGGTCGGCGAATTGCTGTCCCCAAGCCAGGTGTTGAAGTTGATGGTGCCGCCCTCGCCGGTATAGTCGCCGTTGACCATGAAGACCGTCCTCGGTCCGGTCACGCTTCCCATCGTGATCAGGCCGGCATTGATCACCGAGCCGACGCTGACATTGAAATTATTGAGGTCGAGCGTACCGGCCTTTTCGATCGTGATCTTCTGGCTGCTGCCGAAAACGTTGGTGCCACCCGCCTGCAGCGTGCCTTCCCTGATCGTCCAGTCCGGGATATTGCTCCAGGCGCCGTTGTCCCAGTGGCCCTGCAGCTGCCAGGTGCCGGTGCCGGTTTTTTCCAGAGCGGTGAAGTTGAAATACTGGTAGTCCTGACCGGGTGCGGTCCAGGCCCCCTTCGGCTGCACACCGGTCGGGGCGAGTTCGCCGACCTCAAAGATGCCGGTCGTGGCTTCGCCCCCGAGTGCCAGCGTATTGGTGCTGCCTGCGGCCGACGATCCCAGCACATAGCCCATGAAGCTGTAGCCGGGCTGCAGCTCGAGCCGGTTCTCGTTGCCCTGGAGCACGATCGCATTGGCATAGCTCCCATTCAGATTGAGCCCGCCGTTGATCGCTCCCGAGGTGATGATGTTGGCATTGGTGGCATTGATCCCGACCCCGGCTGTGCCATCTCCGCCCTGCGACCCCGCTGTGCCGCCATTCGAAGGCAGATCCTGGGTCTGATTGCCGCCGGCTCCGCCCGAGCCGCCGGCTCCGGCACCGCCCGCCTGCCCGCCACTGATGGAGCCACGATTGATCAGCGTGTTGCCATCACCGACCATGACGCCGACCCCGCCGTTGCCGCCGCTGCCGCCGTTGCCGCCATCCCCTCCCTTTCCACCCACGGGATCATCACCAGCACCGCTGCCGCCGACACCGCCGTCGCCACCGCGGCCGCCGTCGCCACCCCGGCCGCCGACAATAATGCCGGTATTGGTGACGGTGATCGTCGGTGATCCGCTGGGCATGACGTAACCCGCACCACCACCCCCGCCGCCGCCGCCGCCGCCGCCATCCGCCGCATTGAGACCGCTTCCTTTCTCAGGACTGGAGCCCGCCTGGCCGTTGACGATGGCGGCCCCCGACGCCGTCTGCCCTCCGACGCCGTCCTTGCCCGAGAAGTAGCCCGACACAGTGCCGCTGCCATTGGCGGTGTCGCCCGGCATGCCACCATAGCCGCCCAGGCCTCCGAGCCCCCCGGTGCCGCCGTCATTGCCGGCACAGCCGCCACCACCGCCGCCGGGCATGGCCGGATCTGCACCGGCACAGCCGTGACCGCCGTTTCCGCCGACGCCATTGGGATGTAGACTCGAGCCGCCGCTGCCGCCACCGCGACCGCCCATGGCATTGGCCGCAAATGCGCCATCGAGGGCGGCCGAAGAGATCATGACCGCGCTCACCAGCGCGGTCGATAACAACAGCATCGCCATACGCCGGCGCAGCACCGAGGACGCTGGCATTGGGCGACGGGTCGTTTCAACATTCGAATGATGACTACGCACGACACGATACTCCACATACAGCGACGGTCCGAAACAGGCGAGGCGCGACCGTTGCTGCGGAAGGGAGTGACCGCTTCACGCACACTATCCGAACTTGCGACACTTGCTCTGACCGAAAACCCGTCCTTTAAGGTAGTACCGACGTTAAGGCTTTTGCTCGAAATGTGATTTCAGAATCGATTGACCCTTTACCACATCGGCCGCAACTGTAGGGATGTGGTAAACAATTGCTATACCAGCCATTTCTTCTCATGCAGCGATCTTTGATGATCTCTCGCACAGATGTTCCTCAGCCGCGTTCGCGACTTAAGGGCAACTTTCCCTACGCGGGATCTTCGCGATCCGGACTCCGCTTCCTCACAAATTCATTCTCGTCGCGCAACTTCCGATACGCGCCTCCCGCCATCGATCCGAAGCCGCAGCATCGAAGCGGCCGCGATCCTCGCACGGGCTGTGCACGAGCTGCCGGCAAAGACGATCGCGATTCGCCCGGATCCCGAAGTTCGTGTTCCGGAATTCAACTCCTGAGTTGACGATCCTGGTATTGGAGCCGACGTCGGCACGCGCATCGACGCCACCCTTCTCTCATGCTGGCTCCCGGCCACGCCATCGCCGCGGACCGATCGACCGGGAATCCGGCGCCAGAAGCCAATTGGACCAGGACCGGACCCGGCCCTCCCGCACTGCCATTTCCGAATGTAGCGGCATCTCCCCCACCCGGGCACGACGGTTCGGTCGGTGGTGCCCGGTACAGGCGCTGCCTCATTCACCTGGACACGGTCCAGAAGACGGAGTCCTGGCCGCAAACCTGCCTGATGAGCCACCCGGACGAATCCATGATCGTTTTCCCATACGAAGCCTTCCAGGGCGCCAAAAACCCGGCATGTCCGTGGCCCGCGAAACGGTCCGCTGATTTTCGCCCTCTCCTTTCCTTGCCGGCCCTCGCCGTTTCGCCCGGCGCCGGACGCGACTTTCCTGTCTTTCGGAACGGTCGGCCGGCGGTTTGCACAGGCGTGCCGATGACTTTTGACCACCGCCCCTGGAGCTTTCGAGCTTTGGAGCCGAACGCCTCTGCCACCCCGATTATCCCTGCCACCGGCGCCGGACCGGCAGTTCGCTGCCGATCGGCGGCGCGTGCGCAGCAGCTGAACGCGCCACGCTGACCCTGGGATGGCATTGTCGGCTCCATGCCCGATCGCCACAACCGCCGGCTGATAAGTGTGACGCGAACCGGCGACACCGCTGAATATCGCTTTGATCCTCCTCTCTCGCGTCGCTCACGCCTTCCCTTGGGCTTGCCGCCCGGATGATTGAAACCCGGATCGGAAAACCAGGCGGGCCGGAGACTGGAGCGAAGAGTCGAACGTCCACCTCCGCCGAGCGGGTTGCATCCTTGCGCGCCGTTCGGCAACCGGGGCCTTCCGCAACGCTGCGCCGCTTCATTGATCATCCGGCAAGCGCTGCCACGGGCTTCAGTCCCGGCGACGCTGTTCGGTCCATCCGCCCCGGTCCCTCCGTCCATTCCTTGTCCGGCTTCCCTGAACTGCGACCATTGTGCCATTGTCATCGGGCTCCGGTTGCGCCATTAATGAAAAAAGGCTGCGACAATTGGGGCGATGTTGACGCAATCGCGCCCAATCGGCACAATGGCGCAGTGCAAAGGGCATATTGGAGGGAATTTCAGAGATGGCGATCGGTGAGTTTGCTGGCACGCCCACCCTGGTAACCAAGGCCGGTCCGGCGCTGACCACGCCGATGTACTGGATGTATGAGATGATGCACGCATCTCTTAATCCATTGCGCGCGGTGACCGATGCCACCCGGCTGGTGCTGCGCAATCCGATGAACATGTGGGCGCACACCGATATCGGCAAATCCCTGGCCGCCAGCTGCGAATTGTTCGAACGCACCACGCGCCGCTACGGCAAGCCGGAATGGGGCCTTTACGACGTGGAGATCGACGGCGAGGTCGTGCCGGTCGAGGTGCAGTCGGTGTGGGAAAAGCCGTTCTGCCGCCTGTTGTACTTCGAACGCAGATTTACCGTGGCCCCGAAGGATCCGCAGCCGCGGGTGCTCCTGGTGGCCCCGATGTCGGGCCACTATGCCACGCTGCTGCGCGGCACCGTGGAGGGCCTGCTGCCGGGCCATGAGGTCTATATCACCGACTGGACCGACGCCCGCATGGTGCCGCTGAGCGAGGGCCGGTTCGACCTTGACGACTATATCGATTACGTCATTGAGATGCTGCACCTGCTCGGCCCCGACATCCATGTGATGGCCGTGTGCCAGCCGTCGGTGCCGGTGGTCGCGGCCATCTCCGTGATGGAGGCCCAGGGGGATCCGCTGGTGCCGACGTCCATGACCCTGATGGGCGGACCGATCGATACCCGCCGCAGCCCGACCGCGGTGAACGACCTCGCGGTCAAGCGCGGCATCGAGTGGTTCCGCCGTCACGTCATCACCAAGGTGCCCTTCCCCCATCCCGGCATCATGCGCGACGTCTACCCCGGCTTCCTGCAGCTCAACGGCTTTATTGCCATGAATCTCGACCGCCATGTCGATGCCCATCACCAGTTCTTCGACAACCTGGTCAAAGGCGACGGTGATCGCGCCGACAAGCACCGCGACTTCTACGATGAATATCTGGCGGTGATGGACCTCACGGCCGAATTCTACCTCCAGACCCTCGACACCGTGTTCATCCGGCATGCGCTGCCCAGGGGCGAGATGACCCATCGCGGGGTGCCGGTCACACCCGCTGCGATTTCGCGGGTGGCGCTGATGACGGTCGAGGGGGAAAAGGACGATATTTCCGGCCTTGGTCAGACCGAGGCCACACATGATCTGTGCCCGGCGATCCCGAACGAGCGCCGCGTACACTACGTCCAGGCGGATGTCGGCCATTACGGTGTGTTCAACGGCGCGCGATTCAGGGACTCGATCCTGCCACGCATCCACGACTTCCTTGTCGCTGCCGAAAAGTCCCGACCAGCCATCGGGGCGGCTGCAGAATAACGCTGTCAGCCTCCCGTTAACCTGCAGGCGGGAGGTATCCTGGGACCGAAATCAGGGAGTGAGCGCAGATTCACTCCTTGGGAAGCCTGTATCCGCCGCCGACGCAACCAAAATCAGGTTCCATCCCCCATTCTATAGGGGGCAGAGCCACCTGCCCCCCCAGCATCTTGGGCAAATGAATTGTTTTTTGAGCAGGGGGCTACCTCTGCCCGGTATTGTGGCAGACTCTTCCGGAGATTCGCTCCCCGGATTTGAAAAATGGCTACTCGCGCGCTCCTCTACAGGCGGCCTTACGAACCCTCGACCCTGATGATCAGGCACGGATCACAATATTTCGCGATCCGTGTGCGTCGCCATCGTCGCGCGCGGCGCTATACGTTGCGTATTCATCCCAGTGATCGCGAAGCCATCCTGACCATGCCGCCGCGGGGCACGCTGGCCAATGCCAGAGACTTCGCCCAGCGTCACGGCGGCTGGATCGCCGCGCGTCTTGGCCGCCTGCCCAAGGCTGCCCCCTTCCAGCCCGGCACCCAGGTCCCGCTGCGCGGTGTCGCCCACCGCATCGTCCACCGCGCGGGCGAGCGCGGCACGGTGTGGACCGAAGTCCGCGACAACGGCGAGCGCCTGCTCTGCGTTGCCGGCGGCATCGAACATATCGATCGCCGCGTGCACGATTATCTCAAGCGTGAGGCGCGTGACGATCTCCAGCGCGCCACCGCCTTCCATGCCGGCGAGCTCGGCGTCAAGGTGACGCGGCTTTCAATCCGTGACCAGTCGAGCCGCTGGGGATCCTGCACCTCGGCAGGATCCCTGTCCTTTTCCTGGCGCCTGATCCTCAGCCCACCCTTTGTGCTAAACTATATTGCAGCACATGAGGTCGCTCATCTGGTCGAGATGAACCACTCGGTGCGCTTCTGGCGTCTGGTGGGGCGGATCTGCCCCTCCGTCGAGCGCGCCAAGAAATGGCTCGACACCAGCGGCAATGACCTGCATCGCTACGGCATTGAGGCCTGAGGCTCGCACTTTCTGGAAGCCGTCGAGCAATCCTGGCCTTCAATTCCGCCGTGAATGCGCCCGCCTGCAAGCCGTCGGGCGGACGTGCCAGGTCTGATTGCCTGTGCTGGCTGGCTTTGAACGTCCCGTGCGCCCCACATCCTCCCTGGGCAATCCGGCTCATTCAGCGCACGCCACCAAACAGCCGCTGTGCCAGCCAGCCGTCAAGCCCGGCTGCGGCCTGCGGCCGCGGTGACCCTGGCGGAAGCCCGCGCTCCGCCGGCATCATCTCAGGTGCCATCGGTGCCGGCCGCGGGCCGGTGACTGCGGAAATGAAGTTCGATACCGGATCGCTCGCCACACTCGGCAGATTGACCACTGCGACACCCTCATGGGCGCGGCGCATGACGCGGCTCCAGATCTCGACCGGCAGACCGCCGCCGGTGGCCTTGCGGGTCGGCGAATTGTCATCATTGCCGAGCCACACCCCGGTGACGAGATTGGCGGTGTAGCCGACGAACCAGGCATCGCGGAAATCCTGGCTGGTGCCGGTCTTGCCAGCCGCCATCCAGCCCGGGATCTCGGCCTTGCGCGCCGTTCCCGACAGCAGCGTCTCCCGCATCATGCTGTTCATCAGCGCCACGTTGCGCGGATCAATCACCGGATTGCCTCGTTCCGGTTTCCAGGCATAAAGCTGCCGGCCGTCTTTGGTCCGGATCCGTGCCACCATATGGGGCGTTACCGCAAAGCCGCCATTGGCGAAGGGCGCATAGGCCGATACCAGTTCGACCACCGACACTTCCGAGGTCCCGAGCGCCAGTGACGGATTGGGTCCAAGCCGCGAGGTGATCCCTAAGCGCCGCGCGGTCTGGGCAACATTGCGCGGCCCGACCTCAAGCCCAAGCCGAACGGCGACCGTGTTGAGCGACAGCGCCAGGGCCTGGGTCAGGGTCACCGGACCGAGATAGTCCCGGCTGTAGTTTTCCGGCTTCCAGCCCTTGATCTCGACCGGCGAATCGACGCGCACGGTATCGGGCGTCAGCCCGGCTTCAAGCGCGGTGAGATAGACGAAGGGTTTGAACGCCGAGCCCGGCTGGCGTCTGGCGGTAACCGCGCGATTGAACTGGCTGTCGGCATAGTTGCGCCCGCCGACCATGGCGCGGACCGCGCCATCCGGTGCCAGCGCCACCAATGCGCCCTGGGAGACGTTGAATTTGACGCTTTTCGCCGCCAGCGTATCGATAATGGCAGTTTCGGCGACATTCTGCAGTTTCGGGTCGATGGTGGTTTCCACCACAATGTCGCGGTCGATCTGCCCCACCAGATCGTCCAGAACCTCACCGATCCAGTCGGCGACATAGTTGATGGTCCCGGCTCCTTCCGGCTTGACCTTGATGGCGGGATGGTCAATCCAGGCTTTGGCCTGCGCTTCGGTGATGAATTTGACCTCGGCCATCGCGCTCAGCACCAGGCGGGCGCGCTCCTCGGCACCCACCGGGTTGCGGTTCGGAGCGAGGCGCGAGGGCGATTTCACCAGTCCAGCCAGCATCGCCGCCTCGGCCAGGGTGACGTTGCGGGCGGGCTTGCCGAAATAGCGCTGCGCCGCTGCCTCGACGCCATAGGCCCCCGAACCGAAATAGACCCGGTTGAGATAGAGTTCGAGGATCTCATCCTTGGAATGGGTGTGCTCCAGCCACAGCGCCAGCTCCATTTCCTGGAGTTTGCGCGCCATTGTGCGTTCCTGGGTCAGAAACAGGTTCTTGGCCAGTTGCTGGGTCAGGGTCGAGCCGCCCTGTGAAACACTGCGGTGCAGCAGATTGGCAGACAGAGCCCGGCCGATGCCGAGCGGATCAATGCCGTAATGGGAATAGAAGCGACGGTCCTCGATCGCGATGAAGGCTTTGGGCAGATAAGGCGGCAGGCTGCTCAGCGCCACATTGGCCCCGGCCATTTCCCCGCGCTGCACCAGAAGGCTGCCGTCGCTGCCGACGATCTGGATGGTCGGCGGGCGCTTGGGGATCTCAAGCGACTGGATCGGCGGCAGATGGGCACCGACCCAGACCAGCAGGGCCACGACCCCGATCACGCTCCACAGACAGAGAACCAGGCACCAATAGGCCAGACGGCCAAGGCGCAAACCCCAGCTCCGCCGGGCCGCAGGAGCGGCGGATCCCTTGCTGTCGCCCGCAGCCTTGTCCGCCACCTCCGTCTCAGCCCTGGGAGCCTTCACGGCCGTTTTCTTCGGCTTTGCTTCAGGCTGCGGGTCCGCAATCCGGTCTTCGGGCGTCAGACGCAGATCCGCAAGCGCCGCGCGCAGGCCAAACAGCGGCTCCTTGCGCTCGCCGCGCGCTTTCTTCTTCCCCGCCATACGCGTGACACCTGGTCCATCGCCCGCAGTTATTCTAGTCACGTTGGCTTAAGGCCGGGTTAACGAAGGATTAACTCACGCCCCTCTTGAGGGATCGCAAACCGCCGGCACGATCGCTTTCGACGAGGACAGCCAGCCCGTTTTGGAAGGCCACCCCTCGCGGGGTGAGCCGCCTGAAGGACAGTGACAGGTGATGAAGTGGGATGCGAAGCGGGTTTCCCCGGTGGCCTGGGTTATGCCAGGTCCTTCCTCCCCGGGCTGATCGAGCCCGGCCCGTTGTTGCGGGATTATCTGTGCCACGATGAGTTCCTGGCCTTTGCGAGGAGCCATCGACGACGATCTTGCACAGTTTCTTTTCCATGCCGCTCCTCACGCCCCATTCTGCACGCGGCAGACGGCAATCAAACCCTCACGATGTCCGTTTCCGGATTTCTCCCTTCCACAACCCATTTGTGACCATGGCCGCGGAAAACAGGCGACCACTCTATCGTGGCGCCCGACGCGGGCGGACTATATCGCGCAGGAGATCCGCCATGTCACGGTTCCCCCGGCTCTGTGCCAGACTCATCGCAATCGCCCGGCGCGTGGATTCCCTCTCGACATGCAGATATGCAATCTCGTTCACACTCCTGTCGCGCGCAATGTAGAGCAGATCCCGCCCAAACTCGTCGCTGCCAAAGCGTTCCCAATCGATTTCGTAGCCAGCCTCCCTGGCGAGTTGGCGCGTAAACGCGCGAAGGGTACGGCTGTTGCCATCACCGAACGGGTGGATGTAATCAAGCTCGGCGTAGAGCTTCCCCATGGCATCGGCAAATTCAGCCGTATTCAGTCTGGACAATTCCAGCGGGGCCCATTTTCTCCAGGGCCCTTTCGAGCCGCCCGATACAACCGCTGCTCATGCTTGAATACGCGACCGGGTTGCGATCACTTCTTGTTGCAAGCCTGCGATACTTTACCCAGTCCACCCCGGGCGGGCTTTGCTGCCGATACGCGCCGGGCTTCACGTCCGGGAAGCCAAGGCCTGGCAGGTCCTGGAAGATGCGACGATGAATTTCCCGAAGATGCGCAGCATCAAAACTGCCACGCACGGGATCTACGCCAATCTCGACAATACGCCGAAATGTATGTCTGCCTTCAAACCCTTCCCGATCATCTCTGACCATGGCTTGCCTTTCTCGGTATCAGCCAGACCGCACTCTAACAAATTCTTTGATATCAATATCGCCGTTGATGTAGCGTTCGGCGTGGGCCTCTTCGGCCTGCGAAAGTTTGAAGCCTTCGAGCCCAACCGACGCTCGGGCAAAATTGACGGCTTCCTGCCGCCGCTGTCGTTCCTCCGGTGAAATCCCTGTCTTCGAATCCGCCATCGCAACATAGTCCCGCACGAACTCCAGCAGAACCTGCTCCGCCAGCCTGTGCTCGCGTTCTGCTGCGGCGGTGAATCGGGAAGATAAATCCCGATCCAGATGAAGTGTCATGGAGACCTCTTCCATCGCTTCCATCCAGTGTCCCTAGAAAGAAACTGACCTGCTCCGCCAGCTCGCCGAGAGGCGAGCTGGCGGAGCTTCGCGAAGTCGGTGCAGCAGCCCGGGCGTGCCCCAAGCGAGGTAGCCCGTTCAGTATCGAGGCCGCGCAGCAAGCCCGGGCGTGCCCCAAGGGAGGCCGCCCGTTCAGTATCGAGGCCGCGCAGCAGCCCGGGCGTGCCCCAAGGGAGGCCGCCCGTTCAGTATCGAGGCCGCGCAGCAGCCCGGGCGTGCCCCA